>CAYMQT010000143.1:0-12373 GCA_964392575.1 uncultured Polyangiaceae bacterium
CGGTGACGGTCAGCGAGGCGACTCCCCCACCGCCTTTGGAGAGCATGTTTGAAGACGTCTATGAGACGCGACCGTGGCATCTGGTCGAACAGTGTGAAGAACTCGTCCGTGGGCCCCGCGCTCCCAAATCTCACTGATGCTCCCTCACTGACTGCACCCTCCACTGATTGTGCCCGCCGCGAAACCTGCCTGTAGAGATTTCTGTCATGCCTCAGATGAACATGGTTCAAGCCATCAACGACGCGCTCCGGATCGCGATGGCCGCCGATCCTCGCGTCGTGCTGCTCGGGGAAGATGTCGGAAAGGTCGGGGGAGTCTTTCGCGTGACAGCCGGGCTCTACAATGAGTTTGGGGAAGAGCGCGTCATTGATACTCCCCTGACGGAGAACGGCATCATCGGCGCCGCCGTGGGCATGGCCATGTACGGGATGGTGCCGGTCGCGGAGATCCAGTTCGCGGACTTTTTCTGGCCGGCTTACGAACAAGTCGTCAATGAGCTTTCGAAGTACCGCTACCGCTCCGGGGGTGAATACACCGCCGGATTGGTCGTGAGAACTCCGGTCGGCGGCGGGATTCGCGGGGGTCACTACCACTCTCAGCACCCCGAGGCTCAGTTCATTTGTGTTCCAGGTATCAAGGTGGTCATTCCCTCGAACGCCCACGACGCCAAAGGTCTTCTTCTTTCAGCCATCGCGGATCCGGATCCTGTGATCTTCATGGAACCCAAGCGCGTCTACCGCGCGGCCAAAGGTGAGGTGCCCGAGGGTGAATACCGAGTGCCGCTCTCCAAGGCAGCGGTCGTCCGCCCTGGTCGAGACGTCACGGTGCTCGCCTACGGCGCCATGCTCTATGAGGCGCTCGACGCCTCTTCCAAGGCGGCCAAACAGGGAGTCGAGTGTGAGGTCATCGATCTGAGGACGCTCTGGCCCGTCGACATCGAGACCATCGTGGAGAGCGTCAAGAAGACGGGGCGCCTGGCCGTGGTTCACGAAGCGCCGCGCACGGGAGGCTTCGCGGCGGAACTGATCAGCCTCGTCTGCGAGAAGGCCTTCTACCATCTGCAGTCGGCTCCGGTCCGTATCACGGGCTTCGACACCCCCTTCCCGTACGCCCTAGAGTCCGAATATATGCCGCTTTCACACCGCATTCTGCCTGCCATTCTCGAAGCTGTGCGTAGTAGTTGATTCTAGGAAGAATTTTCGCCAGATCAGTCTACGCCCGGGCTATGCCTGGGCCATTGTCGACCCGACCGGGCGAGTCCCCGGTCGAACCCTCTCTCGCGCTCGAGCCCGAGCGCCACAAAGCGAAACTAAATGTCCAAGTTCGAGTTCAAACTGCCGGATATCGGCGAAGGTGTCACTGAAGGAGAAATCGTGAGCTGGCTCGTCGCGGTAGGCGACACAGTGACCGAAGACCAAGAGATGGTGGAGGTCATGACGGACAAAGCGACCGTCACGATTGGCGCTCCGCAGGCCGGTACTGTCGTCGAACTCTGCGGTGGCGAAGGCGACGTGGTGCCTGTGGGTAATACGCTGGTGGTCTTCGAGACTTCCGGGAGTGGAGCGTCGGCGCCAGCGCCGGCTTCAGCTCCAGCGCCATCGGCACCGAAGGAGTCGGCAGCGACGGCTGTCGGGGACATCAAGGAAGATCTTCCAGGGATGAACACGGTTTCGACTGCGCCCCAAACCGATTCGTCTTCGGACAAACCCCTGGCGGCTCCGGCTACGCGCAAGCTTGCGAGAGAACTGGGCGTCGACCTCGGATCGGTGCCGTCGACGGGCTCAGCGGGTCGAATCACCCGCGAAGACGTGGAGCGGTTCGCCGCTTCCGGAGGGGCAGGGGCCTCTTCTTCGGCTGCTCCTGTGCGGGCGCTGGCTCCGGCGCCGCTTCCGGTGACGCCTCCCGTAGCGAGCGCGCAGGATCAGCGAGTCCCGATTCGAGGCTTGAGGAAGCGCATCTTTGAGAACATGGCGCGCTCGAAGCGTACGGCTGCGCACTTCACCTACGCCGACGAGGTCGAGTGCAGCAAGCTCGTGGAATTGCGCAAGCGCACTCAGCCTTTTGCGGAGCAGTCTGGCGTCAAACTCACGTACCTTCCCTTCATCGTCAAGGCGGTCGTCGCTTCGCTAAAAAAGAATCCGACGCTCAATACGTGGGTGGACGACACCACGAACGAGATGATTCACAAGGCTACGTTCGACATCGGTATCGCTACCGCAACGGATGCCGGTCTCGTGGTGCCCGTCATTCGCGGCGCGGACAGGCTCAGCATTTTGGAAATCGCCAAGGAGATCAGCCGCATGGCTGCGGATGCTCGCGTCGGGAAGATCAACCCGGCCGACGTAGGCGGCTCCACCTTTACGGTGACGTCTCTCGGCCGACTCGGTGGATTGTTCTCGACTCCGGTCGTCAACTACCCTGAGGTGGCGATCATGGGGGTCCACGAAATGAAGAAGCGCCCGATCATCGTCGATGACGAGATCCGCATCGGTCAGGTCATGGTGCTCGCCCTTTCTTTCGATCACCGCATCATCGACGGTCATGTCGGCGCGGCCTTCGCTCAGGACGTCAAAGCGATGCTCGAAGAGCCCGACCGCCTGTTCGTCGAAATGGTGTAAATACCCTCGCGAGTGTTCAAATCCTCCGCCGAAGCTTGTTTTTACTCTTCTGGGTGAGCGGCGGAGGAGCTTCAGCGCGGCATGAGATGGGTTTGTCCGTTCGGCCGGACGCGGCGTGAAACACGACACGGTTCCCACGGATGCGGTAGAGTTCCCATGTAGGTAAATGGGATACATGGTAGGAGGCTGCTCGCATCCCGCTCGAAACCACCAGTGAACGGGAGAGAGACGGTTTTACTCGCTACTGTGACAAGCTCGTCGTACTCTCGGGTTCGCACCGGGCCCCACACCCGGCTATCATTAACCATGCGATCTCTATTCAGAATTTCGTTGTTCGCCCTTTGCCTTTCGCTGCCCACGGTAGCGATGGCCGATGGTGCAGCGCCGACTTCCGCGGATATCAAGCGCGCAGCTGAATCTTATGATTTGGGACGTGAGCGCTTTCGGGAAGGACAGTACATCGAAGCGGCCGAAATGTTTGAGTCCGCGGACGCTGCTGCCCCCAGCCCTGCGGCCATTCGTCTTGCCATCTTTGCGAGGAAAGAGGCGGGGCACATGGATCGCGCTCTGACTTTGGCGGCTCTGGCTCTTGAGCGTCATGGCGGGGAAGCACAATTGTCCGAAGAAGCGCAGGCGGTGATCGACGAAAACGGAGGCGAGTTCGCAAGGGTTTCTGTCACTTGTGATGAACCCTGTGAACTCTTGCTCGACAATCGTATCGTCCACGGAGCTGCCCGGACGAATCGTATCGTCTACATGAACCCGGGCAATTCGACCTTTGTGGCGAGCTGGTCCGGTAACCGCACAGAGCGTGAGTCCGTGAGCGCCCAGGCGGGCGGAGAAGCGGAAGTTGCTTTTTTCGCTCCCGAGGTGCCCGTTCATCAGCAGGATGCTCAGCCACAGGATGGGACGGACTCTCCGGCGGATCATCAGCCCGAGAGGAAGGGCTGGCATCCGGCCGTGTTCTATACCGGTCTTGGACTGACCGTGGCCGGGGGAGTGGCGACTGTGGTGCTGGGCCTCAACGCCAAGAACAATCCTGGGACTCAGGCGGTCATCGACAACTGTGTACAGGGCGACACCACGTGTCCCGAGTATCGTCAAGGAGTGCGCAACCAGACCTACGCCAACATCGCCGTCGGGGCCACGGCGGCCTTTGCCGTATTCACCATTACCAGCGCCTTTTTGACGGATTTCGGTGGCCGATCCGATTCAGCGCTCAGCAAGATGCGCTACACCAAGGGTGATGTCCTCGTCCGACCGGTGATTGCTGTCGGTGATGGGGCGGCCATTGGGGCGCTGGGCACCTTCTGAGAGTCAAAGGGCGTTCGTGAGGAACCATCAGCTGTGAGCACCGCTCTCCAAAGTAGCGGCGTGGCGAGGAATTCGTCATGACCGCCAAGCTTCTCGATCTCAAGACGGGTGGCAGACAGTTTGTCGATCGGTACGAGCTGGTAGGTGAGATTGCTTCTGGCGGCATGGCCACGGTCTTCCTCGCGCGTTTGACGGGCGTTGGCGGTTTTCAGCGCATGTACGCGGTCAAACGTCTGCATCCACATCTGCAGCACGAAAAGGAGTTCGTGGAGATGTTCCTGGATGAGGCGCGCCTAGCCGCTGGCATTCATCACCCCAACGTCGTGCCCATCCTGGAAGTGGGAGCCAGCGAGAACGCCTATTACCTCGTCATGGAGTACATCGAGGGCGACACACTCGCGCGCCTCTTGGCTCGTGCCGCCTCGAACAAGCAACGCCTCCCGACCGGTGAAGTGATTCGCATCGCAGTGGACACTCTGAGCGGGCTTCATGCGGCGCACGAACTCCGGGATGAGACGGGTGCTTTGGCCGGTGTCGTTCACAGAGACGTCTCTCCTCAGAACGTTCTGGTGGGAGTGGATGGCATTTCACGGATCACGGATTTCGGAGTTGCAAGAGCGGCGACTCGCCTGTCCGCTACCCGAGTGGGTCAGCTGAAGGGTAAGCTCGCTTACATGGCGCCCGAGCAGGCGAGGGGAGATGAAGATCTCGACCGGCGTGCGGATGTCTTTGCGGCCGGAGTCGTTTTTTGGGAGGCGCTTGCTCACCGTCGCTTGTTCAAGGCACAAAATGAAGCAGCGACTTTGTCGCGCGTCCTGCACGATCCCCTCCCAGACTTGAAAGAAGCTGCTCCGCACTTGTCGCCGGGGGTCTGTCGCGTGATCATGAGAGCCCTGGAGCGGGACCCCGCTCGGCGCATCTCCACTTGTGCGGAATTTGCCGATGAGCTGGAAAAGGCAGCGCAAGCGTCTGGTGAGCTCGGAAGTCCCCGCGACGTGCAGTCCTACATGGACAAGGTGATGGGGCAAGACATCCGCACCTCCCGTGAAGCCGTTCGCATGTGGACGGCTCAGGCAGACAGCGCCGTCGGGCCCGCCCCTACGATGAGCACCCCTTCGCGCGGAACCTCTGCACCGGGACTCGAGACCCTCGGGCGGACCGAGATGACGTATGCGGCGCCACCTCGCAAAAAGTGGCTGCCCTTGATCGGGATTGTGGCGCTTGGCGCGCTCGGTTTTTTGGGACATCGGCTGCTGTTCAGTGAGACGCCGGAGGATTTACCCAAAGCCGTTTCGGGACCCACGCCCACGCCCGCGCTGACGGCACCGCCTGCAGAGGACACGACTTCGCCCACTCTT
The DNA here is from genome assembly GCA_964392575.1 of uncultured Polyangiaceae bacterium. GTDB lineage: Bacteria > Myxococcota_A > Polyangia > Polyangiales > Polyangiaceae > NIC37A-2. The sequence goes on from CAYMQT010000143.1 coordinate 5,291, forward strand.
CCCCTCGATCCCAAGGTCGGGGCGGATCAGGCGGTGACCCTTGAAGACGTAGACGAGACGCCGGAAGCTCCACGCCCGAGTCCAGCTCCCTCACCGAGCCCTGCACCGGGCCCTCGCTCCTCACCGTCGCCCTCGCCCTCGCCCTCGCCGTCACCTGCTCCAGCGCCGAGTCCGAAGAAGAAGAACCCGCTCGACGCCCTCGACAGCAATCCCTATCGATAGCTGCGTTCTAGCCTGAGCAGATTGACAGTGACCTAGGCGACTGCTACCCCACGCGCGCCTTGTCCCGCCAAAAATAAGCAGTTTTTGGCCGCAAGCCGTTTTGGCCGCCATTCTGCGAGGACTTCAGTGTCGGAAAACAAGCTTAGTCTCTTCACCGGGAACGCTAACCCTGAACTTGCGGCATCGATCGCTCACACCTTGGGAGTACCCCTCGGCGAAGCGCGTGTGTCCCGCTTCAGTGACGGGGAAACTTTCTGCGAGATCCGGGAGAATGTTCGTGGGCGTGATGTCTACGTGATTCAGCCCACGTGTTCGCCGGTGAATGACAGCCTCATGGAGCTGCTCATCATGTGTGATGCCCTGCGGCGAGCGTCCACGGCATCCATCACGGCAGTCATTCCTTACTACGGATACGCGCGACAAGATCGCAAGGCAGCGCCCCGCACGCCCATCACCTCTAAACTGGTGGCTGATCTCTTGGTCGCTTCGGGGGTGGGACGGGTGGTCTCCATCGATCTCCACGCCGGGCAGATCCAGGGTTTTTTCAACATTCCCTTCGATCATTTGCACGCGCTGCCGGTCTTTCTTGAAGACTATCTGAGCAAAAAGTACAACGACAACGCTGTCTTCGTCTCTCCCGATGCGGGCGGCGTGGAGCGCACGAGAGCGTATTCAAAACGTCTCGACGCTTCACTTGCCATCATCGACAAGCGGCGGGAACGCGCCAATGTCAGCGAGGTCATGCACATCATCGGCGATGTGAAGGGGCGTGACTGCATCATCGTAGACGATTTGATCGATACCGCCGGCACTCTCTGCAACGCTGCCCGGGCGGTGAAGAACGCGGGAGCACGGAGCGTGGTGGCTTGTGCGGCTCACGGCGTTTTGAGCGGTCCTGCCGTACAGAGGATCATGGATTCTCCCCTTGATGAGGTCGTGGTCACCGACTCGATCGGTCACGGACCGGAGACGCTCAAGTGCCCTAGAATCAAGGTGCTCTCCACGGCCAAGCTGCTCGCGGAAGCCATCAAGCGCATTCACAACAGTGACTCCGTGAGCTCCCTTTTCGTCTAAACACCTCTCAAGCAGGAGCCCTGCCGCTGCTCAGCCCCAAATGGGTGAGGGGACCCCCCCACCAGATCTCGCGGGGAGCCAGAAAATTGAAAATTTCGGTAAAAACAGGCGCGTGGGCACTTTTATATGCCGTCTGGGCTCGCTTTTTCGCTCAGCGATGCTACTAGGCGCTCCCCCTTTGAGGAATGAATATCATGCAGGTCACCAAGATTGCTGCCACCCTGAGAACTGACCACGGCAAAGGCGCAAGCCGTCGCCTCCGCGCTTCGGGCAAGCTGCCCGCCGTCGCGTACAAAAAGGGCGCCGACGCCAAGCATCTCGTCGTTTCTCCGACGGAGATTGTGGACGTGCTCACGAGTGAGCGCGGAGTCAATTCAGTCGTGCAAATGGACGTCAGCGGCCAGACCCTCCAGGCCATGATCCGCGACTATCAGTATCATCCGCTTTCTCGCAAGCTTCTCCATGCGGACTTCATCGAAGTTTCCGATGACGAGAAGGTCGAGGTCAACATCCCGCTCAACCTGACCGGTAAGGCCAAGGGTATCGTGATGGGCGGCGTTCTCCGTCAGGTGTTCCGTGAACTCCCCATTCGCTGCGTGCCGTCAGCCATCCCTACGCAGGTCACCCACGACATCAGTGACCTCGATGTGGATCATACCTTGTCGGTCAAGGAACTCGTCCTTCCGGAAGGTGTGGAAGTTCTTCTGGGTGAGAAGCGCACGGTGGCCCTGGTTGCTATGGATCGCCGCAGCAAGAAGGAAGAGGAAGAGGCTGCTGCTGCTACGGCTGCACCGGGAGCCAAGCCCGAGGCAGGCGCTTCGAAGTGATCATTGCCGGGCTTGGAAACCCCGGCAGCCGATACGAAGCCACCCGGCACAATGTCGGATTTCATGTCGTCGACCTCATCCGAGAGCGGTGGGGTCGTCCTGCATTTCGGGAGAAATTCCGCGCGCAGGTGGCTCTCGTAGAGCTACCGGGGCAAAAGGGGCATGAGAAAACCTATTTGCTGAAACCCCAGACCTTCATGAACCTCTCTGGGCAGTCCGTGCAGCCGGCGGCCGCGTTTTTCAAGGTGCCGCCTGAGGAGGTGCTGATCGTCCACGATGAAATGGATCTCCCTTTGGGGCGGCTTCAGCTGAAGGAGGGGGGAGGCTCTGGGGGTCACAACGGCCTTAAATCGGTTCATCAGGAGCTCGGGACGCCCGGGTTCAAGCGTCTTCGTGTTGGAATCGGCCGTCCGCCTCAAGATTTTCGCGGGGTCCCTACGGATTTTGTGCTACAGGCTTTCGCCCCCGAGGAAGAAAGTCAGGTGAAGACCTTACTCGAAGCCGCCGCGGACGCAGTCGAGCTTCTCGTGAAATGCGGGATGCCGGCGGCAATGAATCAAATCAATCGCCGTCCTTAGGGACGGAAGTTGCCGAGAGGCAGCGCTCCTTGCTCCCGAGCTTCTCGGGGGCCCGCCTTCCAGAATTCTCTGGTTTGGCAACTACCCATAGGGAGAAACCATGGCACAAGCACAAAAGGCGGAACTTCCGCCGCGACAGTACGAGGTCGTCTACATTCTCCGCCCCACGACGGAAAAGCTTCCCGCCGAGCGAGTTGCTCAGCGCGTGGCTGACGTGATCGAGCGACAGGGTGGGACTTTGACTCTCGTCGAGAATTGGGGCCGTCGCCCCATGTCTTATCAAATTCAGCATCACAAGCGTGGACTCTACGTCTACATCAATTTCCTCGGTGACGGCGCCCTCGTGGCAGAGCTGGAGCGCAACCTTCGTCTGATCGACGAGGTGATGCGATTTCAGACGGTCAAGCTCTCGGACGATCCGGGTGAGATCGAGCTCGATGCGGAGCGCATCAAATTTGAGGCTGAAGAGCCGCCGGCTGCCGGTGAGGAAGAAGAGATGTCCTTTGAGCAGGAACTCGGTCTCGTTGGAGGTGGACGCCCCATGCGCGAATCGCGCCATGACGACGGCCTCGATGATGTAGATGATCTGGACGGTGACGTCTCAGGTGACCTTGGAGAAGGAGACGACGAATGATGCAATCAGAACGCCCCGATCGCGGAGATCGCGGGGAACGCGGAGAGAAGGAAGGCGGTTTCCGCCGTACGCGCCGCCGTGGCTGCCCGTTTTGCCACGATGAGACTCAGGTCGTTGATTACAAGGACCCTGGGCTTCTTCGCTATTTCATCACCGACCGCGGGAAAATCGTTCCGCGTCGTGTTTCTGGCTTGTGCGCCACGCATCAGCGCGCTCTGACCACTGCGGTCAAGCGTGCTCGCGTGCTCGCGCTTCTTCCCTACACCACCAACTACTGAGGAGGCTCATCATGGCAAATCAGATTCGAGTCGTCCTGCAAGCGGACGTACACAACCTCGGCAGTGGCGGCGAAGTGGTTCAGGTGAGGCCTGGCTACGCGCGCAACTTCCTCATTCCGCGTGGCTTGGCGATGCTTGCCACCAAGGGAAACTTGGCGCGGGTAGAGGACCTTCGTCGACTGGCCGCTGCACAAGCAGCCGACAAGCTGGCGCAGGCTCAAGAACTCAAAGTCAAGCTCGAAGCAACCAGCGTCAAGCTGGAGCGCAGTGTGGGCGAGGAATCCAAGATGTACGGATCCGTTACGGCCAAGGACATCGAGGAAGCCTATCGTGCTCAGGGCCTCGAGATCGATCGCAAGAAGATTTCTCTCGGCGAGCCGATCAAGAGTCTTGGTCTTTCTGACGTGAAGGTTCGCCTCCACAGCGAAGTGGAAGCCAACCTCCGCGTCGAGGTCGTCAAGGCAGGCTGAATTCATCTGCCTTCTTTTCACCTCCGGTTTTCGGGGGAGATCGAGAAACCCCCGTTGGCTCTTTCCACCGGGGGTTTCCCGTTTTAGAAAGCCTTCTCGCTTTAGAAAGTCCGAGCCCAGTGCGGCTGAGGCTGCTTTCAAAGGATTCAATACGGCATGAGCCAATTCAGAGATTTTCGCAGGGGACCGCCCCCTGATCCCGCAGCGGATGTGCGGGAAAATGCCGGGCGAGTACCGCCGGCCGATCTGGATGCTGAAGCCGCGGTCCTCAGTAGCATTCTACTTTCATCCGAGACTTTTGACCTGGTTCAAGAGATCTTGGAACCACGACATTTCTACGTCGACGCCAATCGCCGCATCTATGAAGCGGTGTACGAAATCGCGGAGAAGGGTTCTTCGGTGGACACGGTTTCCGTAGCGGGTTTTCTCCGGGATCGCGGACGATTGGATCAGGTCGGAGGGACGCCCTACTTGGCTCAGTTGGTGGACGCTACTCCGGCGGTAGCCCACGTCGAAGACCATGCTCGTGCCATTCGGGAAAAATGGCGCTTGCGGAGTTTGATCGCCACTTGTCAGCGCTTCGCGGCTGAAGGCTACGGGGACACGGGTGACATCCAAGCGTTCGTCGATGAAGCAGAGCAAGCGATTTTCGATCTAGCTCGCGTGAAGGCGGAGAGCGACGTCATTCCGGTCCGTGACGCCATCGAGCAGGCTTTTCATGTGCTCACCGCCGCCCGGCAGCGTGGAGGCGGCGTCACCGGATTTTCTAGCGGTTTTACGGAGCTCGACCGGCGGACTTCAGGGCTTCACAAGGGTGATCTCTACATCGTTGCCGGGCGCCCTGGCATGGGAAAAACTTCTTTCGTCCTGAACGTCGCGGCCAACGTGGCGGCTGAGAAGCTGGTTTCTAGCGGTGAGCCGGGGGCTGCTCCTCTTCAGGTGAGCGGTGATGGGGTTGCGTTTTTCTCTCTGGAAATGCCGCGTGAGCAGTTGGCAGCCCGCATGCTTTCGAGTGAAGCGCGCGTCGACATGGCTCGTTTGCGGAGCGGGCAAGTGGGGGCGGAAGAATGGAACAAGCTGACGGATGCGGCTGCGCGGCTCGGTCGATTGCCCATCTGGCTCGATGATACGCCGGCCATCTCACTTTTGGATCTTCGCGCAAAATTGCGTCGTTTACAGGCGGAGCTGGCGCGGCATCCGGACGGCCCCAAGGAGCTCGGCTTGGTCGCTATCGACTATTTGCAGCTCATGAGCGGACGCAAAGGAGTGAACAGTCGCGAGCAGGAAATTTCAGAAATTTCCCGAGGATTGAAGCAACTCGCCAAGGAAATGCGCGTGCCGGTGATGGCGCTGAGTCAGCTGAACCGTGGTGTGGAAAATCGCGGAACGAAGGATAAGCGTCCTCAGCTCAGCGATTTGCGTGAGTCAGGTGCCATCGAGCAGGACGCAGACGCGATCATGTTCGTCTATCGAGACGATTACTACTTCGACGACAGCCCGGATCAGGGGATCGCAGAAATCATCGTAGCTAAGCAAAGGAACGGTCCGACGGGGACCGTGAAAGTGAAGTTCACCTCTCAGTACACGCGCTTCGACAACCTGGCTTCGGACGACTACACGTTTGATAACGAGCTGGACGCCTATCCTGGTTAGAGCATGAGGGCTTTTTTCAGGGAGGAAATGATCTCTTTCAAGCCTTCTCGGGTGGCGGCGCTGAAGAGCATCGTGGGGACGCCTTTTTCAGCGAAGGCGTCCTTGAGGTCCGCGTAAGCTTCTTTGACATCGGTGAGATCCCCTTTGCTGACGACGACCACCTCGGGTCGCTGGGCGAGCTGTGGGTCGAACTTTTCAAGCTCAGAACGCAAGGTGAAGTAGTCGTCGAGGGGGTCCCTTCCTTCGCCGGGATCGAGCGTGACCAGGTGTAAGAGGACGCGCGTGCGTTCCACATGGCGTAAGAACTGAATCCCAAGTCCCGCCCCCTCGGCGGCTCCTGGGACGAGGCCCGGAATGTCCGCCACGACGAAGGTGTCCCCGGGTTCGGCGCCGATAAAATCGTCCAGTTTCACGACGCCCAGCTGAGGGACGAGAGTGGTGAACGGGTAGTTCGCAATCTTGGGTCTTGCGCGGCTGACTGCTCCGATGAAAGTACTCTTACCGACGTTGGGGAACCCTAGCAGTCCCACGTCTGCCATCACCTTGAGTTCAAGCTTGACCTTTCTTTGTTCACCTGGCTCTCCTGGCTCCGTTTTGCGCGGGGCTCTGTCGATGGGTGTGGCGAAGTGCTTGTTTCCGCGTCCTCCCTTGCCGCCCCGCGCGGCAATGATCTGACTGCCGTGGGTGAGCACTTCCCCGATGATTTCGTCGCTCGTACTGTCCTTGATGATGGTGCCGAGGGGGACGCGCACGATCTCGTCTTGTCCAGATTTTCCGTATCTGTCGCTGCCCTTGCCGTGTTCGCCCCGCTCTGCTCGCAACACGCGCATGTGCTTCAAGTCGAGCAGGGACGTCCTTCCCCCGTCTCCTTCGAAGATGACGCTACCCCCTTTGCCTCCATCTCCGCCCGAAGGACCGCCAAAAGGGACGTACGCTTCTCTTCGGAAGGCAGCACAACCGTTTCCGCCATCGCCCGCTTCAACACGGAATACGCACTCATCGACGAATCGCACGAACGGGCTCTAGTGGATAGGCGCGTCCGGCGCCATCTCTTTCCTGACCCAGGGTGACTTTCCTATTGTCCAAAGACTTCCTCGATGCTCTCGGTCGTCAGGATCCTCTCCGCCCATAGGGTCAGCTCGCCTTCACTCGCTGCTTCCAGGCATTTCTGCATCTCTTCAGATAGCGGCCCGAATTTCCGCTTGAGTTGCTTCTTCAGAAGGAGGTGTTCGCCTTTGGCAATGCCCTTGGCTTCGCCTTCGGATCGACCCTCTGCTTTGCCTTCCGCCCGTCCTTCCGCCCGTCCTTCCGCCACTCCCTGTTCATGGCCTTCATCCCAGGCGCTGG
>CAYMQT010000144.1:0-12012 GCA_964392575.1 uncultured Polyangiaceae bacterium
AGCGCTCGTGCTCGACCAAAGCATCGAGCAACGCTCGGTCCCTGGCGTCGAGACACATGTTGAATAGGGGGTCACCGTGGCTAGCCATCTGTTCACTGTCTTACAGCATCTTTCCATGGATGGAAAGCGAAAACGACTTTCAATAGGAGGGCGGGAGAAACTAGCCGAATCAGGGCGCGCCGCGTATCGTCCCCCCTAGCGTGCCCGCCCCGCCTGATTCCGCTTCGATTTCCTCGCTCGACGAGGCAAGGGCCTACTACGCAGCCAAGCTGGCCGGGGCCCACAAGATCAGCTGCCATGGGCAGCCAGTCACAATCGTCTTCGAGCGGCAAGCAACCCACCTCTTTTCCACGGAGGCAGACTCGGGGGAGGAGGTGCCGATCGGCGAGCGTGTCTCGCGACAGTTGGGAGGTGGTCGCCGGGAAAACCGCCGCTTCAATCTTGAGCGCGCGAGGCTGATGGATGACGTTCTCCCCGCCGTCTCGAAATACACGGTTTCGATTCCTGGAACAGGTGCCACTAGTGCGCGCGAAAAGCGGATGGTCCACGGACCACTGACGAACGCACGCTCGCTTCGCGTCGTTTTGCGTCCCGGACCGGGAGACGCGTGGACGTGCGTGAGCGCCTATCCGGTGACCCAAGAAGTTTGGCTCGCGTCGAGACGGTCCAAGCGCGCGAAGTTCCCACCGTAAAATAGGACAGCCCCGTCGGATTCTCATCCTTCGGGGCCAGGCAACACCCCTGACGACGCCGTTCGTCAGGTGCCCTTCCATTACGATGGCGAATCGCATGAACGTTGCTACGGGCTTTGGTTCAGCATAAGACGCCCTGCTGGGTTGGCAAAGAGTCTGGGCGCTAGAATGTCCAACCGCTCGTTTTCGCGCCGTTTTCTCTACTCGCAAGGGTATGAGCAGACTGGATTTTCTTGGACCAGCGGCAAGTTCTGGCTGGATTCGTCTGCTGGCGGAACCGACATCAACTGTTGGGGTATGAGCCGAAAGTGTCAGCATATCGTCCATCGGTCAGCTCTCCACTTCCAACCCCACCGTCTCATAAACCAACAAATCCAACCGCTCCTCCATCGCCTCCCGACGCCAATCCGCCGGCCGCTCGAAGTCGTCCCCATACGTGACGGCCGCCCGCGCCATCCTCTCAGCAATGCTCAGAGCACCCGCCGTGCCCGAGGCCCGAGGCGCCGATGGGCAGCCAAGAGGGCCAGGGAGTCGTCCACCGGGGGAAGGTCGGAGGTGTCCGCTATGTCGTCTGCGAAACTCATGAGCGAACGGGTGCGGTGGATGTGGTGTCAGTCATTTGTGAGCCAAGGGAAAACACCTGCGGCCCCTCCTCCGGAGCGCCCTAGCTACAGAGGAGGGGGAGCGAGTGACGCTCATGAGGGGCTATAGGCCACGATTTCGGCCTTAACGCGGCAATTCAAAAACACGCGCCCCAGGTGGGAGGAGACCCGCACCTTTAGTCTTGTCCCGGCTGCCAGGGATCTTTTTTCCAGGCATTCTGGTGTCGCTTGATCATTTCTTTTCGGGCCTTTTCGGCTTCGTCTTCAACGTCGCCTTCTGGCATTCGAAAGTTTCGCGGTTGCTCGGCTTCGTTTGGTTGGACGTAAGTCACATCCAGGCGCGTACCTGTTTTCCATGCGTTGCGATTGCGCTCGATCATTTCTTGGCGTGCCTTCTCCACTGGATCGCTCCCCGAGTCTTTCGAGTCGAGGTAGACATGTTCTCCCCCGCCCGTCATGGCGTCTAGGCGCATCAAGTCTTGAAGCCTCGTCTTGGCGGCTGCTGACTGCTGAGTGTTGCCTTTGTTGATGACCATGGTGAGGAAATCAACGTCGTCTGAGTCTAACTTAATCATGAGTGTTCCTTTCAGGCTGTCTTGCGCCTTGTGGAGGTGGTTTTCGTGGGGTTCGCGATGTCGTCGAGGGCTTTCCTGTAGGCCTCCTGCGCGGCTCTTTTTGCGGCAATCCTGGCTGTTTCTTCTCTCATGCCGATCTCCATGTGCTTGCGCTGTTGCTCGGCTTGCTTGCGTCGTTTTTCGAGCGCTTCCGCTTTGGCTTTCTCGTCTGCGGCTCGTTTGGCAACAATTATTTCCCATGCGTCGCTGCCAGTCAGAGGCTCAGGGCGGACGATCCCCTCGCGTGCTAGCAAGTCGTCGAGCTTGCGAGTGCGTTGATTGTCTGCCTTGAGCGATGACTGCCAAAGGTGAGCAATGAGAGGCGAGCGCACGTTGTCGATAAGGTGCGCAATCTCTTGCTCCGCCGCTCGTGTCGCAGAGACCAGGCGACGGGGATCCAGTAGCTTACCGTGCCAGTCCTCATGGATGACGAACATGTCATCGAGCTGCCAACTGAACCGCCGCTTGAACAACTCAGCGTCCCAGAGTTTGCGCGGCACGAAACAAGTGGAGCGGCCGTTCCAGACATAGTCTTGATCGCCGACCGTTTGGATGATGGCGGCGCCCATTGGGACACGGTTCACCGCGACGATAAGCACGTCATCGGCTGCCTGAGGTTCCTCGGGGAGGGCCACGGGAGCGGGCCTTTTCGGCGCAGCTTTGGCGGCTGCTTCGGCTTCCGCTAGCTGGCGCTCTAGGTCGCGTTCTTTGCGCATACGTGACAGTTCGACACGCAGATCGTGAGTCAGCGTCCCGGCGGCTTCCATTTTTTCGAGGCGTTCGATCGTGATGGCCATGTCAGTTTTCCCCCGTCTCATATGCGGCGCCGTCTTCTTTGGTTGCTTCCCAAAACGCCGCTAGGAACGCTTCGCGCGCTTGCGTTGAATTACTAGCGGGCGGATTAGCAGCGAGCCAGGCGCCAAGTGCTCCAATGCTCTCTGCGCTCAAGTGGGTAAAAGCAAAGTGCATGTGAACCCTGAATCGTTCTTCTAAAAAGTCTCTCATTTGATCATCTCCGGTGGATAAAGTGGATTGTGCCAACCGTCGCCGGACGGCTGGTAGTTTGCGAATGCTTCGAGCAGGCGATTGCGGCGCTTAAATGAAGCGCGAACGGCCGATGCTAGAGCGGGTGCAAAGTCGCAGTGCCGACCGTCGCCGGTCTTTGGCAAAACGATCGTGTAACCGTTCGCCGTGGTTCGTTTCTTCACGGACAGCAGATCGTTGATTAGCTGCTTTTCTGGGCTCAATTCCACGCATCCGGTGTGGAGTTGAGTTGCAAGATTCGTGAAGTCTTCGAGCTTGGAGCCGGCCGTTGTCGGACGAACGACTAGCTTCAGTCCGTAGCGCCTCGCGAGATCCGCATTTGCGGCGGCTGCATACTGATCGGTGTCGACCGAGAACAACTGGTAAGCCTTGCAGAGTTCCGCGATCTCTTTCCAACAGTCATCGGGGCGAACACCGCGCCACTCTCTGGCGATGCATACGCGGTATTTGTAGCGAGGGAGTCCAGCTTCGCCGGCTTCTGGTTTGATCTCTTCTCGCTTCACCAGAACGAGGGTGAACCCGTTGCCCTTGCTCCCGCCTTCCGAGGGATCGGCGGCTGCGGCATACGAACAGCCGGATTCGTAGGGCAGCTCGTAGGGCTCCTCTCGACGTGAGGATCGGATGGCGATCGGCGATGCAAAGCCTTGCTCGGGATTCGCGAATTGCGCCTCCACGTCCGTCATGTAAGCGACTGGATCCGTTTCCTTCAGTCGCTCGCAAAACTTCGGGTTGAAATGAGAGGGGTTGTTCTGAGGGCCGGTGCTCCTGAGAACAGCAATGCTCGATGTGCCCACCTTGCCCCAGTGTTGCTGGACCAGGTCATACACGGGACCCGACGGGGCCCATGGTGAGCCGATGAGCTGGATCTGAGCGCCAGGGAGCAAGCGGCCCCGGATGGCGCTGGTGATGTCATCAAGGTTCGTCACGGCGCCATCGTCGCGGCCCACCATGCGCGGGGCTTCGTCGGCAATGACTCCGGCTGACCAGTCTCCCACGAACCCGCTTGCGGCGCGTCCGCCGGCTACACATGAGATTTCGATAGGACGGCCAGAGGGATGGCGAATGATGAGAGTGTCTGCTGTCTCGTCGATCACCAGTGCCTTCAATGCGGGGCGACTGAACAGTCCCTTCAGTTGCCTGAATGCAACACGGGCTCTGTCGAGCTTGACTGACACGAGGGCGATCCTCGGAACCTCGCCAACCTTCAAGCCTTCAACCGATACGGCCTGAGAGGCGCGGGCAGCCCGGCAACAGGCCATCATGGTTTTGCATGAGCGGATGGGCCCGAGGTCAACTACCGTTTGGGGGATCTGGCCGTGCTCGCTCGGGAGAGCTTCGAGGCACTCTTGTCCGCCGACCATGGCGACGACATCGGGATCGCTTCGGAGATCGCCAAGGGGCAGGCCGTCACCGATGCGGCATCGTGCGCGCTGGACGTTGGTTGCCGTCTGCAAGTCGAACCCGGCGGGTGACGTGAGGAGAGCCTCAGTCGTGGGAATGAACGTGCTCATTCGTCACCCCCGAAAGCGGCCTTCAGTGCGGCGTGTGGCGCGCCTGGATTGGCGTCTCTGCGCGCCAGGCTTTCCCGTGCGCAGAGTTCCCAGGCTGCCAGCTCATGTTGACGGGCAGCCGCGGTTAGGTTTGCGGCCGTCTTGAACAGGTCGAAGTCCAGGCTCTCAGCGGCCAGCTCTGAGGCACATTCCCCAGCGGCATGGAGCCATCCAGCGTGGACAATGAGCGCGCCCACCGCGTGACTCACACCCCCGTGAGAAGCCTGCAGTTCACCGCGACGGGCAGCCGTCCATTTGACGCGCCGCTTATTGTGAACCTCGAACCGCGGATGAGTAGCAATCGACTTGGGCACACCCGCACGGGCACGCCTGGGCAGCTTGGCAAGGCGCCTAGCGTCCTCTGAACTCCGAACCTTGCCCTTGCCGTCCCGCTCGATAGGAGCAGGGTGGAGGGCCTGGGGTTGCTCATCCGCGGGCAGTACCTCGATCCGAGGCGAGCCCCGGCCGTTACCGTGTCCGGCTCTGAGGGCCATTAGTGCTGGCCTCCAAGCTCAGCCATGCGGCGAGACGTCAAAGTATTGATACAGACATTGTGAGTGTCCCAAACCTCCATGGCGCGCTCGCTCAGCCTCGCTGCCTCTGCTTCAGCCGCTATCGCGGAAGCCTTCGCTCGCTCAACGCCAGAAACGGATCTGACGGCATTCTTCGTCATCCAATCAACGAACGTACAGAGCGCCTCATCTGACATAGGCTCGACCGCTGCCTCTGCAGCATGTATCACATCCTTCATTGCCTTCGCTGCCTTCCTCACCACCGCCACCGTCGGCTTCACACCCACCGACGACCCGCGGTGACGGTCGAGGACTTCGCGGGTGAGTTCTGTTTGGGCCGTCTCGGTGGTGAGCCAGGGCTGCAAACATGCGACGTCGCATACCGCCCCCGATATCGCCTCAATGTGCCCCTCGTCGAGAAGTCCGTCGCATACTGCCTTGCGAGCAACTCCCGGCAAAGACTCGTGCCACTTGATGCGACGCGCGATGGCAGCGTGCAACAGTTCCACACTTACGGCTGCCAATTCCAACGAACGGTTGTGTGCATCCGATAACGGAGCCGCTTTGGCCGGTTTTGCTGGCCGCTGGAAAAGCCGCTTGAGCCAGAGGAATGCCATCAGGCGCCCCTCCGCTCACCCGTCACATGGGCTTGATCCTCAAAGTGTTGATCGGCGAAACGCACCTCATGAGCCCACCGGATCTCGGCTTTGAGAACCGGGCCAGTCGAGGGTGGCGCCTCGGTGAACCTAAAATATTCGGCTCCCTGGTAGGGGCGGAGAACGCCAGCGGAGATTAGTTTGGCTCGGACAACGTTGCTGTCGAGCGGGGTTCGGTGGGTGTAAGTGCGTCCGCCAGACTCACCCTGTGGACTCACCCGACCACTAGAACGGCGCGATTGTAGCTGAAAATCCCTAGATTCCAGCGGATTAGGTATCCGGTGGTTCATCGGCGGCCCCCTCTCACGAGAGAAAGCTCGGCTCTTAAGTCGCTCACTTCGTCTGACTTCGTCTCAACTGGACGTCCCAGCTCTTCGGCGAGTGCCGGGTGGGAAAGCAGGTAGCGGCGTCCGACTTGACCAGCGCCGTCTAGGCCGGCCTGCATTCGGCGCCTCACGGCCGCAATGTGTCGGCGGGGCCCGAGGGCGCTCTCGGCTTGTGCAACCCACTCACGGCGCTCTGAGGCGGACTCACGGGCGATGTTGTCGCATTCGTCTGCGGCTGCGCGGAGGATGCGAGCGAGGGTGGTGAGGGTGAGGGGAGGAGTCATCTGCTTTGCTCGGGCTTTGCTGCCCTTCACCAAGCAAGCGTCATGAGAGGGGGCTCAAACGGAAAACGGTTTGCAGATTTTCATTTTCCCATTGGCGCCGTTCGTTCCGGGCGATAGGGAGGCGCCTCGCGCGCGGGCTCAAGCCAGGGTGCCAGGAAGGAAAACCACCCCCACCTGTCTGCCTGTCTGCACCTGTCTGGAACCTGTCTGCCAGACAGCATTAGGCCCCCTGTCTGCCTGTCTGCCCCCCTTTAGGGGGCAGACAGCATACAAGCCTAAATTCAGCTGTGAAATGAAGGGCTGTCTGTCTGGTTTCAGACAGGTCAAAGGGGGTGCTGTCTGGAATCGTTTGGGGGACGTTCTCACCTGGCACTCATGAGCCTGGCGCTCGTGGAGAGGCTGGCGAGGGAGGCAGCACAGAGGAGGGAGGCGACGCAGGGGAGGCCGCGAGTGGAGGAAAACTGCCTGCCCCGGGGCAGTGAGTTTGAACCAGAGCCGCCAGCTCCCCGCGAAGCCACTGAAGCCGCAGCCGCACTCTCAGGCGCCGGGCCTCGCACGCACGCCAGGATCAAGCAAGCCCGCAAAGCAGTAGCCGACGACCCAGAAGCCCGCGATGCGCTGGACGCGGCGCTACGGTCGGGGAAGCTCCCAGCGAAGAAGGGCGGGGCCGATCCGGTGAGCGAGGAGGACTACTCGGGGCGCGTGCTGGAGACGATCCGAAAGCGGCCTGGACTCACGAGTGGCAACAAGGTGAAGGAGTTTACGAAAGGGAACGCCCAGCAGATTGGTAACGCCTTGAAAGACTTGTTGCGGGACGGACGTGTCGTAAAAACACCGAACGGCTACGAAGTGGTTCCCGAGCCGGTTCCCGACGCACCCCGGGGAACCGCTTAGACAGCTAAAAAAGCCTCGGTTCCGCGGTTCCAGAACTGTCGGAACCTACTCGCAAGGTGGCCAACGTCATAACGTAAGTATGACTTGGCCAGCTGAGCGGTTCCCGGTTCCAGAGTCTTATAGGGGGAACCACTTTTTGGAACCGGTTGTCACGTAGGGCAACCGGGGGGCGAGGTCGGCGGTAAGACGGGAGGCCGGGGTATGGGTGAAATAGGTCGCCTGCCCCGGGGCAGGGAAGCTATTTCGTGCACGCGATACCCTCAGCATCATTTGATGCTAAGGGTTTATCCCTGAACACCACCTTAGCGCGGGGAACAAGAAACGCTTACCGCCCCGGGGCAGTGAGCGTTTCCACCTGGCACCCATGGTCACGTGCCCCGGGGCAGCAGACTAGCGATCAGGAAAATGACTTTCTAATTTCCGTTTTCCGTTCGCCGGGCCCCTCGTGACGCTTGCTTGTCATGAGCAATAACGCCCAAGACGAACCCGCCATCCGGCAAGCGGTGAAAAATGCCGCCGTCCGTGTTGGTATCATGGAAGTTTGCCGGCTAACCGGCCTCGCTCGCTGGACGGTTCGGCGCCTCATCCGCAATCGGCCCGTCCATCCGGGAACGATTCACCAGGTAGCGGCGAAGCTAAGCCTACTTGAGGGGGGTTCGGCATGAGCCCCGCCGAAAAAACCGAGCCAATACCGATCGCCGAGAGGGCCGCCCGCTACGTCTCGAAGATGCCCCCGGCCATTCAGGGCCAGTATGGGAGCGATGACTGCTACTTGGTGGCTCAAACGCTCGTGCGTGGATTCGATCTCAGTGACGATGCCGCATGGCCGATCATTCAGGCTTACAACAAAACGTGTGAGCCGTCGTTCTCTGAAAAGGAGTTGCGTCACAAGCTGGCGAGCGCTCGAAAACGCTCGAAAAAGTCGCCGGGCTACCTGCTCGGAGAAAGCGCCCGCAAGTCGGACGCGAGCGCCAAGGAAGAAAACGAACCGCCGATCTCGGATGCTGACTACGTGAGCGTCGCAACGGCATTCCTCGCTGAATGCGGCGGGACATTTCACGGTATCGATGACGTGAGAACCTACCTCGGAAAGCGCTTGCTAGTTGTGGAAGGTGAGCGCGCGGGCCTAGTGGGATTGCCCTCGCGTCCCGTCGAAACCATCAAACGACTAGGGAAGCATTTCAGCGCGGAAACGCTCGCAAATGCAGGGCTTTGGAACCTCGAACGGAGCTTTTTCCCTTGGCACTCTCACAAGCTGCTCATTCCCTGGCGCTCCCTAGACGGTAGCGTTCACCGACTGCAACGGCGACACCTCGATCAAGAGGACGTCAAAGCGGACGCGCCGAAGTACCTTTTCCCCAAAGGCCTAAAACCACTCTACCCGTTTGGGTGTGAAGCATTGCGCGACGCACCACCAGACGCGCCGATTGTTATCTGTGAGGGCGCCTTGGACGTTCTCGCGATCCGCACCGTGCGCAACTGGCGCGGGCATGAGTACATGCGCGACGTGATACCCTTAGGGGTGCCAGGTGTAGGCGGCTGGCGCAATTCGTGGGCCGAGTACGCCCAGGGCCGCGATGTTTGGATCGCGCTCGATACCGACAAGGCAGGCGACGACAAGAAGACGATCCAGAAAATTACCGATGACTGTCACGCGCAAGGAGCCAAGGTGAAACGCTGGCGCCCGCCCGAACCACACAAGGATTGGGCGCAATTCCTGGAAATCGAGGGGGCAAAATGAGCGCGCACATACCGCCACCCACCGAAGAAATTCCGCCCACACCTGGCCCCGTCTCCCTGATGGGTGTGTCCGAGATTTTCGCGCCACTGCCCGCAATCCCGTACCTCATGGAAGCGCTCGACATTTGCCCCGGCGCGCCCGCCTTGATGGCCGGGCTCGGGTTCAGCGCCAAGACACTCTTGGCTCATGCACTCGGCTTGGCCGTCGCCTGCGATGCCCCCGCGTGGGGCGCGTATCCGGTGCGATCGGGGCGCGTGTTGCTCTTGGATTACGAGCAGGGCTCATACCTCACCCGACGCCGCATTCAGCGCATGGCCCGGGGCATGGGGATAGTGCCAGACGGAGACGCACTCAAGATCGCCTGTATGCCTCGAATGTACCTCGACGAAAAAGGCGAGGGCAAAGACGCAATCGATCCAGAGGAGGAATTAACGAAGCTCTGCCGCGGAGTGACGCTTGCTGTCATTGACAGCTTGTCCGCTAGTTGTCCGAACCTAGAGGAGAATGCTGCAAGCGCTCGCAAGGTGCTCGACATGCTCGGGCGAGTCTCGGAGGCAACCGGTTGCACGATCATTGTCATTCACCATTCCCGCAAGCCAAGCCAGGGCGCGGAGGGCGGTTCGAGGGCTGCTATCCGTGGTTCGGGTGCCTTGTTCGACGCTTGCGGCGCCGTAGTCACCACAGAACGCCAAAGCGACGGCACGATCCGGATCTCGCACGAGAAGGCCCGCATGAGCGGGAAGCTAGTTGAACCCATCTACGTGTCGATCGTCGACACCGACGACGGCGGGCTAGCCATCAACACCAAAGAAGGGCCCAAGGGCGGAACGAAGGCGGGCGCCAAGTTGGACGCCACCAAGGAAGCGATCGTCGCATACCTCACAGAGCATGGGACGGCGGCAAGCAAGAACGCATTGAAAGAGAGAATCGGAGGCGATCGAAACAAGCACTATGCCGCTGTGGCCGAGCTAGTCGCCGAAGGCGTGATCGTCATCGGCGACGACGATAACAAACACGCGGTGCGTCTCGCCCCCGAAGGAGCGGCGAGCGATGAGTAGCCAGTCGAGACGCATCCGCCGGGCACTGACTCGTCCGATTCGGTTCGAGTCGGTGGAGGCGGCCCAAGCTTTCCTCCTGGCCCACCCTCAGGCGTACCACGTCACTGTCGAGCACGGCCCGTCATGCTCGCCCGAGGTGTGCCGTTGCAAGCCGAGCTACGTGCTGCGGCCGTGTACGCCCGAGAACATTCACGAGGGCGCACGGGCGCAAGCTAGGTGGGTTAGGGAGTCGCTTTCGTGACGGCCGCTGTCCTCCAGTTCCCGGTGTGGCTCATAGGCGCCCCTGAGTGCCCTCTACCGTGGCGCCGTGCTCTGCTCTGCCGTGGTAGGTTCAAGGTGTCAGAGAAGCGTCTAGCCGAGGCGTGGCTACGCCAGAAGGGCTGGTGGCTCGAACACTACAGCGCCTTTGGCGATGACTGGATCGATCCGCTCGATGGGGTCGATTACTGCATTGAAGGCGCCACGAGGAAGCAGGCAGTTCGAGAGGTCCAGAAAATCCTAGAGCCTCGCGGGTATCGCCTTTTCTCGGGTGGAATAGCCCGGGACGGGCGGACATGGACCTACGCCGGCAAGGTTCGAGCGCCAGGCGGGAAGAGAGACATCGCGCTGTCCACGGCGATCAAACGGGAAGGTCTCGCGTGACGAGAGTTAGGACTCGCCCGTTGGCAGCGAGTAGCCTTTGAACGCTTCTCGGATCTTGGTTGTTTGTCTTTTCATGAGTTCCGCCACGGTGAGTGGCCAGGTTTTGATTTCCGGCCAGTCTCCGCTCAAGATAGAAATGTCCGCCGTCTGATTCACAGACGGAGGAATAGCTCTACCTTCCTTGTCGAGGCGCAGGGGCAACCACTCGGGCCGCTCGTAGCACAGCGCGTAAACCATGCGCCTGAACGGGCTCACGTCCAAGCGCCCTATGGGTGACTGGGTTGGCTTCTTATTTTCGCTGAGCTTGTTGTCCAAGAAATCCCGCGACGGCACGCCCAGATCTTCCAGCTTCGGAACGAGTCGACGAAGCCAAGTCTCCCCAAGGTATTCGTCATCGTGGGCGGGGTCGCACGTCACATCCTGCTTCACGTCCTGCGCATTCAGAAGGCCTCGAATCATGTCCTTGTCCTTGGCCGTCCATTCTCGGTACGGCTTGCCGACGATCTTCTCGGCTGTCGGCTGAGGCATTTCTGGCGGCTTCGGCGGGAAGAGCTTGGCGGCATCGTCTATCGCTTTTCGGAGCTGCTCAAGAATGTCCCACGATTTGATCTCGCGTGCCCTCTGGCCATCGTCGCCGAACACCCACGACGGCAATTCAAAAGAGGGATCCCATTCCTTGCCCCAGGACTCCCGAAACGACTCGGCGCAGCGCTTGTGCACCGCTTGTTGGAGGGCGCCTACCTCACTCTCACCATAGCGCCGGACACTCGACTCACTCAGGGCGTCACCGGCAGCTTCAATCTGTTTGAGTCGACGCCGTGCATCAATGCGTGCTTCCTCGTCGACGTGGGTCTCCCGGTCGTCACGGTCTTCGATGTACTCAACATTGGCCTTTGTCTTGGGCCTGCTTCTTTGCCAATCCTTGAAAGAGAAAGCTGCGCTCTTGCCGGCAAATCCGCCGTTTTTCGCCAATCGCTCGATCGCGTCACTCCTCACCTTTTTGAAATCATCTTCCGAGAAATCCGGGAAGTCCCCACGGCGTCTCCAGAGTACCGCCTCGATTTCCTCGCGAGCTTCTTTCCATTCAGCGTCCGTCCTAGGCGGCGGTGGCAGAGCCTTACCGGTCGTTTCGTTTTCGGGCCTTCCCTTGGGTTCTGATATGCTATGCTTCATTCGTCGGCCCCCTATCGGCCACCGCCCCCCGGAGTTTTGCCGACTCGCGGGGGGCTTCGTTTTTCAGTTTACCACACCTTCACGACTCGTGGTCACTCGCCACAAGCAAGGCAGCTGCCAGCCTACGTGCGCTCCCCGCACTGAGCCGAACCCGCCCCACCCCCGGGATCCAGAGGGTGATCTGCCCGTTGTGGGTACGGACGGACCAAGAGGTTCCCGGGGGC
>CAYMQT010000145.1:0-11908 GCA_964392575.1 uncultured Polyangiaceae bacterium
ATGCCGCTGTACCTCATCACTCAAGCCTTGCATTGCATCACTCCGGTGACCTGGCTGAAGGAACTTCACTTCGATGGGCTCCGCATCGATGCCGTCGCCTCGATGCTCTACCTCGACTACAGCCGCGAGCAGGGGCAGTGGCTGCCCAACGTCTATGGTGGTCGTGAGAACTTAGAGGCCATCGATTTCTTACGACAACTGAACATAGCCGTTGAGGAAGAGTGTCCCGGCGCCTTCACGGTGGCGGAAGAGTCGACGGCCTGGGGCGGGATCACTGCGCCTGTGACCGACGGCGGCCTCGGCTTTACGTTCAAGTGGAACATGGGATGGATGCACGACACCCTCGACTACTTCAAGAAGGAGCCGATCCACAGAAAGTACCATCAGGGTCAGTTGACGTTCGCGATGATCTACGAAAATAGCGAGCGCTTCATCAACTCCATCAGTCACGACGAAGTGGTGCATGGAAAGGGCGCTTTAGTGGAGAAGATGCCGGGTGATTTCTGGCAGAAGCTGGCAAATCTCCGCGTTCTCTATACCTATCAAGCGACACGTCCCGGCAAGCTGTTGATGTTCATGGGCGGTGAAATCGCTCAGCACGCGGAATGGGACGTCAACGGTGCCCTCGACTGGCACCTTTCGGAGGCTCCTGAGCGGCAAGCGCTGATTCATTTCGTGAGCTTTCTCGGGAAGCTCTATCAGGACACGCCGGAGCTTTGGCAGAGCGATCCAGAGCCAGAGGGATTTTCATGGATTGATTGCTCGGACGCGGACAACTCCGTCATGTCCTATCAGCGTAGGATTGCCGGGACGGACAGGCACGTTGTGGTGGTTTTGAACATGACGCCAGTGCCACGGGAGGACTACCGTATCGGCGCGCCTAGGGCGGGGGGATACCGACTCGTCCTCTGTACCGACGCCAGAGAGTTTGGGGGGAGCGGCTTTTCCGTGGACGCTCAAGTCCGCACGGAGCCTATCCCGGCCCATGGCCATGATCAGTCGATGAGTTTGCGCTTGCCTCCGCTTTCTGCCCTCGTTCTCGCGCCCCTCTAAGAGCACGTTCGAAAACCGCTGTGCGGCCCGCAGCAAAGCTCGTCGTCCTCAAAATACTCTGTCCTCCTTCCAAGCAGCAGGCGCTTTTCAAGCAGCAGGGCGCTCGCGACGGTTCTGGAGGTGCTCTTATATCTTATAAGAAGGACGCAGGCGCTGGATGGCCACAGGAGGGCAGGTGCGCTCCCTGGAAGGAGCGCGTTAACGTGCTGTTTTTTCTCCTGAAAGTCCGTTCGTTCTAGGCAGATTGTGCGATCCTGGACACGGTTTGAAAAAATTCGACCATGACGGACGCTTTTTGGCCGCTATGGTCATGGGAGAACATGGATCCGTCCCTTCTCCTTCAAACGCCGGCCATCGAAGCGCCGCTGGCCCCAGAATTTCGACCCGCCTATCTCGGCAATCGCGCCTTTCAAGCAGCGGTTCGAGAGGCTCAAGATTCGGTTCCGTTGTGTCTGGCCATCGAGCGCAACGGCGGGATGGTCGCCAGATTCGACACCCACCTGCTCCCCGAGTCTCATCCGCGGGCGGTCGACAATCTCCGCTACGTTGAACGTATCGTGAAAATGCTGCTTTGGCAGAAAGGAGGATTTCGCGTCTGGGTCTACGGGCCTGGTGATGTGGGAGCGCACCTCGCGGCGGCCTACAAGAGCGGAGGGACCCGCGCTTTTGATGCCGAGTTCATGGCGCGAGTGTACGAACAACCTCAATTTGAGGTGCGGCGAGTCGACAGTGAGGCTGATCTTCCGCCCCAGAGTGAAGAGCCCATCCCTGTGGGTGGTCACCTCGACGGGTGTCGCATCGGCTTTGATGCGGGCGGAAGTGACAGGAAAGTTGCCGCGGTCATTGACGGCAAGGAGGTCTTTTCCACGGAAGTCGTGTGGCATCCCAAGATCAACGATGATCCAGAGTATCACATCGAGGGTATCGCTCACTCGCTCAAACTCGCGGCGGAGCACTTACCGCGCGTGGACGCGGTCGGCATCAGCTCTGCCGGTATCTACGTGAACAACCGCACCATGGTCGCCTCGTTGTTTCGTAAGATCCCCGAAGCCAAGTTCAACCAGAGCATCAAGAATGTTTACCTGGAGGTCCCGAAGCGGCTCTTTGGGGATATTCCCGTCGCTGTCTCCAATGACGGTGACGTGACGGCGCTGGCTGGCGCCATGAATCTGAACGACAAGCCAGTTTTGGGCATTGCCATGGGGACGAGTGAGGCCGTGGGTTACGTCAATCAAGACGGCTTGATTTGCGGTTGGCTCAACGAACTAGCTTTCGCGCCGGTCGATTATTCACCCGAGGGAGGTTGTGACTCGGAATGGTCCTTCGATGTGGGTGTGGGGTGTCAGTACTTCTCTCAGGATGCCGTGATTCGTCTTGCTCCGCGGGCCGGGATTGAACTCAAGAGTGAGGACTCTCCGGGCGCGAAGCTCAAGCAGGTGCAAGATCTTTTCAAGCGCGGCGATCAGCGCGTGCGGGGGATTTACGAGAGCATCGGAGTGTATTTGGGCTACGGACTTCTTCACTACGCGGACTTCTACGACATCAAGCATGTCTTGCTTTTGGGTCGTGTGATGTCAGGCGAAGGTGGAAGCATCATTGTCGAAAAGGCCAAGCAGGTGATCGCAGCGGAGGCTCCGGCTTTGTCTCAAAAGATTCAACTTCAATTGCCGGATGAGGCGAGTCGGCGCGTGGGGCAGTCCATCGCCGCGGCGAGCCTTCCACAAACCAGCACCTGACCCTTTTAAGGGTTGACTAGACCTTTCAAGAAACTGAACAGTCATGCAATTTTCCCAGCCACACTCGGAAATTTATTGTTGGGACGGGGTCGAGCACGAGGCCGCTCTCAAGAGCACCACTCACCTCGGCATCTGCGCGCACCAAGACGATCTTGAAATCTTGGCCATGCACGGCATCCTTTCCTGTTTTCACAAGCAAGGAAAGGCATTTACCGGCGTCGTCGTGACCAACGGCGCGGGGAGCGCGCGAGATTTCGACTATGCGGACTACACGGATGAAGAGATGCAAGAGGTGCGGCGCATCGAGCAGCGCAAAGCGGCCTTCGTCGGAGAATATGCCGCTCAAGTCCTCATGGATCATCCGAGCCATGCGGTGAAGGACGCTTCCTCTTTCGTCGTAGTTGAAGATCTCAAGCAGTTGCTTTTGCTCACTCGTCCCGAGGTCGTCTACACCCACAATCTTTGCGACAAGCATGACACGCACATTGCCGTCGCCCTTCGGACGATTGCGGCGCTCCGCGCCCTGCCCCCGGACGCGCGTCCAGAAAGGGTCATTGGCTGTGAGGTGTGGCGCGATCTGGACTGGCTCCCGGATCACCTGAAAGTGACGATGGATGTTTCCGGGCGTGACAATCTTCAATCCGCGCTCTTGGGTGTGTTCGATTCTCAAGTGGCTGGCGGAAAGAGGTACGATCTCGCAGCGATGGGGCGTCGCCGGGCTCACGCGACGTTCAGTGAAAGTCACGGCGTCGATCAGAGCCAAGGCTTGATCTACGGAATGGATTTGACGCCCCTTTTGAGGGAGCCTGAGCGCTCACCGAGCGACTACGCCGAAGAACTCATGAGAGCCTTTGCAGACGACGTGAGAGCGCGGGTTTCTCGCTTTTCCACGTCCCCTTCCCGTTCTTGAGATGCGCTCTCAGGCCCACCGCGCGAGGGCGTCGGCTGCGCCCTTTCCAGTGATGAGCCGACGCTCTAGGCTCCCTTCATGATGAAGCTCTGGGCTCAAGGGGCCGCCATCGGTGGCGCTTTCGTTCTTTTGATTGGCTGTGGGAAAGTTAGGACCTCGCGGGCGCCGGGGGGCGGCTACCTGGTGACCTGCAACAAGGGCATGTCGCAGTGTGTCACTGCTGCCGATAAGGCGTGTGGAGAGAAGGGCTACACCATTGTCGCAGGTGCGAGCCGCACCAAAATCCTTGGTGGTGAGAACAGCAGTTATCAGAAGCGAACAGATTCTGGAGAGCTGACCATCGTGTGTGGAGAGGTCGAAATCGACAAGGACAAGGAAGACTGTCTGCGCCTACCTGAGCGAACCGACGCTCCCATCGAGTCTGCTCCTCCGGTGATCAGTACGCCTGGCGCTCAGAAATGCATTCCGGGTTCGACCCAGGCGTGCGTTGGACCCGCAGCTTGTCAAGGCGGACAGATCTGCGCCGCAGATGGTCAGGGCTACGGGGCGTGCGACTGCGGAGAGGCACCGGCCCGGGTACCCGTGACGACGACCCCGGCCCCTGCGCCTGCGCCCAGAGAAACCGCCCCGAGCGCGCCTTCGGTGCCTCCGCTTCCTGGTGCGGCGCCCGCACCTACGCCTCTTTCTCCCTAACTCAATCGGCTCGACTCAACCGGCTTTAGCTCAATCATCCTCGGCGAGCTGTCCGAGGACGACACGCACTTGCTCATCCGTGAGCCCAAACACCTTCTGGAGCGAGGAGATCACTTCGCTCTCCGACTCCACGACTTGTCCGTCGGCAAGGGCCACCGCGGCGGCGAGCCCTAACGCATTCATCCTCTCCTCGTCATCCTCCATACCGGCGCTGACTGCCGAGAGCCTGGCCTCACGACCGTCGTCTCGCAGACGGAGCGCGTAGGTCTCGAGGAGGATCTGCACGATGTCGTCGCTGAGCACATCTCCGGTGAGGCCACGGATGGCTCCTCGGAGAGCAGAGAACTCCGTGTCCGTGACCTGTTCATCGGCGGCGATGACGAGAAACATCGTTTCAGCGACGGCGTCGACCCGGCTGATGGCGACCTTCTCCTCTTCGTTGAAAAGCCCCTCTCGGGCGAGGGTACGGAAGGCAGACGAGATGACATTTCCTCGTCGTGCTCCGCTTGCAAGCAGGGCGTCCCTGAGCCGCTCGATGGTGGCTGTGCGAATTTCCATGGCCCCAAAGGGTAACCAAGGTGGGCCTAAAAAAAAGCCCCTGGATGACCGAAGGCTTCTCTAGGACACTTTAGCTATTCAGGAAGCGTTGCTATCCAGGCAGCGTGCTATCTAGGAAACGCAGACGAGTTGCCGGGGTCGGCACCAGACAATTCGTGGGGACGATATTCTTCCGGTGCTTGGCAAACAACCGGTAGGCCCAGTCGCGCAGCGGTCGCGGGACGACCCAGAAGGCGCCGAGCGCGCGGAAGGGCCCTCCCACGTAGGCGACGGTGGCGAGCACCGCGCCTGACCAGACTTTTGCTTTCACGGAAAGCTCAGAGCGCTCCACCCAAAGCAGGGAGTCCACGTGCGTCGGAACGCTCGCTGCCCGAGTGAGCGCTCGCCCGAGGTCACTCTCAAGGGCGGCGAAGCGGAGGGAGTGCCGGGTCTCGTGCCTCAAGATCCACTGAACGGACTGAGCGCAGACGCCGCACTCGCCGTCATAGAGAAGGACGGGCCCCGCCTTCAATAGATCCAAAACCGCATCCGCGCTTTCGGTCGCCAAAGACCCTTGGGCGTCTGATGCACTCGTGGGCGTAGCCATGACCAGCCGTCAGTCTACCAGGTTCTGTTCGTCCTGCGAGGGGAGGTCGACACGAGAACCATCCTGCACTCTAGGTGCACGGAGACTAGGTACACGGGGCGCCGAATCTGTGGTGTTAGAAGGACTGACACACGGGGCCATCTTGGAAATGGGTGAGCTTAGCTTGTGTTTTCTTGGCGATCGCGGGGAGTTTTCCGATCAGATTCTTGGATTCTAGAGGGTCTTCTTCGAGATCGTAGAGCTGAAGTAGATTCGACGAAAGATTGTGGATCAACTTGAATCGGTTGAAAACGACTGCGTGCATTTCTGGACGGCCTTGGCCTCCGAGGTTTTTCACAGGCTCGATTTGCGAGAAGATGGCTCGCTCCTCGCTGTAGGATCGCAAAAGACTTCGCCCTTCCCAAGTCGCATCCGAAACGCCTCCCAGGTAATCCCAGAGTGTTGGGACCACGTCGAGCAAAGTCGTTACCTCTGTGATCCTGCGGGCCGCTACACCAGGGAGCCGCATCAACAAAGGAATGCGAACGTTCTCTTCATAGAGAGTCGCACCGTGGAATTGCCCTCCGTGATCTCCTTGTTCTTCGCCGTGATCGGAGACGAAAAGCACAGCGCTCCTGCGGCCACGCTCGGATTTGTCGAGAGCTGAGACCAAGCGTCCGAACTGTTGGCTCGCATGCCGGACAGCAGCCTTGTAGCGCTCCACTTCACTTCCAGAACCCAGTGCGAGGGGCTGATGAGGGTCGAGGGTGTGGAGCCAGCGCACGCGCGGTGGCGCTTTGAGGTCGTTCATCTCTTCGATGGCGTTGCCCACCAGCGTTGCGGTCCATGTGGCCTTTGAGTCCGGATGCTTCAGAAAGAAAGGATCGCCAGTCATGCGATCCAAATGAAGCAGGGGCTTTTCTTTAGTTGCTGTGAGGCGTCGATCAGAGATCCATAGCTGTGCGTCGTACCCGAGCGTCGCGAAGCGAGAGAGGAAGTCTGGCGATTGCGTCGAGATACTCCGCCAGTTGCGGCTTTGCCCCATGCTGATCATGGCACGAAAGGTGGACGGATACGGGGTATAGGCGCGCCTGAGGTCGAGAGCTGTTGTGGAGAAAGACTCTACTTCGGGGGCGACTTGCGCGCGAGGAAGTCCTCCGTAGTCCGCACGAAGCGTATCGACGACAAAGAGATAGATGTCGGGGAGGGTTTCCGGGTCACGACTCCAGTGGACCGTTTGCGGTCCGCGGCGGGGGAGATCGAGGGAGATCTGGCCTTTGTGCCCGTTGCAATTGCGGTCGATGGCCTCGCCAGGTCTCTCGCAGGCTCCCGGATGAATTTCTGGATTTGAGTCGTCACAATCGCCGCCGGCGAAGGCAGCCGAAAATCCATCTCCGTCTCGGTCGAGGAGCGACTGTCCGGCGGCGATGAGTTTCGGTTGAACGACGCCATGGATCGTTCCTAAGGAGCGAGCCCCTGAGAGATCCAGCCACCAGATCCCTTGACTGAGAAGCAGCCCAGTTATCAGTATTCGCTTCACGTTCTTGGAAAGAGATACGGTAGCCGCTCGAGCCAGGAACACGACAGCGACAAGGAAGAGACAATTGTGAAGGGAGAGGTAGAGGCGACGATAGGCTAGGGCATCCATTGCGAAGGCGAGCAGACCGACCCCTAGGAAAAGGAGGCGTGTTGTGCGAGTGGAGAGCAGACCTTCTATTTTAGAGTAACCGAGCCCCATTCCCGTAGCGCCCAAAGGCAACACCCAGTAGGGCCATAAAAGCGCCAGATCCCAAGGCCGGATCAGGAGCACACAACCTAGGCTTAGCGCTATGAGGAAGGTCACGTTCGAGCGCGCACGTTGAAGGAAAGGACCGTTCTTTGTATGCCGCTTGTGATCAGAACCGAGCGCGAGACTCAGCGGCACGGAGATGGCGGCTAGGATGAGGGCGGTCCAGGCTCCTGCGGCAAGGCAGCTCAGCAGGTAGATGACAAGGGTCCAGACACCTTCGAAACAGCGCCCTCCGACGAGAGCTGTGTCCATGAAGCCAAGAATGCACGCACTCACGAGGAGGGCTTCAAGATGTCGAAAGAACGTCAGCTCCAGGCGGCTGTCCGGCGATGTCAGGGCCTGCTCCACGTGGGAGAGAATATCCCTGTTTAGGGACTTCCGCGATGAAGGCGTCTGGGCGGCTCAGACTTTTCTTTGAAGTCCTTCAGCTTCTGTCGCTCCTCGTTCGTGAGGAGAGACGAAAGCTGTACCACGGCGGCCTGTGCCTGCTCCTGCGCGTTTGAAGTTGCTGCTCGGAGTTTTTGGAAGGCGTCTTTGAGTGCGGCTTCGTCATAGGGCTCTGTCAGAAGGGCCTTCTCTACCTTGTCGTGTGCGTCTCTCATCTGCTTGCGATTAGCCCGCACGGTTTCTCGATTCTCAGTTCCTAGGGACTTGAGTCGCGGATCGGAAGGGCCGCCCATGACACGAACAATCGAGCGAAGAAGTTGCAGGTCTCCGGCACTCGATGGCAGCTTGTGGTCGAGCCCGCGTGCGGACCGAGGTCCGTGGTGTTGTCGGTCCTTTCGTTCAGCTCCTCCTTCGGGTCCGTGTGGAGGCTGCTCGTGCTTTGCGTGCCACGGGCCCTCTGCGTGCAGCATGCGGCGGCTGACGACGGAGCCAAGCAGGAAGAGGTTGAGTCCCACGGAGAGAAACAGGGCGAGAGCCAAGTGCTTTTGATTCATCGGTTTGCTTCCTCGGCGCTCAGAGCACGCTGGGTTTCCGTTTCGAGATCATTGCTTTCAAACTCGCTCAAGGTGGCGAGGGTCAGCAGAACATCGAGGTCACTTTCTAGTTCGCTCTTGTTTGCTTCAGCTGCGCCGGCGGTCAAGTCGGACCGGTCCTGGACCACGACTTGTGAAGTGAGTGCGCTGTCCAGCAGCTGGTCAAAGCCCACGCCCAGAAGGAGGGCAGAGCCGAGGGCAAATGCGGGGACAAAGACAGTCTGAAAGGGCCACCATGCCCTCAGGCCGGTTCGCGGGTGGCTGAGGGGAATTTGAGCCACGAGCCTTGAAAGCTGTGCGCTCGGCTCGATGCCGGGCAGCTTTTCGAAGGCGGCCTGCGCGAATCTCTCGTCGTCCTCTTGAAAGTGGTCCATGGCTGTCCCTTCAGTCCGAAGTTGGCTGTAGTTTTTCTCGCAGGGTGCGGCGCCCGCGTGAAAGGAGAGATTCCACTGCCTCGACCGTGATCTCCATCACCACCGCAATTTCTCCGCCCGAGAGACCCGCCTCATGGCAGAGGGAGAGCGCGGTTCTTTGCCTTTCGGGCAGGGAGAGGAGAGCGTCTTTGATCAGGGTCGCTTCCTGCTTCTGCGCCATCAGATGGCTTGGGTGAGCGGAAGAGGGTGCGGCGTCCCTTTCGTCATCGAACAGAAACTCTTCGCCGCGTGTTCCCTTTTGACGGAGGCGGTCAATGCACATGCGGCGTGCGATGGTGTAAAGCCAGGTGGAAACCCGCGCCTTTGGCTCATAGCGATCCGCTTTTTGCCAAGCACGCAGAAAGACTTCCTGCGTGACTTCTTCGGCTTCTGCGTGGGATTTCAACATACGACTACAAAACGTGACAAGGGGACGTAGATACTGCTGAGAGAGTTCTCGAAAAGCGCCCGCGTCGCCGCGGGCGATGCGCTCCATGAGCGCTTGATCTTCGAGAAACGGTGAGTTCACTTGGTCTTCTGCTCGGGGGCTCCGGTACCGCTCTTCTTTGCGCCGCCGCTCCTGTGGCCTCGGTGCGAACGCGCCTCAGCTGCTTCTTTCTGAGAGATCACCTGATTCTTATCCTGATCCAGTCTCTGAAAGAAGGCGTCGGCTACGGCATAGGCCTCAGCCCGGCTCACTTTCCCGTCCTTATTCGTGTCGATCTTCTCCATCATGTGTGATCCGTGCCGGTTTTTGTGGGCGGGGCGCTCACCTTTCGCCTTGTCGGACGTGGAGTCTGCTGCGGGCTTCCGGTTTTGGTGGTGTGCTTGGCGCATCGCCTCGCGTGCGGCTTTCATTTCTTCGGGTGTGACGAAATTGTCTTTGTTCGTGTCGACTTTGGTGAAGCGCTCGTCGACGGCTTTGCGCATTTCGGCCTTGGTGATTTCGCCATTTTTGTTCGTGTCCACCTGCTCAAAGAGACGAGCGCCGCGCGCTCCGTGGCCGTGGGCGGAAGCGACCGCGGTGACTCCGAGGGTGCCGAGGCTGAGGGCGATCACGAGGGAGGAAGTCTTGAGAGCTTTCATGAGGAGAATCCTTGAAAATGGTTTTGCTGAGAGTGGAAGAAGGTCAGAGCATCCTCTGCTTCTTTCGGGTTCACAGGGCTGTACGGGACAGGTCCGGGATTCCGTCGCAAGAAGTTGAAAAATTGTGAAAGCTCAAAAAGCCTCCGGAACCTGCTCCGAAGTACGGGGTGCGTTTGAGCAGTGTTCGCACAGCGGTGCCTCCGCACGGGGCACTCAGGCAAGGCTGGGCCGCACAAGGGGTGCTTGAGGGCCGCGGCTTGCCGCCCAGGAGTCAGAGTGCGGTCCGTGATCAGATGAAGCGCGGTCTGTGGATCAGAGTGTGGCCCGTGGATCAGAGATCCGTACGGATCTTGCGACCACCGCCGGAAGCGGGCGCGGGCTCCGATTTGGCTGCCGGGGCGGGGACAGGAGCCGTTGCGGGCGCGCGAACCACTTTTGCCGCGCGCAGCTTCTTTTCCTCTTCCTCCTGGGCCTTCTCTTCAGCGAGCTTCCGTGCCTGCTCGGCGGCGCTCAGACGAGCTTGTACCGTGGCGCTTTCCGCCGCGCTCTTGGCCATTTCAGCCTTGGCGCGTTCAGCCTCGGCTTTGGCCTTTTCCGTCTCAAGTTTGGCAAGTTCTTGTTCGCGGGCGCGCTCTTCGGCTTCGCGAGCTGCGTCTTGTTCGACCTGCGCTTGAGCGGCGGCGCGAGCCTCTTCTGCGTTACTTGAACTGACCAAGAACCAGCCGCCCGCCGCGAGGAGCGTCACCGCTGCGGCGGCAAAAATCCACTTCTTGCCCCCTTCGCTGCCTTCTTCCCCTGCGTTCGTATTGGCCCACGAGGCGTTGGTCCGGTTGATCGTGCCGGAAAGCATTCCGACTCCTCCCGCGGGAGTAGTCCCCGTGGGTCCGGACGGGGTTCCTCGCAGAGCGGCAGCGGCTTCGGCGGCAAGCTCGGGAGCAGGTGGTTGTCCGGAGAGCCATCCTCGCAGGGCGGCCTGCATCTCCTCCGCGCTCTGGTAACGAGTGTTTGGATCGCGGGCCATGCTCTTTTCCACAATTTGAGCAAAGTGCGGATCGATGTCCTCGACGCGCGAAGAGAGCGGAGGGATGGGTTCAAGGACGATCTTGAAGAGGAGTTCGTTGAACGTTTCGCCATCGAAGGGCACGCCACCAGCGGCCGCTTCGTAGAGGATGACTCCCACGGCGTACAGATCGGCACGGTGGTCCAGCTCGCGCTCGCCCTTCGCCTGCTCGGGAGAGAGGTAATAAGGAGTTCCCATCACCGCGCCCGTGCGGGTCATCGAAAATTCGCCGCCGAGAGTACTGAACTTTGAGATGCCGAAATCGACAATCTTGACGAAGTCTTTCTTCCCGTTCTTATTGGCGATCAGGAAGACATTGTCGGGCTTGAGATCGCGGTGGACGATTCCGGCTGCGTGAGCGGCTTTCAAACCCTCCAGCATGTCTATGATGATGCTTGCCGTCGTCTGCGGCGACAGGCGGCCGCAGTTTTTGATGCGGTCGTTGAGCGCTTCGCCATCCAGATACTCCATCACCATGTAGCGATCGCCACCCGTGAGATGCCCGAGGTCGAGCACTTCGACGATGTGTTCGGAACCGATGCGTCCGGCCGCTTGCGCTTCACGCTCGAAACGCTGCACCGCATCCTCGGAGGTCGCTACGGAAGAATGCAGGATTTTGATGGCGACGCGGCGGTGAATGCGAACATTTTCACCCTCATAGACGGCGCCCATGCCCCCTTCTCCGAGAAGACGGACGATCTTGTACTTGTCGTCAATGACGTCGCCGATTTCGAGGCTCATGTGTTTTTCATCCGTGCGTTTGAAAAGTTAAGTCGAGGGCTGAGAATTGTTGCACAGACGAGGCCACCCGGGCCAGCTGCCGAAGGCAGATTTCCGAGGCCTGGTCGAACTCTGGTCGAAATACTGCTCGAAACAGTACCTGAAACAGTGCCAAACCCGTTTCTGGGCGCTTGCTGTGCCCGTGTCTTAGTTGCCCGTCCTTTTTTATAGGTGCCCGCCCTTAGGCTCCTGTGTCTTGTGTCGCCTTGGGAGGGCCAAAAAAGTTTCGGTTAGTCCGTTCCTAAACCCACGGCCTTTGGCCGTGTGACCCGAAGAGCTTCGAGC
>CAYMQT010000146.1:0-11892 GCA_964392575.1 uncultured Polyangiaceae bacterium
CGTAAACAATCCCGGCCTTCCCACCCTTTTGTTTGCGGGTGAGGTCGGGATTGTTTACGGTCCCTGCAAGGCGAGTGGCCACCAGGTAGCGTTGAAGCGCCTGACGGTCCCGAGTGGTTTCCGGGTGAAGGACCTTGATGCGCGCTTCTGAAGTGTCACTACGACCTTGATAGATGGCACTGAGACGGCCCGAACCGAGCTGGCGGCCGATGCGAAACTCTCCGAGCTCAGCGCCCGGCGTGAGGAGTGAATCCTCGGCGGAGGGAACTGCTGTCACGTGAGCAATCGCCGGACTGACGTCCTTACCGCTGGCTCGAAGGGCGTCGGCGAGCGCGAGGACCGCCTCTTCCTTCTCGCAATAGGCAAGGAGAGCCCCGGCAAAGGAACTCAGCGTGGCCTGGCCACCGATCTTGTTCGGATCAAATCCAAGAGCCTCAGCGCTGAGGGTAAGAAGACCATCCAGGTCGAAAAGTCGTTCGAGCTCTGCGCGCAGTACTTCCAAATGCTTCATATCTCTTATTCTGTCGTGCGGGTCGTCGGCTCGAAATTGCAGCGATGCCGAAAAGGGTGGAGTGTGGGCGGTCGCTGGAATTTCAGGGGCGCCGGAAAAGGCGGGCGGACGATAGCGCGGAGACTTCAGGGATTCACCAGGTCAAATGTTGGAAATGCTGCTTTTTTCTGGGGGTCGGTCTGTCCGGCAAATGCTTGGCCTCCCCCTTTGAGCCAGGATACCTTGGCTCGGTGACCACCTATTCCGAGACCAAGAGCGTCGCCCGGCCTGCGAACAGCTCAGCCCAGGCTCGTCGTCGAAGGGCAGCGCTCCAGCGAATTTTGCCTCTTTCTGTTCTGGCGCTTGGACTCGTCGGGATGCCCACCCTTCTTCTGACGGGGGGAGGGCTCAGTCGCCTGGAGCGCCTGGAAACCGAGCAAAAAACAGTAGAACTAGAGATTTCCCGTCTGAATAAAAGAATAGAGTTTCTGCGTTCCAGAGCGCATGCACTGAAAACGGATCCAGAAGCGGTGGAGCGCTCCGCTCGCGACGAACTTGGTCTCATCCGGCGCACAGAAATTGTTTTTCACTTTGAACCTCAAGACGAGTGAATCCCAAGACGAGTGAACCTCAAGACGAGTGAACCCCAAGACGAGTAGCTTCGGGGTTAGCCGACCGAGCGTCCTCCCCGCGCCGCCCAAGCCCGCTCTTCGCCGACGGCAAGCCATTCGGCGTCGAGAGCGCGTCCGTCAAGCTTGAGAGGAAGGCTGGGTTCTTTGTGGTTGATGGCCTGGAGCAGCTCGAGGGCGCTGCCTTCCGCCAGAGAGGCAAGAGTCTCTTCATCGACCCGCAGAGCCAGGATGCCGAGCGCAGACAGGACGGAGACAGTCCCCGAGGGGATGTGCGACGCGAGGAGCACCCGCAGCTCGGGCTGGTTGGGGGCATTTTCCGTGACCCAGCGCACATCCTCCAGATCGCTGGCAATCCAAGCGCAGGGTCCGTTGGTGTGCTCCTTCTGCCGGGTGACGTTGAGCTTCACCTTCCCGTCCCAGGCACCTCTCGTAAGGACCTCTGCGAAGGAGCTGCTGGAGGGCGGGATGGAGTCGGAGTCGCCTTCAGACTTTTTCATCCGTCCCTTTCCCTTGGCTCCACCGCGCACTTCTCCCCCCCGGAGAAGCAGAGCATCATCGGTGGGAAAGTGGCGAGGAATGCTCACGCGCACTGGACGTTTGAAACCGCGCGGATCCCCCAAATGTCCGTGAAACAACGAGTATGCGGCGGTCTCTGCTGAGACCACCAGACCCGACGACTCTCCCTCATGGTCGGCTGAGCGGAGACACAGACCACCGCCCAGACTGGGGTAGAGTTCACCGCTGAGCGCACGACGATCAGGTTCGACCAGGCGAGCTCCTGTCGCAATCAAATCCACGAGGGCTTCTGTGCGCGCCAAGATCTCGAGGGTTTGTCTCGAAGGGGGGCAGACTAGAAAATCCACTCCGGGGGCGACGCGCTTACTTTTGAGCAGAGCGGCGACGGCCAAGAAGTCCCTCAGGGTGACGCCAGAGTCACCACCAAGCAACACCTGAGAAACCTTCTCGCCTTCAACGGCACGGACGAAGTCGATGCGTCCGTTCGTGTCCATACAAAGAGGCTCCACGCTTGCGAGATCCAGTCCGATCACCTCATCGTAGGGCGCACCCGCGTCCGGCGCGAGGAGGCGATGAGCCTTTGAACGTCGCTGATCCCGCAGAAACGTCTCCGTCTTCTCATCGCTCGGAAAGAGGCTCGTCGCCGCGCCCACTCTCGAGGCGACAGAAGAGAGAACGGCGCGCTCGGCGACGGAAAGGAGCTTGACGCTAGGGCCTGAAAACTCCAGGACAACAGGAGCTTTGAACTTCTTGTCCACGACTTCGACCACTTCTGCGACGCCGTCCTTGATCAAGTGAAGCACGGCATCTCGCACACAGACGAAGGGCCGTAGGCGTCCCGACAAGAGTATCTGGATACTGTGAGCGGGTCTGATGGTGGTCTTTCCGGTTCGAGCCGCCTCCGAGAGTTGACTTCTCGATGCGGGTAGCGCGAGGGAACCCGCGCCGCCCAGGTGAGAGAGACGGGGCTCGTCTGAAAGAACGAGACGGCCTGGACTTCCGAAACGTTCGAGGTGAATCGTTGAGGCGAAACCAGCTCCGGGTTGTGCGACAAGGAAGCCCAAAGCGAGCGCCTCGTTCGGCACCCAGTGAGCAGCGAAAGCCGCGGCGGCACTGAGCGGAATGCAAAAAGGATGATAGGCCACGCTGACGTCGACAACGCTTCGGCTCAGCCCTTCATCAACGGCGGCCGCTAGGACGCGGCTCGGCTGCTGAGCAAGCGCCAATTGATCCACCCGAACTTCGATAAGGTCTTGCAGGGACCCGTGCTCGACCTGACGATGAGTCAGGATTTTCTGACTCATCGTCCTCGGCGGATCCACTGACTTTGACCTCATCCCACCCCGTTTTCCCTCTCTCAATCCCCGTCTCACAAAACTACGCGCCCTGGAAAGCATCGGTCAAGCGCTATGGTTCGCTCCTCCCCCAGCTAGTCCTTCCAGCTAGGCTAGTCCTTCCAGCTAGCGCTCCCACCTAGCGCTGCCGGTGACCCGAGAGCGGGCCGGAACGCCTATAGAACGGCCTGGGAAATCAAGGACTTGCGTGAGGATTCTGTCTGGGGCTCAGGGTCCTGCTCGCTTGCGCTTCAAAGTCCCGAGGTCGCTTCACACAGAAGTTCACTCCTGCGCCCAATTTCGCCTATTCTGTCCCCCATGTTCAAGGAAGCCCTCCGCCAAGCCGTTGAAACCACTGGAAGCTATGCTGGTCTGCTCATGGACTTCGAAGGCATCCCTGTGGACAGTTACGTTGGCCCGGAGTCTCCCTTCGACATCGAAGTGGTCGGCGCAGAAGTGAGTGTTTTGGTAAAGCAGATCCTGCGCGCGACAGAGATGCTCGAGGCGGGTGGTACGGAAGAGGTTTCGTTTCGGAGCGAGCGCATGACCACGATTGTCCGCGTCATCGACTCAAACTACTTTGTAGCCATGACCATGTCGCCCAATGAAAACGCGGGACGAGGTCGGTACGCGCTGCGCGTACTTGCTCCCAAGTTGGCCTCTGAGCTCGTTTGAGGACCATCTGTGTCAAAGAAATGGAAGGTGCTCGTCCTCAACGGGCCGAACTTGGGGCGGCTGGGGCTGAGGCAGCCTGAAATTTACGGGAGCGAGTCCCTGGAGGACACCTTGACCGAGCTTGCTCGCTCGGCCGAAACGCTCAATGTGGAAATCGAAGGACGCCAGAGCAATCATGAGGGTGATCTCCTCGACTGGATCGGAAAGGCGGC
This sequence comes from uncultured Polyangiaceae bacterium, assembly GCA_964392575.1. GTDB lineage: Bacteria > Myxococcota_A > Polyangia > Polyangiales > Polyangiaceae > NIC37A-2. The sequence continues at coordinate 3,860 of CAYMQT010000146.1, forward strand.
CGACGAAGGATTTTCAGGCATCTTGTTGAATGCCGGCGCCTACACGCATACTTCAGTCGCTCTCTATGATGCGATCACCGGAGTCGATGTCCCTGTGGTTGAGGTTCACATCTCCAACCCAGACGCGCGTGAGGCATTTCGTTCGGAAAGTCGCATCGCTGCTGCGTGCGTAGCTCGGGTAGCAGGATTTGGGCGCGCCTCTTACCGCATAGCTCTCGATGGACTGGTTCAACTTCTCGGCAAGAACAGCTAAATAGCCGGAAATTCGCCGACGGCGGTCAGAAGAAGCGCGTCCGTTTGTCGCGCCCATGCGAGCGTAAGACTGCGTTTACGGACCCCACCCTCTGAGCTAGGTTCCCACCCCTCAGCGGGCGCCTGTTCTTGTGGTCGTCCGCCCTCTGAAAGACTGACAGCATGAAGCTCAACTTGGAAGAACTGAAGGCGCTCATTTCCACCCTTGAAGACGGAGGCGTAAGTGAATTCGAATACGAAGACGACGAAGGTCGTCTTCGATTGCATCTGGGCCCGACCGCCACGCTTGCTTACGCCCCCCCGGCCGCTCCTGCTGCTCCCGCCTCAGCCGAGAGCGCTGCCGCTCTGGCGGATGAAGCTCAGTCCGTGTTCATCACCTCGCCGTTTGTGGGGACATTTTATAGAGCTCCCTCGCCCGATGCTGACTCGTTTACGGACGTGGGCAAGGCAATCAAACCGGGGCAAACCTTGTGCATCGTCGAAGCCATGAAGCTCATGAATGAGATCGAGAGCGACGTTTCCGGAACGGTTCTTGAAATCCTGGTCGAAAACGGGACCAGCGTCGAATTTGGACAAAAGCTGTTCAAGGTCAAGAAGAGCTAACACCACTATGTTCAAAAAAGTCCTCATCGCCAACCGTGGCGAAATCGCGATTCGGGTGATTCGAGCCTGTCGCGAGCTAGGCATCAAGGCGGTTGCGGTCCACTCAGAGGCGGATTCGGGCGCGCTGCATACGCGCTTTGCCGATGAAGCTTTGTGCATCGGCCCTGCTTCGGCTCATGACAGCTACCTCAACATTCCTGCTTTGATCAGCGCCGCAGAAGTCTCGGGCGCCGACGCGATTCACCCCGGCTACGGATTTCTTTCCGAAAGTCCGAAGTTTGCCGAGGTCGTTACGAAATGTGGGCTCGGATTCATCGGTCCCTCTCCTGAGGCCATGTCGCTCTGGGGCGACAAGCTGCGCGCTCGCGAAGTGGCTGCGCGCTTTGGCCTTCCTCTTCTTCCGGGGAGTGGGCCGCTCAAGAACGCTGACCATGCGGTGGCTGAAGCCGGACGCATCGGCTACCCCGTGATGATCAAGGCGCGCGGTGGCGGGGGTGGGCGTGGGATGCGCGCCGTTCACGACGACGATGAGACGCGGCGCGGTTTCGAGTCTGCCACCGCCGAGGCGGCAACGGCCTTCGACAACACGGAACTCTACTTGGAAAAGCTGCTCGAACGGCCTCGTCATGTGGAGTTTCAGGCGCTTTCCGATCAGCACGGTCAGGTGTGGACTCTGGGTGAGAGAGAGTGTTCTTTGCAGCGACGCAATCAGAAGTTGATTGAGGAGTCGCCAAGTCTGGCCATGACGGAGGAGATGCGCTCGAGCGTTGGCGAGTCGATTCGGCATTCTTTGCGTGAGACGGGCTACGTGGGAGTCGGGACCTTGGAGTTTTTGCTCGACGAGAACGGGAGCCTTTACTTCATGGAGATGAACACCCGACTCCAGGTCGAGCATCCCGTGACTGAGATGGTCACGGGTGTGGATCTGGTGGTGGAGCAGATCCGGGCAGCCGCGGGGGAGAAGCTCGATTTGCCGGATACTCGCAATTGGAAATTTCGCGGGCACGCTATCGAATGCCGGATCATGGCCGAAGATCCTGAGACTTTCTCGCCTTGGCCGGGAAAAATCACAGAATATCATCCTCCGGGTGGCACCGGCGTGCGCGTGGATTCCGGTGTCTTCGGTGGCTGGGTCGTGCCTTCGGCCTACGATTCTCTCCTCGCGAAGGTGATCGCGCACGCGCCTACCCGAGAACAAGCGATCAATCGCATGCAGCGGGCGCTCGACGAGTACATCATAGGAGGCATTCGCACGAACATTCCCCTTCTGAAAGTGCTCTTGGCCGATCAAGAGGTACTCGACGGCAAAATGACCACCTCTAGTGTGGAGCGTATCGTGGCTGAATGGAAAGCGCGGAAAGCGCAGGCAGAAGTCACCTAGGCTTTAGGTTTTGCGGACGACGGGCGCGCTTTCTTTGGCTTTCGTCCGACGTTCTCGGCGGCGAAGGCCGAAGGACAGCGTTGATTCACCGAGCAAGTGCTGCAACTGGGTTTTCTTGCGTCACAGATCCTGCGTCCGTGAAAGATGAGAGTGTGGCTCACCCGATCCCACTCTTTTTTAGGCAATAGCTCCATGAGATCGAGTTCTATTTTTTCCGGAGTCGTGTTCTCTGTCCAGCCGAGTCTTTGGCTGATTCTTTGCACATGGGTATCCACGACAATCCCCACGGGGGCCTTGAAAGCGACTCCGAGCACCACATTGGCGGTTTTTCGACCGACGCCCGGGAGCTTGACCAGGGCCGCCTGGTCCGCGGGCACCTGACCGCCATGATCTCTGACGAGCCCCTGGGCAAGTCCGATGAGATTTTTAGCCTTTTGGCGAAACATTCCTAAACGGTTGATGCACGCCTCAACGTCCTCCTGCTTGGCGCGGGCGAGCTTTTCCGGCGTCGGGAAGCGGCGGAAGAGGATCGGAGTGACCTTGTTCACCTGAACGTCGGTGCTCTGTGCGCTGAGCGCCGTGGCGACGATGAGCTCAAAAGGAGAGCGATGAGTCAGTTCGCAGTGGGCGTCCGGATGCGTTTCGACCAATTTTTTGTAGGTCGCTCGAACCGATCGAACGTCAGCGCTCATTTTTCAGCGCTCATTCCCCAGAGGAGTCATCGGAACCAGAGGAGTCATCGGAACCAGAAGAGTCCACAGCGTCCTCTTCACGCGGGGCTTCACTTGTGCCTTCCTCCGAGTCTTCCGCTTCGGCATCTTCATCCTCCTCGCGCTCTTGCACGGTTTCCACGGCGACGACGCGCTCGTCATCCGCGACGTTCATCACACGCACGCCCTGAGCGTTACGCCCGGTGATCCGAATTTGTTCAATACTGGTGCGCAGGGTCTGTCCCTGATCCGTCATGAGGACCAGATCATCCTCGGGCTTGACCATCGCGATCCCCACCACGGGACCGTTGCGCTCGGAAGCGTCGATCAAGATGATGCCCTTTCCACCCCGATTTTGCGGGCGAAACTCTTCCAAATCGGTCCGTTTCCCGTATCCACGTTCGCACACGGCGAGGAGCTGGGTACGCTCCGGATCGCTCACGGCCAAACCGACGACCCGATCCTCGCCGGTCAGCTCGATGGCCTTCACACCGGCCGAATTTCGTCCCATGGCCCGGACTTGGCTCTCGTCGAAACGAATGCTTTTCCCGTCTCTGGTGCCGATCACGAGATCCCGTTCGCCATCGGTGATGGCCGCGGTGAGGAGGCGGTCGTTTTCCTCGATGCGGACGCCGATGATGCCCTTTTCTCTGAAGTTCTTGTAATCGAGCAAGGGAGTCTTTTTGATCTTCCCGTGCACCGTGAGGGTGATGACGAATCGATTGTCGAGGATTGCCTCGACGGGTGCGATGGCAGTGATCCGCTCGCCTTCGTCCAGACCGATGAAGTTGACGATGGCGCGGCCCTTGGCGTTCCTTGCGGCCTGAGGCACCTGATACACCTTCTTGACGTAGACCTTCCCCATATCGCTGAAGAAAAAGACAAGGCTGTGGGTGGAAGCAATGAACAACTGACTGACCCAGTCGTCGTCCTGAGCCTGCATTCCTCGCTTGCCCTTGCCGCCCCGCTTTTGCGCTTCGTAAGTGGAGGCGGCGGTCCGCTTGATGTAGCCCGAGTGAGAAATCGTAACGACCATATCCTCTTCCTGGATGAGGTCTTCGACTTGAATTTCCGCTTCGTTGTCTTCAATCGTGGTGCGACGTTCTTCCCCGTGTTTGGCTTTTACGTCTTCCAAGTCACCCACGATCAAGCCCATGAGCAAGTCTTCGCCGGCGAGAATCGAGCGCAAGCGCGCGATTTCGTCGCACAGTTCGCCGTATTCTAAAGCGAGCTTTTCCTGCTCAAGCCCCGTCAGCTTGGACAGACGCATCTCTAAAATGGCTTTGGCCTGACGCTCGCTGAGATGGTACTCGCCCGCGGCCTTGGCCGCGCTGATCTCGGCTTCGGGTCGCCCGGCGCGCGTGACGAAATCCTCAAGCCCGTTCAGGGGCAAGGACATCAGCCTCTGCTTGGCGATTTCCGGATCGCGAGACTCTCGGATCGTCCGAATGACCAAATCGACTTGAGTGATGGCCATCCCCAGGCCTTCAACGATCTCGCGCTGGCCCTCGGCCTTTGAAAGCTCAAATCTCGTGCGACGGCTGACGACCTCGCGACGGTGTTGGATGAAGACCTCGAGCGTCTCTTTCAGGTTGAGGACGGCAGGGCGCCCGTCAACAATCGAAAGATTGATGATACCGAAGGAACTCTGAAGATCGGTGAGGCGAAAGAGGTGGTTGAGGACGACCTGAGGAAAGATGTCCTTTTTCAGCTCGATGACGAGCCGCATGCCATCACGATCACTCTCGTCGCGCACCTCACGGATCCCGTCGACCTTCTTGTCGCGGATGATTTCTCCGATCTTTGCCGCAAGCCTTGCCTTGTTGACTTGATAAGGGATCTCCGTGACGACGATCTGTTCGCGATCCGTGTTGGGGATCTTTTCTACTTCGGTGCGCGCTCGCATCACCACGCCGCCACGGCCGGTCGTGTAGGCCTGGTGGATTCCTGCCCGCCCGTAGATGGACGCTCCGGTGGGGAAATCCGGGCCTTGCACGAACTGCATCAAGTCTTGGACATCTGCGTCCGGATTCTGGATGAGGTGGATCGTCGCGTCGATCACCTCGTTCAAGTTGTGCGGAGGAATGTTGGTGGCCATGCCGACCGCGATGCCGCCCGAGCCGTTGACCAAAAGGTGCGGGAAACGCGCAGGCAGTACGGACGGCTCTTCGCGGGATTCATCGAAGTTGGGGACAAAATCGACAGTTTCTTTCTCGATGTCCGTCAACAGCTCCATGGAGAGCTTTGCGAGGCGGCATTCCGTGTAGCGGTAGGCGGCGGCGGAGTCTCCGTCGATGGACCCGAAGTTGCCCTGCCCGTCGACGAGGGTATGCCTCATGGCAAAGTCCTGAGCCATGCGGACGAGGGCATCGTAAACGCTCGCGTCGCCGTGCGGGTGGAAGTTGCCGAGCATTTCACCGACCACCTTGGCACACTTGGAATAGGAAGTACCCGGCGTCAGGTTCAAGCCGCGCATCGCGTAGAGGATGCGACGGTGTACCGGCTTGAGACCGTCACGCGCGTCCGGAATGGCGCGTCCGATGATGACACTCATCGCGTAGTCGAGATACGAGGTTCGCATCTCGTCTTGAATGCTGACGGGCAGCTGGGCGGGGTTGGCGTCAGAGCCCTTGCTCGGGAGATTGTCGGTGTCGTCGGCCATGAAAATGCTGTCCATCGGTACCGAACAACACCCCCCCTGACAAGCGGATCACGGGCAATTCGACCGCCTGAAAATAGCTTAATTTCATATAGTTATGACGCCGCCCCCAGACTCCCTAGGCTTTCGTGGCAAGCCTTGGGTCAAGGGGGCGCTGAGCCCGTAGAAAAAGGGTTTCTAGAGGAGCCAAGCAAGCACGGCCGCGAGCAGCGCGATGGTCGCGAGCGCGAGCGCGAGCCGCGCTTCCCGGCGCGCTGACTCGAGCTGTTTGGCGATGAGTCGCGTGGAGGCGCTCTGTTGCTGGAGGTCTCGCTCGATGCTCAGAAATCGCCTCGTGTGCGGGATCCCTCCCGGCTTTAGTTCCGGCCGTTGCATCGACTGCATCGTCGTGTGGCTGGTGGCTTCGGAAGGGGCTTCTGCGCGCTGCTCGGAGAACGGGCTGTAGCGGGAGGGATCGGTCATGCTGAGCGATGCCCCCTCTGGGATGGTCGGAGGCGCGCTCGTCTTGTGCTGAGCAGGGGCGCTGGGGAATTCTGCGATGGGTACGGACTCCTCCAGGCCCGAGAGCGGCATGTCTCCGGTCCTCTCCGTCTCGGGCACAGAAGCGTGCTCCTCGCTTTTCGGTGTGACTGGCAAATCTCCCGCGCGTCCGCCCATGTGCTCTTTACATTAGCGCGAATCGAAGGGCAGGACACGTCCGTCTCGATGCAGTCATTTCGAGCTGGATTTTGGGCATGGAGATGCGTTCTAGAAGAAATTACCGATGGTGAACTGGAACACTTGAGCCTGTTCGTACGGCAAAGGCTTGAACGGGAAACCCCATTCGAAGCGCAAGGGTCCCATCGGCGAGAACCAGCGGAACCCGAAGCCCCAGGAGGTTCTCACTTTGAGCAAGTCACTGGCCGTGAAGCAGGGGCTGATCACCTCGAACAGGTTGGCGCCACCGGCCGCCTGGCAGTAGTTCCCCTCAAGGTTCCATGCGTTTCCAAGATCGGTAAAGATGACCGCCTTGAGGCCGACTTCCTCGAAGATCGGGATCTCGAGCTCCAGGTTTTGATAATACATCAGATTGCCGCCGATGTTCTCTCCGTTCGGAATCGGGGCGCTGTTGGGATCGGTGGCGCTTGTCAGCGGCATGCGCGGACCCACGCTCCGGAACTGAAAGCCACGTAGGTCGAGAATGCCGCCTAGAAAGAAGCGCGCGAAGATGGGTACGCCCTCGTCTGTGGGGCTCGTCACCATACCTGCGTTCGTGTTGAGCTTGAGGACGACTTGCTTCCATACCGGTACGTAGAAACGGCCCGTCCATCGATTTCGGACGAAACGATTCGTCGATCCGATGGCCTTCATGGCCCATTCAGTGGACGCGGTCAGGTAGATGCCCGAGGTCGGGTACAGGCGGTTGTCGCGGGTGTCGTAGGAGATGCTCGGCCGAAGGCTTGAGGTGAACCCGTCGTTGAAGAGATTGGCCAGAGGCAACTGCGAGAAGTTCCCTTGGTTGGAGGAAGTTCCGCCGAGCGCCCCACCGCCCAGCAGAGTCGGCCCCGGATCTGTCGTCACTTCATCGAGGGTAGCGTTGTAGGTCAGGGCGACGTTGACCTCGGGTTCGATGAGCGGATAACCGAAAGTGATCGCGCCACCGCGGCTGCGCTGTCCAAACTGAGTCAGGTTGCGCTGCTGGTCAAAGACGGCAGCCGTCAGGCTAAAGTCGCTCTCCAGGAAGTACGGCTCTGTAAAGCTCAGGTTGACCGAGCGACGAATGCCAGAGATCTGAGCCTCGAGTGCCAGGCTTTGGCCGTTGCCGAAGAGATTGGCCTGTTGGACCTGGGCCGTGGCGATGAAATTTTCAATGCTCGAAAAACCCGCGCCCACTTGGAAGGTACCCGTGGGTTTTTCTGAGACGTCGATATAGACGACGAGGCGGTCTTCGGAACTCCCTTGCTCGGTGGAGATGTCCACGCGCTCGAAGTAACCGAGCGCCGTTACTCGCCGTCGGGTACGGTTCAGACCGGTTTCGCTAAAGCGTTCACCTTCAAAGATCTCGAATTGGCGACGGATGACGCGGTCCCGCGTCTTGGTGTTTCCCCGGATTTCGATGCGCTCGAAGTACACCATCGGTCCGCGGATGATGGGGATGATGAGATCCACTTCATTCGTGTTGGGATCGACTTGCGTTTGTGGCTCGGCAATGACGTTCGCGTAGCCCTCATCGCGGTACATGCTGCGGATGACCGCTAGATCCTCCAAAAGCTGCGCACGGTTGAAATAGTCTCCGCTTTCGGCCCGCACCTTGAGGCGGAGCGCCCGCCGTCCCCCGATGGGCTCGACCTCGCTGCCGTCCGGCCCCTGCTCAAAAACCCGCAGTTGCCGGATCTTGAAGCGTGGGCCTTCGTCGGTCGGTCCTTCGCGCTCTCGGGCATTTCCGCAC
>CAYMQT010000147.1:0-11756 GCA_964392575.1 uncultured Polyangiaceae bacterium
ACGGTCAGAACAGCAGGGTAGAGCGTCGTCTTCTGACCCGCTCGTAAGTCGAGGATACGGCCCAAGCGCTCTTCCCGCTCCGCCCGCTTTTCATCGGCGTTCTTCCCCTTACTCCCGGCGCTCATGATTTCAACCAGCTGTTCCCGCTCCGCCCTCGAGAGGAGTTCATGCAGACGATTGATCCCCAAAAGCAGATCCGGCAGTCCCGCGCGAAAGGTGCGAATCGCCTCCTCCCAGAGCGGCTTCACCTTTTCATGCACGAGCTTTCCTTGAGCGATCTCGATCACAACCTCGTCAAGGAGAGCCAACCGGGCTCGCTCGTAGTCGACAAAGCTAGCCCTGACCTTCGTGACTAGAGCATTCACCTCCGCACGCTTTTCTGGATCCAGCTTCAAACGATCAAGTCGGCTCGATGCTCGCACCTGTGCGTGGTGCTCACGGACCGCCTCCGGCGCCTTCGGATTCGGCGAGCCGCAGCTCGCGAGGAGGAGCGTGACCCCGAGGATCCTCACATGGCGGCCCAGCATGGGCGAGACGCTAGCACCTTTTCGACCTGACAAAGCTGTCAGAACTGCGCTTCATCAGAACTGCGGCTCAATCCTACCCTGCGCCGCCCGCAGAGCAGACACCAAAAGGCGGTCCACCCGCAAACACCGAAAGCAGTCCTCCGTCTCGTGCTCGCCGCACCCGGTCCTGTCCGCAAACCTTGCCAGAGGAAGTACGGCGCGCCGATCCGCGTCTCGTTCGGCCCGAGTGAGAAGAGCTCGAGCCTCGTCGCAGCTCTCGACGGCGTCTGCCTCCAGAGCAATCGAAAGCGCTGTGCTGGCCCGTTCACTCACGGCTGCCGTCTTGAGCAGTTGTTTCGCCAAGGTGAGGACCTCAGCCTGCGTACGATAATCGCGAGTCACGCGAAACAGCAAATCTGGCCCCACATAGTTGGGGATTTCTGCCATCGACAGGAGCGCTTGCTGATAAGTCAACGCATCGGCGGCAGCAGCAAGCATCCTGTCTACGTCTTTGCGCGTGACGTCCCGGGGGTCCATTCCCTTCAACTGCTGACCAAGGTCAGCCACCTCATCGCGGCGAACGGCCACGCGGACCGCCGAAAGTGCGACCACTTCTTCAGGCGCGCGAGCCCACGACTCTTTGATCTCGATCTCACGAATGGCTGCTTGATCTCCGCGCGCAGCACGGGACGAGACGCTTTCCGCCGACTCATCTTTTACCGGGTCAACATCAACCACGGAAAGACTCCGCGCACTCGGCGGCGAGTCGCCAGCTGCCACGAAGAGGGCGGCGAGGGTGCCCGTCGTGACGAGGCATACGGCGAGTAGTCCGCCGATCAGCCAGGACTTCCTCCGATCACGTGCCGCAAACTCTTCGAAACCGAAGCCCGGGGCGTCGAGAGGGGGAGGCTCCGGGAGATCCGGATGGACCAACGGCAATAAGCTATCGAGAGCGGGGTCACTCCCTCGCCCTAGGAGCGAACGGCTCCGGCTCACGAAAGCTCCGCCCGGAAGGGCAATCCTCCCGAGAGAGTAGGGCGCAGAAGGCTTCCGGGTCATCATGAGTTCGTCAGGCGGCGGATACAGCGAGGCCTCCACGAGCCCCCGCAAGGTTAGAGTGACCGGTAAAGCGGAGTTTCGTTCAGAAAAATGACATGAAAGTCCTTCCGTACCCGTTTGACTCTACGCTCATCATTATTTTTCCGTCAGAGAAGAAATCTATCCATCCCAGGAAGCAAGACGGAACTCGCGGAGGTCGCGCGAGACTCACGCAGAGCGTTTAATGCGGATTGTTCGACGTCATCGAGGAAGCGTCTGCTGCGCGTCAGGATCGTCCGCTTCCACCGAAGAGTCGGGCGCTAAATCCACCTCAAGATCTGAGATCCGATCCTCCAACGAAAGCGCATCAGAGGGATGCTCAGCTTCATCCTGCAAAAGCGCCTTGCGACGTTGCTCCGTTCGCTCGGACGCGCTTGTGCCCGAAGAATGGAGAGAACGGAGAGCGCGCTGCCAGGGGACCACGGACTATCACAATCTTCCAACGTGGTGTCAGCGTCAATCCGGGCTCAGATGAACAGCTTTGTTATGCAAATTTGCATAACAAAGACAACAAATACTGTTTTACCATTCAAAAACGCATAACTAACTCCGAATTCACCCGACGCCACTGCTCGCCTCACCTCTGGGTGAACGGCGCTCTCGACCGTTCTGCTGGGCTCCGCAGGAGATCGGGCCTGGTGCAGCAGGTCTGTAACCCCGATACCATCGCGCAACATGATCCCTCGAAGCCTCCTCGCCCGACTTGTTCCCGGCCTGCTTGTTCCCCTCCTCGGCATGCTCGCTTGTGCCCCCACTTCCCTCGGGCCCACAAGCTTCGCAACCAACTACGAACGGGTCGCCGACCGCGCGCAGGTGAGCGAGATGCCTCCTTGCGCGACGGTGAAATCTATCATGATTCGCGATGATCGGCCTGACAAGAATCGAGCGGGTTCCCGTGCCCCGGAGAAGCACCGCGCCAAGAAACAACCGATCTCGTTTTCTGGCGGTGCCGAGCATTGGCTCGTTTCCGGCGTAGAAGACAACCTCAAGTTGGCGGGCATCCGACCGAACAAGAACGGTCGCGCCACCATTGAAGTGACCTTGTTGGACCTCGAACTCACTGAGATCACCTCGACACGTTCGAGCTATAGTGCTGCTGTGACGCTCGATGCGCGCGTGGCCACGGAAACCGTGGGCAAAGGGTTTCGTATCGTCGGCACTTCCAAGCACAGCGGAGAATCAGGACGCCGCAAACACTACAACGAGACGCTCAATCTTGCGCTCGATGGGGCCATGACCAAGCTCATGGCAAGCGCTGACTTTTCCGCGACACTATGTGCAAAGTAGGCACTCTGCGTAAATAAGCGCTGCGCGTAAAGTAGACACTCTACGCAAACAGTCTACTTCTGACTTGCGTGGTGAATCTCGCGCTGCGGGAACGGAATACTGATCCCGGCCGCTTCCAGAGAAGTCCTGGTGCCTTCGACTGTAGCAAAGTGAACGCTCCAGTAATCTGTGGGCTTGCAGAAGGGACGGACCACGAAGTTGACAGAGCTTTCCGCGAGTTCGACGACTGCAATCACCGGTTCCGGCTCAGAAAGCACGCCCGGGATCTCCTTCACCATCGCGAGCAGAACTTCCCGGGTCTTCTTGAGATCAGCGTCGTAGGAAATGCGGACGACGGTATCTACGCGCACGTGCTTCTCAGCGGTCAGGTTCACGATGTTTCCGTTGACGAGGGGACCGTTGGGAATGATGACGCGACGGTTTTGGGGGTTGACGAGCATGGTGGTAAAAATCTGAATCTCTTTCACCTCACCGATCTCACCCTGAGCCTGGATCACATCACCGACGCGATAGGGCCGAAGCATGAGGATGAGAATCCCGCCTGCAAAGTTGGCCAGACTACCCTGGAGTGCAAGACCGATGGCCAAGCCCGCGGCGCCCATCACGGCGACGAAGCTCGTCGTTTGAACGCCAATCATGGACGCGACGCTGATCAAGAGCACAATCCGCAGGGACCAGCCCACGACGGAATTGAGAAACGGCGCGAGGGTCGGGTCGACCGCCCGGGAGTGAAGAGACTTTTCGACCAATCGAAGGACAAACTTGATGAGACTCCAACCGACGACCAGGGTCAAAAGCGCCAGGAGGAAGCTCGGGGCGTAATGGATCGTCTTCTGAAGGGCGAGATCTTTGAGTTCTGCGATTTTTTTCCGGGTTCATGGCGGGACAGATATCCCTGGGACAGGGAAGATTGAAGAGGCGTCTGAAAAATGTGTTAAATCCTCTCCCCGTGCCGACCCGCTGTGTTCATCAACCCGCATGCCCGGGTTGCCCGATGTTCGGCTCGCATGTTCTTTCCCCTGAGCGATTCTCCGAACTCGAGCGCGTGGCGCGCTCGTGGGGCGTCCCCTCCCCCCTTGAGGTTCCTTTTCCCGGACAGGGTTATCGGCATCGCGTCAGGCTTTCCGTGCGCGGTCGTCCTGGGAAGCTCGCCGTCGGGCTTTTTCAAGCCGGGACTCATGATCTCGTGGCGATCCCCGGGTGTCCCGTTCACCACCCGACCATCGAACAAGTCTTGAGCCATCTCATCCCCCTGCTCAACTCCGCAAAAATCTCCCCCTACGTAGAACCGAGTCACCAGGGCCTCCTGCGCGCACTACAGATCGCGATCTCCGCTCATTCAGGCAAAGCTCAGGTGACGCTCCTGATTCGGGACGCACTCGCTTTCGATCATAAGCACCGACAAGTATTCTTGCCCTTGATCGAACAGCTCTCGCGCCTTTCGCCCTTGAACGGAGTGTTTCTGGGAGCGCTCCCGGACAAGACGAATGCCCTGTCTGCCCGCCGCTACGAAAAGCTGTGGGGAGAGGATTGTCTCGTCGACGAAGCAGGCGGAGCGACTTTGTTCTTCCCGCCCGATGCCTTCGGCCAGGCCAATCCGATCCTGCACGAGCGCGTGCTCCTGAAAATCAAAGAGTTCCTTCCCCAAGGCTCCCCCGTGACCGAATACTACGCAGGCGTTGGATCGCTGGGTCTCGGCCTCATCGCCGCGGGACATGACGTGCATTTCAACGAAGTCGGAGCCGGATCCCTCTCAGGTCTTCGCCTCGGCCTCGCTCACCTGGGCGTCGAGACGTCTCGGGAGACGATCACGGAAGGAGTCGCCGGAGATCATGCGACTCTCTATGGGCTCGACGACACGGTCGTGGTCGATCCTCCTCGTAAAGGACTCGATCCGCCGTTGCTTCGCCGCCTGACGAAAGAGCCGCCCGTCCGACTCATCTACCTCAGCTGTGGTCTCGATTCGTTCTTGAAAGAAATCGAGCAACTCAAGGAATGTGGACTGTACGAAATGCGACACCTTTCCGGCTGGGGATATTTTCCCTTCAGCGAACACATCGAAACACTGGCCGTGCTTGAAAGGACGGCTGGTTTTAGTTGATGACGCTGCCTTCGCCGCCACCGCCACCCATGCCGTCATCGCCGGCACACACGCCCGTCGGCTCACAACCCCAAACGAGCGTGTCCTCCAAGTAGGCGGTGACTTTATCCGTGATCCCGAAGTTTCCGAGAGTGGACGAGTAGGACCAATCACCGGTAGGTACGTGATTGCCGTTCTCCAACTGGAGCTGGAACTCTGTGGCCGCGTAGTTACCTTCGTTGACCGGCAAGTTGCCTGGAGCAAAAGTCGCCGCAGCGTATTTTTCACCGGACGTTTCCGCTGCCGTCCAAGTGACCGTCGTGAGATCGCCCCCCGTGTAATAGTTACGCAGGGTCGTGACCGTGGCTGTCGCCTCGTACCAGTACCGCACTTCGAGCGCCCCTAGAGGCAGCGCCACTTCTCCTTTGTTCTCTAAGAAGAAATGAAAGTTGTTGGGCTCGTAGGTTGCCCGGATGATGAGATCGGCGTTCTTGATCACATCTGGATCGATCCCCGCCATCCCGCCTGTACTGGGCGCGCCGCCGGAGCCAGTGCCGGTGCCGCCCACGCCGCTCGCCGTGGATGCTCCACCTGTGGACGGGGGCAAAGTCATCCCTCCGCTGCCCGAAGGAATGAAGGTGTCGTCGCCGTCACCGTCACCACCAGAGTTGTCAGCTCCACCACCGTCTGCCTTCGCGCACGCAAAAGCGAGAGCCGCAGTCGAGGTCCAAAAAAGAAGGCGAAGGGGAAGCTTGGTCATGATTAAAATTTTAATAAAAAGAGAATTATCCAGACAATCACTCGTCTGGGGGGCATAAGCCTGACGCAACTTGCTGCGAAAATCCAGCGATAGTCCTACGCTCGCGCCATGCTGAAAATCCACTCCAGCTGGACTTCCTTTTGTTTTCTCACCCTTGCGTGCACCGGTGGCGGACACACTTCGCCCACACAGCCAGCGACGTCTCCTGAACACGGATCAGAGACGGAAAAACGCGCACCTGTGCAAGCTCTCGTCACCCTCGCACCAGGAAAGGTGAACGCTTGTGACTCGGAAGACACGAACGCTGAGAACACGACGACGCCTCTCGATCTTTCCCGCGTCACGCTGAAGCGCGTCGAGGGGATCAAAAATCATTTCGATTCCTTCGGAAATATCGAAGGTCCGGTGTGGATCAACGATGCACTTTATTTTTCAAATATTTCCGGTGGTGAAAATCCTCCCCCCTCCGTGATCTGGAAGTGGATCCCCGGAAGCGCGCCCACGGTGGTTGTCGTCGACGCCGGCTCGAACGGACTGGCGGTTGATGCCGAAGGGAGACTGGTCGCCGCCATGCACTCAGACGGAACTGTTTCTGTTCGTTCCCTGGACCGATTGACGGAGGCTTCGCCCGTCATCAAGACCGCCGAAGGTCAGCGCTTCAACTCACCCAACGACCTCATCCTCTCCGAAAAGGGGCAGCTCTACTTTACGGATCCCACTTGGCAAGCGAAGAAGCCCTACCCTCAAGCATCGGCGCGAGCCTATCGAGTCACTCAGGGTCGAGCCGAAGCCATCGGTACCCTCCATCAGCCAGAGAACCCGAACGGCATCACCCTCTCGACGGATGAGTCCAAGCTCTACATCGGAGGGGTCAATGGACTTTACATCTACCAAGTGGATGAGAGCGGCGCCGTCTCCAAAGAGGGAACTCTCGTAACGAGCAAACACTTGTCGGAGCGATCAGGGATCGATGGACTGGGGCGCGACTGCGCTGGCCGCATCTATGTCACGGTTCATTCTGAGAACCTCGTGGTTGTCCTGTCGAAGAACGACGAAGAAGTGGGCGCCCTAGCGGTCCCTGGAGCGACAGGGATCACCAACGTGGCATTCGGCGGAAAAGACAGGAAAACCCTTTATGTGACGAGCCTCGGCGCCGAGCCGAAGCTCCACGAGGCGGAGCTCCCGGTGCGCGGGTATCCTTACTGAGGGCGCCCAGCAATGCTCGACCGAGCGAAAATGCAAACGCCAGCGAGACGACTGGTGAACCAGTTTGGCCTCCTCCTCCCCCGAACCGAACCGATGCGTGAACCTCGGCCCGGGCAGCGCGCTTCGAGCGGAGGCACATTGACTCGACGGCGAGGTTTCGCCATGTCCGTGCACATGCCTGGCCACGGTTCACGCGGAGACAGGAGCGCTTGGGCGCTCGTGAGCGTGGCCCTCGCTCTGAGTGCCGCGTGTTCTGGTGGCGGACTCGAGATCGAAGAAACCGATGTCGTGGTCACCCTCAAGGACGAGGGAAGAGATTACTCCGA
The DNA here is from genome assembly GCA_964392575.1 of uncultured Polyangiaceae bacterium. Taxonomy (GTDB): domain Bacteria; phylum Myxococcota_A; class Polyangia; order Polyangiales; family Polyangiaceae; genus NIC37A-2. Next base: position 7,264 of record CAYMQT010000147.1, read on the forward strand.
ATTGAAGACCTATGTCCTCACCCCCTCCGTAGCCGATCTGTGCCCGACCGAAGTGGAGTTTGGAGACACGGGAATGGGCATGAATCCCGGGGGCGCGGGCGGGGAGGCCGGAATAACCCCGCCCAACTGTCGTAAAGCGGATCATAGTCTCGATGAGGAAATCCTCGCCGCCCTTCGACGCAACCTCGATGAGACGGGATACGAAGAAGTCGACGGGGAGGAAGAAGCTCCAGACGTAGCCCTCTTCGTCGGCCTTGTGGCTCAGTCGCATTGGTACGAGGCTTCGGGCCCGGTTTATTGCTCCTATGACGCTTGGATGTGGGGTTGCTGGTATGCGCCACACACGTACCTCTTCAATCTCACGACGAACGCAATCGTCATCGATATGGCTGTCGTGAGCGAATCGGAAGACGGTTTGCTCTCGTCCGCATGGACAGCAGTGATTCAAGGATTGTACGCCAGCTCGGAAAACAAGACGGGCCGGGAGCGAGTCGACGACGCCATCGATCAGGCCTTTGCGCAATCCCCGTACCTGAAAGAAGGGGGCTCGCCATGAAGAGGTCCGTGCTCCTCGCCGTCGCCCCGCTGATCCTCCTTGGCTGGACAAGCTACTCCCACGCCCAGCCAGACGAAAGTAATGACGAAGCAGACGAAGCACCCGCGCCCGACGAGTCCGGAAGTCCCGCGCCCACGCCCACGCCCGACGAAACGCCCGCACCCGAGAGTGACGACAAACCCCTTCCTCCCACTTTCCCCACAAAGGCAACGGACGAGGATCTTAGACCTACCCCTTCGGAGCAGGAACCCAAAGATACGGACGAAGACACGTACGAAGACAGCCGCCTCGAATCTCCCGAGGGAGAAAAAGATCCCGTATCCCCGTTTCTCTTCGGGGTGCTTTGGGATCATAGTTTTCCTCTGGGGAAAAGCCGCGATCTAGTGCGCAACTACAGCCTGCGAGGCTTTGCCTTCGAAGGCAGGTATCAGGGCCTCAAAAACTTCGGGCTCGGGTTCCGCATCGCGTGGAACACGATGGAGGAAAAGGAAACGTCCACCTATACCCAAGGTGCGCTCACCGTGACCGGAACACAGCTCCGCACCCTGTCCGCGTCACCGATGTTCCTCACCGTGTCTTATGGCATGCCGAGAGATCGAGTCATCAGACCCTACGTGATGTTTGGCGCGGGAGGTGCTCGCGTACTCCGGCAGCTCGACCTAGGGATTTCTCGCTACCTCGAGGAGAGCTGGCATTGGGCCGTCGCACCGGAAATGGGCCTCGAAATCCCCACAGACTACCTGGTGGTCATGGCTGCCGCACGGATGAATGCCCTATTTGCTACGAAAGAGGCCCCGAGTCAGCTCTATCTCTCGTTCAGCCTCGGATTAGGATTTGATTGACGTGGATGCTTCTCGAGCGGGCACGGAAGCCCTCAAGGTGTGGTTGGCGGGCGGTGGGTGTCTCCTGTTCCTTCTCTGGTTCCGGCTACCGAAAAGCTGGACCGCTGCCGCACTCTTGGCGCTTACGGTAGTCGCCGGCATCAACTACGAGCGTTGGGGGTCAAGCAGCTTTCAGAAGGAGATCGATAGCTACGATCTCATCCACTACTACCTGGCGTCCAAGTATTTCGATCAGCTCGGGTACTACGATCTTTACCCGGCGATCATCCTCGCAGATGCGGAGCACCCGGACGGACCCTTTAACCGCAAGATCCGCACCTACCGGGCCCAGGACACCGAGCACGGCTACCTGGGGGGACAGCCCATTTCCTCCGGGCTTGCGGCCGGTCGCGAAGTAAAAAAACGTTTTAGTACGGAGGAATGGCAAGAGTTTCGCACGGACTTCTGGCACCTGCAGCGGGACTTCAACATGGGGCGCTCGTACTACCGGACCATGCTCGATGATCGTGGGTTCAATGGAACGCCGGTGTGGACGGTCATGGCTCAGCCGCTTTCGAAATCCATCCCGGTGCGGTTCATTTCTGCCCTGTGCAAGATCGACATCCTTCTTCTATTGCTGGCACTTTGGTCCCTCTACTGGGCCTACGAGGACGAGAACGTTCCGATTGCCTGTGCCTTCTTTTTGTTCGTGACGTACTCGCTCAGATGGCCCGTGCCGGGACAAGCCTTCCTTCGCTACGACTGGTGTGCGCTCCTGATGGTCACCATGGCGCTGCTCAGAAAAGGCCGCTTCGCGTACGCGGGAGTCCTTTCTGGGATCGCTTCCTTACTACGCTTCTTCCCCGCGGGCTGGATGTATGGACCCGCCGCACAAGCCTTCTATCAACTCGTCTCGAAAAGAAGCCCTGGCCCCGCTCTCCCTCAAGCGCGCACCCGTATTCACCCGGAGCTCTTGAAGATGGGCGCGGCGTTCCTCGTCACTTTGTTCGTTCTCGAAGGTTGGGCTTACTTGCAGCTCGGCTGGGATGCGATCGCCACCCACGCGGCCAACATCGCCGAACACTCCACCCCGGAAGAGCTGTCGTCCCGGCGCATGGGGTTCCGCATCGCCTACATGTATGAGGGTCAATTCACGCCTAAGATCATCAACGAAGAACACAAGCGCCTCATCCTTGAACAGACGACCACCACACGTATTCTGGCTGCAGCACTGCTCGTTGCCCTGGGCTACGGCATGCGGAAGCTGCGCACGGATGAGTCCTTCGCGCTCGGGTTCTTGCCCTTTTTCCTCCTCGCAACCTTCAGCTACTACTACGCGGTCGCGCGGATCACTCTCATCATCTTCCACGTGAGCGACCTTTCCAAGCTGCGCAATCGAGTCGGGCTCAGCTACTTGTTCTTCTTGGAAGTCATGAGCAACTTCATCCAGACTCGCTTCGATGGGCATCGCCTGTTTCTGATCGGGAGTTTGAGCTGGGGTATCACGGTGTACACGGTGGGGCTCATCGCCTGGCTGCTTTGGGAGCAGAAGCAATCCGACCCGGGTTGCACCGGGCCGGAAGCAGATTGATGGGTGCCGGGCCCGAGGTCCGTCGGGTAAACTCTTCGTACTTGACCGTCTCCCTGTCTTGCTTTATTACTGAACCATATGGTTCAGTTTTGTCAGCTATCAATCGATGCATCGTTTGCTGCTTTGTCAGACCCCACACGCCGTGGTGTCCTTCAACAACTCGGCAGAGCCGATGCATCGATTACGCAGCTGGCTGATAAATTTCAGATGACGCTCACGGGCATGAAAAAGCACGTGGCGGTTTTGGAACGGGCTGGCCTTGTGAAAACACACAAAGTTGGACGTGTCCGAAGCTGCCGGCTCGGGAAGCGTCATCTGAAGGCTGAAATGGCTTGGATGAGAGACTTTCAAAACCTTTGGAACGAGCGCTTCGACGCATTAGATGACGTTGTCCAGGAATTGAAACTTAAGGAGAAATCAAAGTGACAAAAATTAAGGATACAACAGTAGAACGCACTTCAGATAAAGAAATAGTCGCATCGCGAATTGTGAATGGTCCACCGCATCTCGTTTATGAAGCGTGGACAAAAGCCGAGGTTTTCAAAAAGTGGTGGGTGCCGAAATCTTTTCCGGCGGTTCTTCTGTCGTGCGACATGGATGTTCGGGTCGGCGGAAAATACAAGCTGGTGTTCGACTTCAACGGGCAGAAAGCGGAGTTTTTCGGCAACTACCTCGAAGTCGTTCCAAGCGCGCGCCTGGTTTGGACCAATGAAGAAGGTGGTGAAGCTGCGGCTGCCATCACCACGGTGACGTTTGAAGCGCGCGATGGAAAAACCTTTTTGAGAATGAGCGATCTGCATCCCACAAAAGAGGCCCTTGAAGCATCTGGGGCGATGGACGCGACTCCAGAGACCTTCGAACAGCTTGAAGAGCTGATTGTTTCTGGTCTCCACCCGTCAAGCGGCACGGCGAAGGCGGGAGCCTGACCCATGCTCATAAAGATCCTCCTCGGCCTCGCAGTCATCATCGTCGGTATCATCATCGCCTCGCGATTCCAGCCGCACACCTATACCGTGGAGCGTACGGGAACCATCGCTGCGCCGCCCAGGAGCAACACGGCAAGGACCACTATTTCCGGCTCCTTCACGAACACCAAGCGATACTGGAACACCCGAAAGAGCGCATGATGCCCTGCCGTTCTACTGCGGCGCTGTGCCTTTCAGAATACACCGAGCGGCCGCCACGACCAAGGGAGTGAATCAGCGGCGGCCGATGGACGGCCTCATCAGCGAAGCAACGAGTTCAACGATCGCGGTCAGCAGCAATGGCTTGTTGTGCAGCTAGTTCTTCAGGTCCTTGGATAACCCGACCTCGAAACTGATCCTGCAGTTCTTGATAGTGCTTCAACAGACGAGCCGGGTCATGCCCAAACTCTTCTGAGATCGATCTGCGAGCAGCGCGAATGGCATCTAGAGTCGGGTCAGGCATCGTTCGAGGGTCCTAGCAGTTCGAGGGGGGTCACAAGCGCGGGACTAATCGACCTCGCCCATAGGGCGAGGGATTAGGAAGGCCCCTCCGAAGGGGC
>CAYMQT010000148.1:0-11745 GCA_964392575.1 uncultured Polyangiaceae bacterium
ATTGTCCTTGCGATGAGATCCCTTCCCGGGATCTGAATATTCCAGCTGGCCTCGACAGCTTACCGCGGCAGTCGATCGCTTTCCTGGAAGCCCGGCTACAGCTTCTTCAGTACGTAGCCCAAAGCGTGCCCTTGGACGGGTGGAGCGCACCAAATCTACAGGTCTGCTCGATGCGTAGATGTGTCTGTTTGGAGCGTATCTCAGGTGATGAGATACGCTCTAAGCGGGGATTGCTTCTAGAGCCGCGCGATACCTCATGCGTCGTACGTCGTCATGGAGGACCAGGTGTGCCTCCTCGACTGCCGCGCGGATGAGTTCTAGTGCGTCCCTCAGATCGGAAGTAGCAACAGTCAGTCGGGCGTCAGAATACTCGGCCATGAGAGAGTCGCGCGCGCGCTGAATTTCATATGCCGTCGAGGCGCGCGCAACCCCAAGGATGGCAAAGTAGTCTCCGTCTTCGACCAGAGAAAGGCGCGCCGTGACACGGGCGCGGAAGGCCTCTCCGTCGATTTCGCGGCTTTGGTCTTGTAGTTTTTCTATCGACTGAACGCCGCCGGCCAGCGGACGAGTCGCGGGCGCCTGTTTGGGACGACCTCCTGAGGTCAAAATGCCAAGCTCCACCAGGGCAGCGAGGATGGGCAAGAGGGAAGGCGCGCTGAGTTTGAGCGGGCCCACCGGACGCCCTACAGCCATCAGGGCGTCCTTTTGTTCATCAGCGCTGAGAGCTGACTCACCGAGCAGCGCTTCGTATTCACCAAGCCCAAGGACGGTGCTCTCTCCTCCGAGAAGGGAGAGTGCTGTGGCGGGAGTCAGGACGCGCCGCATCGATTCAAGGTAGATTTCAGTGCCGGCGGCGCCCCCAAAAACGGCCGGTTCCTCCAAGATGCGTGCAGGTACTTTCGCCTCGAACTGTGTTTCTGCGTTGGAGCTCAGCGCTTTTCCTAAAATCCATTCGGCGTGACTACGCAAGACGGGCCATAGATCCTCCTGTTGCAGCAGTCCTCGGGCCACGAGCGCTGCTCCAGAGCGGCGGCCGAAGGTCGGCAGGTTTCCAAGCGCCGCCAGCGCCTCTGCGGAAAGATCCCCGTGCGCGTGGAGGTAGTGCGGGAGGCCTTCGGCCTCGACGCTCGAAGTGACTGTGGAGATGTCTCCGTCGGTCAGCACGATTCTCCGGAGCCCGCCTTGATCCTGCTGAGCGATGGCGCCAGACTTTCGCGAACGGATCGCATGCGCGAGGGAGCGAACGGCAAGCACCGATCCCTCCTCGCGTCCCTCCCCGCGCATATGGAGTGGAGGATCCGCCGCGAGCGTTGTCGGAGCGGAGCGCGGTTTGTCGCGCTGAGGCCGTTCCGTGACCTTTTCAAACTCGAACGTCGGCGCGACATCCTGGATCTCCTCCGGAGGCGCACTTGGCATTTGGCCCCGCCGTGTAGGCGGGGGGATCGTGGCCGCCAAGAGACCCGGGTGGTCCGAGTCTAGTTGAACCGGTTCGAGGGAGATCCCTACGCTGGGTGGGCGGCCAGGCACGGTGCGAGCACCCGTGAGGGGGCTTGTGGTGAGCAAGTCACTGAGATCGTCCAGGGGAGGAAGAGCGGCCTCCAGCGGCAGGCGAGAGAGTTGCGCGCTCTCGCTGCTCTCGGGCGGAGGCTGGGTGGGAGGCTTGCCGCCCGGGTTCGTCTGTTCATCGCCTTCGCGGCGTGAAGCGGGCGCTCGGGAGCTCGGCGGGAGGGTGGGAGATCTTTTCGAACTGGTCTTGATTCCGGAGTTGGTTTTCTGGGCGGGGTCGCCGGTTGATTTCCGCTCCAGTCCCGCGCGCGCGTCGATTTCGTTGTCGTCGAGGGGTTCTGCCAGGGCCTGGAGAAACTCTTCGGGGATGTCTCCCTCTTGGGCGACTCCGGAAAGCGAGAGTCGTACCGGTCGTGGTGCCTGTTTTGAGCTAGCGCGCACGCGCCGGCGCCCTTCTTCGAGTACGGTCTGTGTGTCGGAACTGAGCGAGAGTCGCCCCGAGCTAGGGGGAGCGGAACTATGCGAGATACGGGGGGGACGGCTGCTTTCTTGTCCTAATCGCGCTGTCTCCGTGAGGGGAGGACCTCGGCTCGGAGGAGAGTCGACGGGCCACCCCGTTTCTAGGTCATCGCCCGTCGAGGATGGAGAGGAGGGAGGTCGCCCGTCGGAACGGTAGGGGCGTCGCGCGGAAGCGACTACGAGGGGCGCGCGCGAGGAGCGCAGGATCCGAGGTCGGTGCGTTCCTTTGCGTGGCGCCGTGACCAGTTCGCGTGCGGCCTTGACCGCGGCGTCCAAATCGATGGGCCGAAAGAGCGTATCCGTGGCGACGGCGAGCAGTTCTGGGTTGCGCCTGAGCGCGCCGTCTTCGTGTCCGAGCAGGATGAGCTTGGGAGCCACCTCACAGGCGGCGAGCATCTCCTTGATGCGCCGTTCGGATTCGTGCGCGTCCGCGTCACAGATCACAAGTTCCGGCACCTCGTAGTGAACTCGGTTGGGGAGTAAGCCCAGAGGGACATCCACGACAGCGTAGCCCTTGGATTGCAAGGCGGAAAGAAGGCGCCCGGCTTCAGCGCTGGCATCGCAGATGAAGATCTGCGAGTCCCCTTCTCGGGAAGACTTGCGGCGAGGAGTTCTCCCGTCTTCGTCTTTGCCTGTCACCAACCGTACTCCCGCGCGAAACGTTCGAGGCTGCCCGTGAGCTCGACCCGCTACCCGCTTGAGAGGCTAGCGAAAAGAGCCATCGATGGCGATCCGGTCCAAGTGGTCTCGAACTAGCGGCCGGGGAGACTCCGAAGCCATGTGGCAGCCACGACGAGGGCTGTCACGAGCACAACGAGGATCAGTTCGCCGTTGGTCATGGAAAGCATTAGCTTCCGGTACCATGAGCGCCCCCCGGAGCCAAAGACCACCCCCTGCTGACTCCTTGGAAAGGGCTTCGGGCGTTGACGGGGCTGCGGTTCCTAAAGGGGCCGCGGTCATTGTTGGGCTGGGAGGAAACCTGGGCAGCCCGGAGCGGCTTTTCTCCCAGGTGATCCGAACGCTGGGGGAGAAATTTGCTCCAGTTTCCGTGTCCTCTCTCTACACCTCTTTGGCCCTTGGCCCCGAACAGCCTGATTTTCTCAATGCGGCAGTCTGTCTCCATCACCCGGGGCCCCTCCATGAGCTGCTTCTTGCGCTCCAGATCCTGGAGCGTGACGCGGGGCGAGTTCGCACCCAGCGCTGGGGACCGAGGACGCTCGATCTCGATATTCTTTGGGCACAAAATCGAACGGAGCAGACTTCCAGTCTCACCGTACCGCACCCAGAACTACTCCAGCGGGCATTCGCGCTCAGACCCCTCCTCGACGTTTTTCCAGCTTCGGTGGGCTCGGAGTGTCGCAGGTTGTACGAAGAGGCGTTCGAGCGTCTTGGGGACCAGCAGGTGACAAAATGCGGTCGAAACTTTTGGTGGGAGGGTGTCCCGTGATTTGTCCGCTTCCGCGCGGTGGACAGCTAGTTCTGTAGGTGGTAGCAGCCGCCCCGCCCCATCACCTCCGAGGCCCGTCGGACTTTTCCGACTTTCTCGCAGGCTCCCATCGAAGGGGACCCCGAAGACATGAGCCCATCCGTGGACATGAGCCCCGCGCTGTTGAGGGCGCTGCCCTCCCCCCACTCCTTCACTCACGTGATTGGATCCGTCAACGTTGATTTCGACAAGAGCGTCCTCATTCAGATGGCGCTCTTCTCGGTACTCATCGTCATCCTCAAGCCTCTCTTGCTTGACCCGATGCTGCGCGTTTTCGCCCTGCGGGAGGAGCGCACCGACGGCGCGAAAGCAGCGGCTCGGAAGATGCAAGAGCGGGCGGCAGAGATTTTGGCCAACTACGAGACAGAGGTGGCAGGGGTGCGCTCCGAGGCGACCCAGGAGCGGGATGCCCTGCGGCGGGAAACGGCGCAGATGGAAGAAGAGATCCTGAAAGAGGCCCGCGAAGCCGCCGAGACCATCGGTCGGGAGGGGCGTAAGGTCATCGCGGCCGAGGTCAGCCTGCTCGAGCGTGAACTCGCCTCCCAGGCGCAGGCCCATGCGCGGGCCATGAGCGCCCAGATCCTCGGGAGGGAGCTGTCGTGAAGCGGTTTTTCCTTTCTTCCTCGGTCCTCTCTTCCTCGGTCCTCTCGCTCGGGTTCATTCTTGCTGCTTTGAGTGTGACGACCTTCTCCCATGCTCGCGGGGAGCAGGGCCATGGACCCCACGAGGGCCATGATGCTCACGGTCATGATGCTCACGACCACGATGCTCACGGCCACGATGCTCATGGTGACGGCCACGGTGCTCATGGTGACGGCCACGGCGCTCATGGGCACCACGTGCCAGAGTTCTCTGACATCAATTGGTTCCACGGATTTTTGGGAGAGAAGGAGGGTGTAGAGCCCGGTCTTCTCTACCGTCCCAAGGGCATGCCCATTCCTCTGGGTGCTCTGATTTTGAACACCGCCGTCTTGTTCTATCTGATCGGACGCATGGGCGGCCCAGGGATCCGAAGCGGCCTCAAGGGACGCAAAGAGCGCATCGCCGGAGAAATCGAGCGTGCCGCGAAGATGAGGGCGGAGGCCGAAGAGCAACTGGCCCACTATGAGGGCAAGTTGGCTCAGATGGAGTCGGAACTCGTCCGCATCAAAGCTGAGATGGCGGAACAGGCGCGGGTTCAGCGAGACAAGGTCCTTTCCGAGGCCCGTCAGCGCCGAACGACGATTGAGGCCGAAGCTCGCCAGCTCATCAAGCAAGAACTCGCTCATGCCCGTCAAGAGGCGACGGCCCGTGCGGTGTCCGCTGCTGTTTCTGCTGCGAAAGAGGAGATTCAGAAGAACTTGAACGCTCAGGATCACGAGCGACTCTCTCAGCAGTTGCTGTCTGCTCTTTCTGACCATGTGAAAAGGAGAGGAGCCCCCTCATGAGTGCAGGTATCGTTTCCGAGCGCTACGCCCAGGCTCTTTTCGAGTTGGGTCAGGAAGAAGGCGTCCTCAGTAGTTTGGCGATCAAACTGGGGGAGTTTGCAGCCATGTATCGCGGGAGCAAAGAACTCAGAAGCGTGCTCAGTCATCCGGCGGTGCCCGCAGCAGAAAAGTTTGGCCTGGTCCGCGCCCTGGCTCAAAAAATCGGCGTGCCCGAGATCGGAATCAAGGGGCTCTTGGTCATGACCCGCCGTCGGCGGCTTTCCGCCCTTCATGAGACAGCCCTGCGCCTCACAGAACTCTCCGATGAGCAGAGCGGGGTCGTTCGGGCCAGTGTGACTACCGCCACCGAGCTGCCGGAGAGCTTTTTTGACTCTCTCAAGTCTCAAGTCGAGATCGCAACACAAAGGAAAGTGGTGCTCTCGCGCTTTGTCGATCCGGAGCTGATCGGCGGAGCAGTGGCGCGCGTCCGTGATTTCGTTCTCGATGCCAGCGTGCGCGGGCGTTTGGAAAAGGTCGAGAAAGACCTTCAGGCGGCGCTCAGTCTCTAGCCGCCTTATTTTCAACCCTTTAGACATTTTCGGATCAAGCTAGATCCCTCAAGCTAGGTCCTCCCTCCCAACAGAACTTTTCAGGCCAGTCCCTCTGGGACGTCACAAAACGAGACAAGATGCAGCTCAGCGCCGACGAGATCGCCTCGATCATCAAACAACAAATCAAGAACCTCGACGCTCAGGCCGTTGTGGCGGAGACGGGAACCGTTCTTACGTCGGGTGACGGAATTGCCCGCGTTCACGGACTCGAGAACGTCATGGCGGGAGAGCTGGTGGAGTTTGGTACGGACGTCTTCGGTCTGGTGCTCAATCTTGAGCAGGACAATGTCGGTGTCGCGATTCTGGCCAACCCCACGAGTGTGCGCGAAGGAGATCGCGTCAAGCGGACCGGACGTATCGCCGACGTTCCTACGGGGGAAGCCCTCAAAGGGCGGGTGGTGAACGCCCTTGGGCAGCCGATTGATGGCAAGGGGCCCCTAGAGACGAAGACGTCTCGGCGCATCGAGATCAAAGCACCGGGCATCATCTCACGTCAGCCGGTGACCGAGCCCATGCAGACGGGACTCAAAGCCATCGACTCGATGATCCCCGTAGGGCGCGGCCAGCGTGAGCTCATCATCGGCGACCGCCAGACGGGGAAAACCGCCGTTGCGATCGATACGATCATCAATCAAAAGGGCAAGAACGTTCACTGCGTCTACGTGGCCATCGGGCAGAAAGCGTCGACGGTCGCTCAGGTCGTAGACAAGCTGCGCGACCACGGAGCCATGGAATACACGACCGTCGTAGCCGCTACGGCAACGGAAACGGCGCCGCTACAGTTCTTGGCTCCCTACACGGGCGTGACGATTGCAGAGCAGACCCGCGATACCGGTGGCGCCGCGCTTTGCGTCTATGATGACCTTTCCAAGCAGGCCGTGGCCTATCGCCAGATGTCGCTTCTGCTACGCCGCCCGCCCGGGCGTGAGGCGTACCCCGGCGACGTGTTTTATATTCACTCGCGTCTGCTCGAACGCGCCGCCAAGATGGCGGAGCGTTGGTTCGTCGTTTCTGAGACGCAAGAGGTGCCTGCGGGAGACCACAGCTTCGTGGGCGCCGACGGGAAATGTCACCTCGGGGCTGAGGGCAAGAAGCACGCGGAAAAAGCCCTCGAAGCGCTGGGTAAGTCGGGACACACCGTCAAGATGGACCCGCATTCTGGGGGGTCTCTGACGGCTCTCCCGATCATCGAAACGCAGGCCGGCGCCGTTTCGGCCTACATCCCCACGAACGTGATCTCCATCACCGACGGCCAGATCTTCCTCGAATCCGATCTGTTCAACTCTGGGCAGCGTCCGGCTATCAACGTGGGTATCTCCGTTTCCCGTGTGGGCGGGAACGCTCAAATCAAGGCCATGAAAAAGCTCTCGGGCACTCTCAGGCTCGACCTCGCTCAGTACCGAGAAATGGCCGCATTTTCTCAGTTTGCGAGCGACCTCGACGCCGCCACCCGCGCTCAGCTCGAGCGCGGAGCCCGCCTGACGGAGCTTCTCAAGCAGGGACAGTACGTCCCGCTGTCTGTCGAAAAGCAGGTGCTGACCATCTTCGCAGGAACCCAGGGCTACTGCGATGCGCTTCCCGTCTCCGCGCTCGGCACCTTCGAAGTCGAACTTCATAAGCACGTCGAGACCAAGCATGGCGACATCCTCGAGGATCTGCGGACCAAGAAGCAGCTCGATGACGACCTCACCAAGAAGCTCAGGAAGGTGATCGGCGCATTTGCCAAGGACTTTGGGGCCGCCCAAGCCGCCGAGTGAAGAAAGCCAGCCATGGCGAATCAGAAAGAAATCAGAACCCGCATCGGTAGCGTCAAGAACACGCAGAAGATCACCCGCGCCATGAAGATGGTTGCGGGCGCTCGACTCAATCGTGCTCAAGTTCGCATCCAGGAAATGCGCCCCTATGCTCAGGAAACCGCACAGGTTCTGGCCGCCATCGTCGGTGAGGGTGCGTCTAACACCGACGTTGCGTCTGACGCTGACGCTGCGTCTGACACCGGTTCTGCGTCCGACACCGGCGCGGAGCATCATCCGCTCCTCGCCGTTCGGGAAGTCAAACGGGTAGCCATCCTGGTGGTGACGAGTGACCGCGGGCTGTGTGGCGCGTTCAACTCAAGCATCTTAAGGAGAGCCGAAGCGCTCTCTCGCGAGTATGAGGCCGCAGGGAAAGAGGTGTCTTTCTTCGTCATCGGCAAGAAAGGTCGAGACTTTTTCACGCGGCGAAACGCGCCGCTCAAGCGCTATTTCTCGGACGTGTGGGATGACCTGGGCCTTGCTCAAGCGCGTCGGATCGCCAAGGAGATCCTCGCTCCCTACGTGGCCGGGGAAGTCGACTCTGTGATCTTCTTGTACAATGAGTTCGTGAGCGCCATGACGCAGGTGGCGCGGCAGCAGCAGCTTTTCCCTCTTGCCGTTTCCGGGCAAGAACGAAAGGACGAGCCGGGCGGCGGGTCTCAAACAGAGCCGTATCTTTTTGAGCCCAACAAGGGCGCTCTTCTGAGCGTTCTCGTGCCTATGTACATCGAGGTAACCCTCTTGCGGGCGCTCTATGAGTCGATGGCCTCGGAGCTCGGCGCGCGCATGACCGCCATGGATTCCGCGACCAAGAACGCGAGCGACATGATTGATTCGTTGACTCTTCAGTACAACCGCGCACGCCAGGCAGCGATCACCACGGAACTCATGGAAATCATCGGCGGAGCCGAGGCGCTCAACGCCTGATCTGACATGGCGAAAAGCAAGGGTAGAGCTGCGAGAAAGCAACGACGCGAGCGCGCCGACAAGGCGCGGGCGCGCGGTCTCCCTGCGTCTGCTCCGGAGGTGAAGCCGCAGCGCACGCGCAAGGCGCCTGGCGAGGATACCAGTGTCGAGGGCGTGGCGCTGAGGCCCGACAGCGCCGTGTCTCCCGCAAGGACGCGACGAGGAGCCAAGGAAGCGGGGAAGCCTGTCTTGTCGAAGGTTCTGCTTGGGGCAGCGGTTGTTCTTGCGGTGATCTTCGGCCTTTCTCAACTGCGGAAGGAGTCCGCGGTGAAAGAGACGCCCATAGAGGTAGAGACGACGTCTGCGGAGGCAGAGATTCCCGCGGAGGCAGAGATTCCCGCGGAGGCAGAGATTCCCGCGGAGGCAGAGATTCCCGCGGAGGCAGAGACACCCGCGGAGGCAGAGACGCCCGCGGACGAAGCAGTTCAAGAGAACGAAGCGACTCAAGCGCCAGCGGTCGCTCAGAAACCGGCTGTAGTCCCCGCGCCGACAGCTCCGCCCGGTGCCCTACCGGCGGCTCCCGAACCGGAGCGGGTCGCGCCGCTGGCCCCTGCCGCGGAGGCCCTGGCGCCCACCGCCGCGCCTGCGCCCACCGCTGCACCTACACCTACGGCGCCCACCGCTGCACCGGCCCCTGCCTTGGAGCCCCCGGCTGTGCCTGCACCGGCTCCCGTTTCAGAAGAGTGAGAAGATCCACCTTGCCCCTGGCCCCCGGCTGCTGAGAGCATCGGCTCTAGATGGCGAGACAACCGAGAGTATTGGGCATGGTTTTGGCGGGCGGCGAGGGAAAGCGTCTTTGGCCCCTGACGCGAGATCGAGCGAAGCCCGCCGTGCCCTTCGGCGGCAATTATCGGCTCGTGGATTTTGCGCTCAGTAATCTCGTCAACGGAGGAATGCGGCGCATCGCCGTGCTCACTCAGTACAAGAGTCACAGCCTGGATCGACACATCGCCCAGACTTGGCGCATGTCTCCTCTCTTCAACAACTACGTGTTGAGTGTTCCTGCGCAGATGCGACAGGGCAAGAGGTGGTTTGAAGGTTCGGCGGATGCTGTCTTTCAGAATCTCAATCTCATTCAGGAAGAGCTACCGGACTACATCTGTGTTTTCGGATCGGATCATATTTACCGCATGGATCCAGAGCAGATGGTTGAGAAGCACATCTCGTCTGGGGCTGGGGTGACCGTGGCCGGCATCCGTGTTCCGCGCAATGAGGCGTTTCGGTTTGGAGTGATCGAACCGGACGAGAACGGGCGGATTCGGGCTTTTCACGAAAAGCCCAAAGACGCCGTGGGCCTAGCGGACAATCCAGAAGAGGTGCTCGCCTCGATGGGCAACTACGTTTTTACCACAAAAGTCCTTGTGGATGCCGTTGAACGGGACGCACGAGATTCCAAGAGCGAGCACGACATGGGCGGAAATATCGTGACCGATCTGGTGTCTGCCGGAGAAGCCGCGGTGTACGACTTTTCATGCAATGAGGTGCCAGGTGCTACGGATCGAGACCGCGGTTACTGGCGAGATGTGGGGACGCTCGACAGCTATTATGAGTCGCAGATGGATCTCATCAGCGTGCACCCCATCTTCAACCTCTACAACGATCAATGGGTGATTCATACGAACCCCGGCTCTCTGCCTCCTGCGAAGTTTGTCTTTGATGAGGACGGGCGGCGTGGAACAGCCCTCGACTCGATGGTGTGCGCAGGGTCGATCCTTTCGGGGGGAGAGGTGCGCGGCTCCGTGATTTCTTCCGGCGTGATCGTCCATCGTCGCGCCCTTGTCGAAGATTCGGTCATCATGTCCGGGGTAGATGTGGGGGCGGGAGCGATTGTCAAACGGGCCATCGTCGACAAGAACGTCATCATCCCCAAAGGAGCCAAGATCGGCGTCGATCTGGAGCACGACCGGGCACGCGGGTTTACGATTTCGGACGCGGGGATTGTGGTTCTCGGCAAAGGCCAAGTGATCCCCCCGGGCGGGTGAGATGAGTATCATGCAGGTAGCCTTGTTGACCCGGGAGTATCCGCCGGAAGTTTACGGAGGAGCCGGGGTTCATGTTGAGTACTTGGCGCGCGAACTCGGAAAATACGTAGACCTCAAGGTGCATTGCTTTGGTGCGAAGAGGGACGCGAAAGAGGTCGAGAACTCTTATGGGTGGTGGGATGCGCTCTCGGGGGACGCGCCCCATCAAGCAGCCCTTCGCACCCTGGCCGTGAATCTTCAAATGGCAGGAGATCTGGCTCAGGCGGATCTCGTGCACACACACACCTGGTACGCCAACTTTGGCGGACATTTGGCCAAGCTCCTCTACGGTATCCCCCATGTCATGACGTCGCATAGCCTGGAGCCCTTGCGCCCGTGGAAGGAGGAACAGCTGGGCGGCGGGTACCGTGTGAGCAGCTATGTCGAGCGCACGGCCGCCGAAACGTGTGATCGCATCATCGCCGTCAGTGCAGGCATGAAGGAGGATATCCTCAAGGCCTACCCTCAAGTCGCCCCCGAGCGTGTGGAGGTCATTTACAACGGCATCGACACGGAAGAGTACTGCGAGCGTCCCGGCACCGAGACGCTTCTGCGCTACGGAGTGGACCCCAAAAAGCCGGTGGCGATGTTCGTCGGGCGCATCACACGGCAAAAGGGGGTCGTTCATCTCCTCGAAGCGGCCGAGTATTTTGACCCGAGTGTTCAGCTTTTGCTCTGTGCGGGAGCGCCCGACACCAAGGAGCTTCTGAGCGAGGTGACGGAGCTTGTGGAAGCCCTCAAAAAGAAGAGGGATGGAGTGATCTGGGTGCAAGATATGTTGCCCCGTCCCACGGTCATCGAACTTCTTTCGGCCAGCACCGTGTTTGTGTGCCCGAGCATTTACGAACCTTTCGGGATCGTCAATGTGGAGGCAATGGGCACCGGGACCGCAGTGGTCGCTTCCAGTGTCGGAGGGATCAGGGAAGTGGTGCAAAACGGAGAAACAGGGTTTTTGGTTCCCTATGACGGAGACGTGCAAGGCAACCCCCTGAATCGAGAGCAGTTTGCGCGTGACTTTGCTGCGCGGGTCAACGAGGTAGCAACCAATATGGAGTATGCAGCGCAGCTTGGACGAGCAGGCCGCTCGCGAGCAGTTGAAAAATTTAGCTGGAAGCAGGTGGCCAAACAAACGGCCGATCTCTACCAGAGCCTTTTAGGGGCGTGAGAACAACGCATGTGTGGAATTGTTGGGTATGTAGGTGAGCGCCAGGTAGCGCCCATCCTTTTGGATGGCCTCAGAAGGCTTGAGTACCGCGGGTACGATTCTGCGGGTGTCGCCGTGCACGACGGGGAGGGCCTGCGGCTGGCGCGCGCTGTAGGCAAGCTCGATCACTTGACCGAGGCCATCGGGGGGAGTTCCTTTCCTGGTACGCTGGGCATCGGGCACACCCGCTGGGCGACTCACGGGCGTCCGAGCGAACAGAACGCGCACCCGCA
>CAYMQT010000149.1:0-11712 GCA_964392575.1 uncultured Polyangiaceae bacterium
GGCTTGCTCGGGAGCCATGTAGGCGATTTTCCCTTTGAGTTGGCCAGAGGTGGAGACCGTTGAGCGTCCGGTGGCCTTCGCTACCCCAAAGTCAATGACGCGAGCGACGCCGTCCGTCCCGACGATGATGTTGTGAGGCGAGACGTCCCGGTGCACGAGGCGGAGAAGCTCGCCGTGTTCATCCGTCGCCTGGTGAGCGGCATGCAAGCCGTGCAGTACTCCGGTGATGATCGCTACTACGATGGGGATAGGGATGAGCTTTTGTGCATCGAGCGCCATGCGAAACAGGCGCGAGGTGGATTCGCCCTCGACGTATTCCATGACCAAGCATAGTTCACCCGCTTCGGCGAACACGTCCAGCGTGCGCACGACGTTGGGATGTTGAACCCGGCTCGCCAGGCGCGCTTCATCAAAAAACATGGCGACGAATTGAGGGTCGTTGGCCATTTGGGGGTAGAGTCGCTTGATCGCCACCGTGCTCGAAAAACCAAACGAGCCGAGCACCTTCCCCAAGTGTACGGAGGCCATGCCTCCCGAGCCGATCTTGTCATACACCGCGTAGCGACCGCGCACCGTACGTTGCGCGCCGGGTGTTCCCTGGGCTGTTTCAACTGTCCTTCCATCTCGAAGAACAGTGATGCGATCACACAGCTCGAACAATTGGCGCATATTGCGTGAAAAATAGATGCACGCAGATTGGCCGCGCTGGGAGCGCAAAAACGAAATAAGCCGCTCGGATTCACGAGGGGAGAGCGGAGACGTCGGTTCATCGAGGATGAGCACGCGCGCGCCTCGGGCCAAGCCGCGCGTGATTTCGAGCATTTGCCTGAGCCCGTAGTCGAGCTCCGCGACGGATTGGCTGGCTCGGATCTCAGAAGCGAGCCCATACTCTTCGAGTATCTTGCACGCCTCCGCCTCCAGGCGTGCCTCATCGATGAGCCCGAAACGGCGCGGCTCTCGCTGTAGCATCAGGTTGTTGGCAACGCTGAGTTCTTGCACGAGAGTGAGTTCTTTACGCACCACAACGATGCCGCGCTGGTGCGCGTCGCGTGGGCTCGAAAACCTGCACTCTTTTTTGTCCAGGATGATCTCACCACGAAAGCTCGTGGCCGGTTGGACCCCGCTCAGGATATCCAAGAACGCGTCCTTGGCGCCTTCATGTTCGGCGCACAGACCAAGAAACTCGCCCTCACGCACGGTGAGGGAAGCATCCTCCAGCACGGCGACGCCGCGGATTTTGACCCCCACTTTGTCGACAGCCAAAACGGGTTCGCCTTTGTTTTGGCGCGACTCTTTGTTTTGGCGCGGCTGGTTTTGGGGCGACTGGGAGCGAGCGCCGGATGGACTGTCTGCGATGGTGATTTCTTCGCCAGCGCGGTCCCGAGCCTTCACCCACTGATCGTGCCATGAAGCAGTGCAGTTTGGCTACCGGGCGCTCGCGGCGGTTCTTAGTGGAAAAGGGCTGTGAAGTACGGAAGGGACGACTTACGCGCACCTTGTGCGCAGCGGATCCGCCAGCTCTCGAGACGCAACTGAGAGCAAGATGCGCTCTAGTACGGCGTTATGGGCGCGAAATAATAAGCAGCGTTCGGATCTGACGCTGAGGCCAAGGCCACAATGAGCGCCACGTGGGCGATCGTCGCGACGACGATGAAGCCCGGAGGAAGTTCTTCTTTCCTTTCGAGCCTGCGCGCCGTGATGCACGCCGCCAGCGGTGGGACCTCATCCACTTCGCAGGCTCGTCCCTGGGTCACCTCGAACCCGGGGCAGGTAGAGAGGCACTTGAGGTAAATGTCAGGTGCCTCCTCCTTTTGGCAGGAGCCGAAACACCGAAACGCTTCGCCCGGATCCACGGGGTTGTGCCGCAGGGGAAGACTGTAACGCGCGACGTTCGGATCGTACTTGACCTGGATCTTGGCGGGCTTCTTCTCACCGCAACCGCTGCTCGCAACGAGCATGAGGCAGAGCGCGAGAGAAAGGCCGCGTTGCATGGTCGTGCGCCCCCATCCTGTCCAAGAGTCCATTGCCTAGAATCCTACTGCGATTTTACGGCAGGATCTAATGCCATCGGTGCGTCCGGCAGATCGGGACTACCCGTAGGCGCGTGACCGCGGAGGATGCTCAGAGTTCCGACCAAGAGCGTCACCGTCCCCCAGCCCAGGCCCACGACGACTCCAGCATCGATGATGCCACGCCAGGGTTGCGGCACCCAGCGAATCAGTACGATTGCGCACATCACGAGAAGAGTCACGGCCCAGGCTGAGATCAGCGCGCGCCGGTTGGCTTTGAAATAGGCCATGGAGAAAAGCGGAGCTACGAGAACCGTCGCCCCAGCACTCGTCATACTTGCTTCCGATGAATAGTAATGAGCGCGGGCGAGCACACGTGGAACGAAGCGCTTCTGAAACCCGCGGTATCCTTCCAGGTACGCGTTGGCGATTATCCAGGCGCCGCAAATGAGCCACTGAGAGCGGCTCATTTGTCCCGAAGTGAGACCCTGAAACGCGATCTGAGACAGGCGAAAGATCGCTTGCGAGAGAAGCAGGAGTACGCCCCCGATGGCCCACAAGAACAGGAGACGAGATTTCACGCTCGCCTTGTCGGTCTGTTCTTGGAGGATGTTTCCCCAACGTCGCTCAAAGGGATTTTGGCTCCTCCAACTTCCCGCCGCACTCTAAGGCGGAGAGGAAGGTCACGATGCGGTCGAGCTCGGTCTCTGTCAGCTTTCGATCCGAAAGGAGCGGAGAGAGATTTTTGTTGGGGGTGCCGCCGGACGCCATATAACGGACGGCTACCTTGAGGTCCGCCACATGTCCGTCATGAAAATAGGGTGAGCTCTTTGTGATGTTGCGTAGAGTGGGGGGCTTGAAGGCGGCCCAATCCTGCTCCTTTTCGCTCACCTTCATGCGTCCGATGTCGACCTCGTCGTCCTTCTTCCCCTCAAGACCTATCCCCACATTGAAAAAGGTTCCTTGTCCATAATAAGCCGTCGAAAAGAAAGGGGGTGAGTGACAAGAGGCACACATGGCCTTGCCGATGAAGAGGTCGAGACCCTCTTTCTGAGGTTCTGTGAGGGCGGATTTGTCTCCCGCCGCGTACTTGTCGAAGGCGGTGTCCCCGCAGATCAGCGTGCGTTCATAGGCCGCGAGGGCCTGAGCGACGTGGTCTTTGGCCGGCGTTTGTTTGGGGAAGGCGGCCTGAAAGAGAGGCGCGTATTCCGGCAAAGACAGGAGGGCCTTTGCATTCTTGTCTAGGTTTTCTGCTCCCTGAGCCATGTTGGGGCCGCCCCAGGCGCCCAGCGCTTGGGCTTCGAGGGAGTCCGCTCGTCCGTCCCAGTAGAAGGCCGGCAGATAGCCGACGTTCCAGATCACCGGACTGTGACGAGTGAGCTGATTTTTCTTGGCTCCAATCGCCAAAGGCTCCTTGCCGCCATTGCCGTCCTCGTTTTGATGACACGAGTAACAGGAAACACTCTCGTCCACGCTGAGGCGCTTGTCGAAGAACAGCTTATGGCCAAGAGCGACTTTTTCATCCGTCTGCGGGTTGGCTTCGGATTTCGGCATTTCCGGGAGCGGGGGCAGGGTGAGCGAGTCCACTTGTGCGGCGGAAAAAACCTCAGGCTCAGGCGCTTTGGCTGCGCCTTCGAGGGCCTTCTGCGCCTTCGCTGGGGGCGTCTGTTTTTCTTCACAGCCGGTCAAGAACGCGGCTGCGCTCACGGACAAGCCAAGAACGGCGACTCTCGCGGAAACCTGCTTCATGAAGAAGCCTTAGCGGGAGCGGGGAAGAGCCTCAAGCTCCGAGCCCCCGCAGGGAAGCCACTCCCGCTTCGAGCTTCATCAAGCGACGGTAACACTCAGGAAAGTCCGAATGTCGCTCCCGCACAGCGCGCAGCAGAAACTTCCGAATGATAGTCAGAAGTTCTGGGGCTACTTGAAGCAGGGCTTGGGTGGTGGGAAGAGCAGCGCAGAGACTCGCTGTCGTGTCTCTCGGCACTGCTTCGAGTAGGATTCTGAGGGTTTCTCTCTCGTTGCTTTGGATCAGAGAGAAGAGATAGGGGGAGAGCGCTCCTTTGCCGCGCCGGGTGAGCACGACGAGCGCGTCTGAAGTGAAGGCTGAAAGTCCCCGCTTTTCTAGGAGTTCGACGGCGATTTCTAAAGGACAGGCGGCCACCGCCTCGGCGCTCATCGGCGGCGCTTCTCCAGCGGACAACCAGGCAGAGAATTGATGAGGAAGCAGGGCCAGAAAGTCGATACGCCGCTTTCGTTCGATACGGGAAAGAAGAGTCGGTTGTGGGAGGTGCCGGTACAAGGCCTTCACCATGGCGGGACTGTCGTCCTTGGAAAGGACGGCATCGATGACGTCGAACTCTTCGCTCTCAGCTTTCCAGATCTGTAGATAAACTTCGGCTTCTGGAGCGTCTTTTCCTTCAGCGTAGCGCAGGAGGGTTTCGAGTGATGCGAGACCGAGGGCATCGAGGAGCGCCTGACCACGGCCTTTTGCCTTTGAGCGAACCCAGAGCAGGGCGCTTGGTACCTCGCTTTCTTGAACGAACTCTTCGAGCACGCGGAGCAAACCCACCGCCAAGGAAACCGACTGTCTCCGCTTTGCGAGGACGCGTAAGAGGGGGCCCTTGAAATGAGGATCAGACTGTTTCGTCCAGGTCGAGAACGAACCGAGACTTCCATATTTACCCCGAGTGCGATGAAGCAAGACCGAAAGAGCGGCCAGGAAATGGTCGCGTTCAAACCAGCAAGGCTCTGCGGTTTGCCTCGCGAAGAGCGGCTCGGGACGGCCGTCGATGAACAACAAATGCGTTCCACACAGGCCGAGGATGTCCATCGAGAGGTCTTCGGGAACGGGATGACCTTCCGCTTCTGCGAGTCCGAGTGCAATGACCGACGCCTCCAGAGCGGCGCGCAGCTCCGGGATCTCCTCCTCGAAATCATCCACCACAGAGAAGAAAGCCCGCAGCTCTCGCTCGCGCGCCGTCCTGAGCAGATGGACCATGACAGACTCAGGTTGAGCGCCGAGCAGAACGAGGCCCCATTGAGACGGCGCCAAACGCAGGGCTTCCTGAGCCGCGCGCGCCTCTAAGAGGCTTGCGATCCATTGTGGACCGAGCTTGAACCGGGGTTCTGCGTCCGTCTTTGAAGCCCTTGAAGAGGAGGCAGGCTCTGCTCTGGGTTCTGCTCGTGATTCTGCTCGTGACTCTGCCCGTCTGAGCAGTCCGCTGCTGCTCAGACTTCTGCTGATTTGAAATGCGCTCGGATCGAGATGCTTCGCTGCTCGGCGTAAATCCCTACGAGAAATTTGAGAGCCGAGGGCGCCGCGCAGGGCCTCGGTGAACCAGGAGGGATCGGGTAAGTCCTGATCTTGCCTCGAAGAAAGTAAACGTGTCCACTCGTCCTGAGAGCGAGGAGCACTGACACTTTTGCTTTCGGAGACAAGCAGGCGCGCGGAAGCCTCCTTGAGAGCGGGGTAAACCTTTTCCGCAAGGCGCGGATCCTGACCCGTACGCTCTTGAGCTTCACGCACCCGCCGCGACACAAACTGAGCCGCGATTTCATCGAGACTCTTGGCGAGCAGGGAGCGGGGTGAAACTTCGTCGAGCATGCCGAGCAGTCCGAGAGCGTCACCCAAGGTGCGAATGGCGCCCGCCGGGATCGCAACCTTACGGATCCAGTTCTCCGCGCGTTCAGGCTCGAAATGCCCACTTCCGTCCAGGCGAAGAGAAATCCAGTGCACGAGTTCCGGCAGGAAATCGACCACGGGCGGGCTTTCAATGACGTTTTCGCGAAGAGCGTCCGGAACACGCCGAAGAGCAAACAGAAGCGGGCGCTTCCCTGCGCGCAGCTCGGACAGATGCGCCGGAGAAAGCGTGAAGCCGGACACTTCGAGTTCTTCGCTCACGTCCACGAACAAAGCGCCTCGCATCGGGAGCCGCGCTAGATCCTGTTCGCTCTGGAGCTGTCTTGTGTGGGCAAGGCCACGCACCTTGAGCCAGCGCGCGAGCAGGCTGCGTCCGGCGCCACTTTCTGCCTTCCACACGGACGTCCCCCAATCGGATGGATGCAGAACGTGCGCAGGGAGACCCGGAGGGAGCTCTTCAGACGAAAGATCGATTTCACGAGCGAAGCGAACATCGTCGAGTCTCAAGAAGCGCTCTTGGGTGGGGTGGGCGGACTGCCCGATGGCCCCACGGACGTCCGACACCGCCCGCCCGAGCACTTCAGCAAGTACCTGCTGAACTTCGAGGCGGTCCCGAAGCCAATCCAGATCCTGTCCCCGCTCCATCTTACTGAAGAGGGTCGCCAGGGAGCGCTCCTTCAAGTCGAGCTCGACCGGCCACGCCGGGTGTCCCAGGCACTGGACCGCGAGCCGTCCGTAACTGGGGATCGGGGGATCCCCGGCGCTCATGAAGTCTCTCAGCCAACCCATTTGCAGGATTATTGCATCCTGCATGCAGGATGCAAAAAACTGCGCAGCGCCACTATCATTTCAGATAGTTACAGAGCTGGTTCATGACCTCTTTCAGAGCAAATCAAAGGATATGGGGACGGCTTCTAGGGTACTCCTCCTGAAGTGCTTCGATCAATGAGAAAAGACTCAGGAGGGTTATGATAAAAGCGAAGCGCTTCCTCACTGGCCCAACCTCCCCTAGGGCCCAAGAGCGTCTGCTGAGAGGGCGCGGAGGAAATTTGAGCCGTCGGGTGACGTAGAGGAGCTTTGCCATGAGAGAAGTAGGGATGCTTAGGAGAGTCCGATGATTGTTGTCCCGGACTCGAGTGTCTTCCGTCGCGCGCTGGCTACGGGGCGAAATCCTGTCAGAACCCGTGCGAAAGCGACGAGGAGTGTCAAACCGGTTGCTGCACGGATGCCTACGACACCGGTGTTCCTGTCTGCGCTCAGGCCAGAGAATGTGAAACGGCGTGTTTGGTCACGGCTCAGACGGATTGCAGTGACGGAGATCCGAACACACCGAGCCTTTGTTGTAGAGGGATCTGTGTCGACTCCGAGAACGAGAACTACGCTGGTTGTAGGCCACGTTGCCGCAAGAACGAGGACTGTCTGGAGACCGGATGTTGTCAGCCATTCAGTGGGAGCACCGATGGCTTTTGTGTCGACAGCTTGTTTTGCGGGTGTACGGAAACGTGGAATGAATGCGGGACGGATGATTCAGCGGCATGTTGTGAAGGCACTCACTGTGTCGGTGGAGAAGCAACGGGCTTTTCCTGCAAACCGGTATGCGTGAATGACGACGACTGTCCGGGAAGCTGCTGCATCACCGTGACAGGAGCAGACTACAAGGTTTGCACCACCGCGGATCAGTGCGGCGGAGGTTGAGCAGTGCGGCGGAGGTTGAGCAGTGCGGCGGAGGTTGAGCAGTGCAATGTGGAGGTTGAGCAGTGCAATGTGGAGGAGGCAGTGTGGTGGGGCCAAGCCTCCCCTCTCCCCAAACAGCGTAAGGGGCGCGGATAGCTCAGTGCTCCTGTCAGGTGAGTGATGTTTTCATGGCGCCCCTGCGCTGCTAGCAGTCGCTCACCCATGAGCCTTCCTTTCATCGCAGATCTCCTCATCTGGTATGTCGTTTTTGTGTTCAGCACGACGGTGCATGAGTTCGGGCACGCTTGGATCGCGCATCTGGGGGGAGATGACACGGCCTACGAGGGCGGGCAGGTCAGTTTGGATCCTCTCCCTCATATCAAACGCGAGCCCGTGGGGATGGCAATCTTGCCGCTCCTGAGCTTTGCCTTCATGGGTTGGATGATGGGCTATGCCTCGGCTCCCTATGATCCTCGTTGGGCCGAGCGTCATCCGAGACGTTACGCTTGGATGTCCCTGGCGGGTCCGATGGGGAACTTTCTCCTCTGTGCGATTGGATTCATTTTGATCGTCGTGCTGGTCAAGAGCGGGACCCTTCTTCTGACGACCTCGGGCTCTCTCGATTCGATCGTCGTGGCCGTCAATGATTCGCCAGGTGCACTTTCCGGCGCGCTGGCCAAGGGTTTGTCCATCTTGTTTAGCCTCAATTTGCTGTTGGGCGTTTTCAACCTCTTGCCCATCTTACCGATGGACGGAGCTGCGGTGCTCGAAGGATTCTTTCCGGAATCAGCGGGTCAGTTTTTTCAGAAAATGCGCATGAACCCCGGTATGGGTTTTTTCGGATTGATCATCGCGTGGAATGTTTTCCCGTGGATCTTCAGGCCCATTTACGGTGTCGCGCGCTACCTGCTTTTCGTCGTTTGAATCGGAAAACGTAGCTTGCTCAGCCTCAAGACTCTTTTGAAGGGATCTTTCGAATCACCTGGAGGTGGAACCCCTCGGCGTGAGGGGAGGGACAAGGGGACGCCGCGCCCCGGGTGTGGAAGCGGGCCTTCCAAGGTCCTTCATCATTTCCGGTCGCGCTGATTGTTTTCGCCGGACCTGTGGCCGAAACACAAAGGAACCGCTTCCACGACGAGGTTATGAACGGAAAGCGCCATGACGAGTCTGTGGACTGAGGTACCTTGAACGCAGTTAGTCGTCATCCCCAGGATTGGACGACAGTTTTGGGAATCAACCGACGGCCGCCTTGGCCTGACTCTATCTTTTGAGGTGAACGTTATGCGCAGTTTGAAGCTCGCTCCTTTTTTCCTTTGTTCTGCAATCGTGGCATTTGCTTGTGGCGGTGGTGACGATGACGGTGACAGTGCTGACGCAGACGGTGCAGGCGCAACCTCCGGTGACGGTGACGGTGACGGTGATGGTGACGGTGACGGCGACGGCGACGGCGTGACGTGCCCCACTTCCGCTGAAGGATGCCTTTCGCTCGCCTGCGCCACGGCAGACGGCAGCCCGACGATTGACGACTTTGATCACAGCACCAGCTGGAACCTTCCTGAGGATGGCGATGGTCGCTTGGGCACCTGGGAGCATGGTCACTCGGACGGCGTGGGCCCCTACACGGGCGAGCCACCCATCTGTGGTGACGGTGAGTGCGGCGATTCTGGCATGGGTGGCGCAGCGGGTGCGTTGACGGCCGGCTACGTTGTCTTCAAGTGTGAAGCGGGCGACGGTTGGTGCGACGGTGGCGAGGCCCCCACGTGGAACAACTACGCATCTCTGGATACCCTGCTTGGTACGTACTCTGCTAGCGGCGCCAACTGCTACAGTGCAGCCACCGCGGGCTACACCGGCATTCGCTTCAAGGCGAAGAGCCCGACCAGCAGCAAGATTTGGCTCTCTGCTAAGGACCCTGTGACCTTGGAGCCGTCCGTTGCTGCTGCTGGAGGCAGCTACCGTGGAGATGTCATTGAACTCGGGACGGAGTGGGCGACCCATGAAGTTCCGTTCAGCAGCGTCAAGCTGCCGAACTGGGCAGAGCTGGGTGCCTACGCCAACCAGCCCATCGATGCGGGCAAGCTCATCAGTCTGTCCTTCGTGATTCGGTCTGTGGATCCGGCGGAAGCAGACGGTGTGCAGGGTGAGTGGTTGCAGCCCTACGAGGTTCACCTGGACGACATCGAGTTCTACTGAGTACAAGCTGACTGCGTGAAGCAGAAGCGACACATGGAGTCGCTTGTGAGAGAAAGAGTCGGGCGCGGAAGTGCTCGGCTCTTTTTCATTTTGTTGCGCGGGAGATGGGTGCGGAGGCGACGGGGTTTCGCGTGATGGAAGGTGTGCTTTCGTGTGAATCCTCCCGCCTGGCGCCTACATGCGCCCATGAAAGCGCTCCCTCGCGCATGACCAAAAAACTTCAGTGGGTGTAGATAACATGGCTGTTTTTCCCTTGTTCCGGAGAATTCGCTCCCCAGCGCGATAAGAAACGACCCTGCTCGCTCTCCTGAGAGGTGATACCCCAAGAGAACAGCGCAGCCGTCGCGCATGGAGGTCATCGATGAAGCTCATTCTTAAAGCACTCACTCTTTCTTCGCTCGCTTGGGCCGTCGCTTGCACAAGTCCTACTGCCGCTGATGGTGGCGATGGCGACGGAGATGGTGATGGTGAGGGCGATGGCGATGGTGACGTTATCGGAGATGGTGACGGTGATTTGCAGGGAGATGGCGATGGTGACGGGGGTCCGCCTCTGCACAACGGTCCGACCACGGACGCGCTTGAAACGATCCCCGCGGCTCACTGGATTTCCTACGATCCCTCGGGGAGCGCCCTGACCTGGGCGATCAAGGATGACGGTACTGGCAATACGATCATCCATGCGACATCCACGGGCACCCCAGAAGGGAGTGTGAGCGTGAGCTTGTCCATTCCTCAGGCGGATCTCACGGACGATATAGCTCGCTCGATGGGCGTGCGTTTTCATATCAGCGGAACCGGGAGCATCCTTTTCCAGGCGCAGTCTGGTGCGGTGATCCCGACTGCCTCGGGGGGCTGGTGCGATCCAGATGCGACCGCCTGTTGGAACGCCCATGAAGGGTCGGTCACCCTCGGAGACACCTATCAGTTGGTGGAATTCTTCTGGAATGACATGGTGCAGCCGTGGGGCACGGACACGAATCCTGTGGTGCTTTTCCCGTCCGATATTCTCCTTCTCAGTTGGATCATTCCTGCGGATACGGCGGGAGAGTTTTTCCTCGATTCCATCGAGCTGATCCCCGACGACGGATCGGGCGTCCAGAGCGGCCTTGGAGCTCTTCTCAGCAAGGCTGAGTTCAACGCCTTTGCGCCCTCGGCTCAGGGCTATACCTACGAAAATTTCATCGAAGCAGCGAAGGCCTTTCCTGCCTTTGGTGGCGATTCGGATCCGGTGTGGGCCAAGCGTGAGATCGCCATGTTTCTCGCCAATTCTAAATGGGAGACGGGTCAGTTCGTTTACACCGTCGAGCAGAACCCGGGCACCTACTGCGATGCGAGTCAGTCTTACGGGTGTCCGGCGGGAGCCAGCGAATACTACGGGCGTGGCGCCATGCAGCTCTCGTGGAACTACAACTACAAAGCCGCCGGGGACTATCTGGGCGTGGACTTGTTGAATAACCCGGGAATCGTTGCTTCTGATCCAGTCATGCTGTGGCGTTCGGCGCTGTGGTTTTGGATGAACCCCGGGCACTCACAAACTCCGCACGCAGTCTACAAAGGGGGTCTCGGCGCTACGATTCAGCTCATCAATGGGCCTCAGGAGTGTGGTGGCAAGCGTCCAGACGCCCTCGAAGGCCGCCTGAACTACTACATGAATCTCCTGGGCCTCATGAACGTAGAAGCCGGCGGCACCAACACCACCTGCTAAAAACACCCAAGGCACACCAGCGCAAAGGCGAAGTGTGCAGCAGTCACCTTGCAGCAAAAACCAGCAAGGCACACCAGCCCAAAGGGCGAGGTGTGCAGCAGTCACCTCCCAGTCCGCAGCAGTCACCTCGCAGCAAGAACAGCCCAAGGCACGCGAGCCCGCAGGGCGAGGAGTGACGCGGCGCGCTCAGCACCCCCGCCGCCCATGTAGGCGCGAACACACCAGCCCAAAGGGCGAAGTGTGCAGCAGTCACCTCTCAGTCCGCCCATATGGGCGCGAACACACCAGCCCAAAGGGCGAGGTGTGTAGCAGTCACCTCTCAGTCCGCCCATGTGGACGCGAACACACCAGCCCAAAGGGCGAAGTGTGCAGCAGTCACCTCTCAGTCCACAGCGGTCACCTCGCAGCAAGAACAGCCCAAGGCACGCGAGCCCGCAGGGCGAGGAGTGACGCGGCGCGGAAAACCGCCGCCGAACAAGTGTGAGGCGCCG
>CAYMQT010000150.1:0-11660 GCA_964392575.1 uncultured Polyangiaceae bacterium
CCTGGAGGCTGGTGATGCCATGGAGGGAGAGTTCGCGAGCGGCGGTCTTGCCAATCTCGTCCGGGAGATCCCCGACCGGACGTATATCGGGTGTGGTGGCCACAGAGTGTCCTTCCGGTCAGTCTTTTGATCGCCAGACATTCAACTTAGGGATGGTGCGTGTTCCTTGGTGACATCGATGTGCCCCCTTGCCGGGCCAATAGGCACGGTTATTACTCTAGTATCAGATAGTAACCAACAGCCCACGGAGAACCAACCCCCAGGAGTCGCAGCCATGACCATCGTAACCCCTCGAAATCTAGGACGTATCCGTTCATTACCTCCGCCATCGCAGGGCGACTTCGGCCCAGATCACACTGTCATCCGGGCTATCTCCCCCGGCGAGTGGCGCGACGCCGACCCCTTCATCCTGCTGATGGACGACCGCGTCGACGGCCGCCTCATGGCCGGCCCTCATCCACACGCGGGCTTCGAGACGGTAAGCTTTCTCGTCGACGGTGACTCACCCGCCGAAAACCAAGGTGAAGGCGGACTCGCCACCGGCGACGTGGAGTGGACCACGACGGGCAGCGGCATCGTCCACGGCCCCGATCAGCCGATCGACGGGCGCTTCCGGCTCCTTCAGCTCTGGCTGACGTTGCCGAAGGCGGATCGATGGACGACGCCCGACCACCAAATCATCCGCCGCACCGACGCGCTATGGAGGCGTGAGCCCGGCGCCGAGATCTACCTTTACAGTGGGATGAGTGGGTCGCTCGCCTCGCCTACGCGCAACCGAGTGCCGGTCACACTGCTCGACGTGCGTCTCGAACCGGGCGCCCAGGTAACGGAGATCGTCCCAGCCTCCTATAATGGTTTCCTCTACGTGCTCGAAGGAGAAGCCCTGATCGGAACGGAAGCAAAGCGGCTCGTACCTGGCCAGATCGGCTGGCTCGATCATACGAGCGACGAGGGCGATACGTCGCTTCGCATCGAAAATACTGGCGCGGTCCCCATGCGCGTTCTCTTCTACGCAGGCCAGCGACAGAATACGCCCATCGCCTGGTACGGTCCGTTCATCGGTGACACGCGGGCTGACATCGCGCGCTCGTTCGAGCGTTTCCAGGCAGGCACCTTCCTCCGAGTCTAACAGAGACACTTGCACGCTTCCGCGCGCGCTAGGAGCAGCGTTCGCTCCCGCGTATTCTCCGTCATCGCAGCCGCGCGCTCCAGCTCGAATTCCTCTCCCAGGTTGATTTTGGGGGATCCCTAAGTTGATTTGTCCGATTCGTTCAAGAACCGAGTCGCGAGATTCGTGCATCCTCGGCGCAGAAAGGACACGGCATGACCCGTTCTGAAAAGAATCACACGATGGACTACGTGGAGTTCGAGGTTACGGATCTCGAACGCTCCAAGGCGTTCTACGGACGCGCGTTCGACTTCAAATTCACGGACTATGGCCCAAACTATTGTGCCTTCACGGATGGACGGCTCGACGGCGGGTTCTCCACGCTCGGCGAGCCACGCCCTGCGGGAGGGCCTTTGATCGTCATCTATGCAGACGCATTGGAAGCCACGCAGCAACGTGTCGAAGACGCCGGAGGGCGTATCGTGAAGCCGATCTTCTCGTTTCCCGGCGGGAGACGCTTTCATTTCGAGGACCCCGGCGGCTACCAGCTGGCGGTCTGGTCCAATCACTGAGCAGCGAGCGCGAACGCCGAGGGGACGTGGCCTACGAGCGCGCGAGGCGTGGCTCCAAAGAGACGGCGGAGCTCACGCGTCATGTGGGCTTGATCCGCGTAACCCGCTTCCTGCGCGAGTGCGGCCAAGGGTAGCGAAACCCCCAGCTGAAGCACGCGCTGCGCTCGGAGCACGCTCTGCAGCTGCTTGGGGCTCTGCCCCACGGCTCGAAGCGCCAACCGATGGAGTTGCCGCGGCGACGAAGAAAGCGTCCGCGCCAGATCGTCGATCCTTCCGCGAGACTCTTCACGCAAGCTTCTGACGAGCTCGACCACATCGGGATCGAGCGTTCGCCAAGCAGTTGCACGATCCGTGAGCTCACGCATGAGCGCATCGACGAGCGCTTCGGGATCGCTTCGAGCCAGGCTTCCAGGAGCGAGTCGGGGAACGTCGAACTCCGCGAGCGGTACCTGGCCATCACGAAACCACGCGATCTCCCGCTTCACGAAGCGTGAAGCCGATCCCGGCTGAAACCGTACGCCAACGATCTTGCCCCGAGGCGGCACAATGGGACGCGAGACCCGCGTGGCGGGCCCGATCAGTGCCGGCTCCCGATGATCGAAATAAATCAGGTCCACGCACGCGTCAGGCAACACCGTTACGATGCTCAGCGCTTGTCCTGTGTTTTCGAGCGTCCAGAAAGCGACGACGTCGCTTTTGAGGGCCGCAGACGGCGCGTACTCGACGTAACGGAGCATCCCTTGAGTCTGCTCCATTCTTCCGAAAGCGAAAAGGGGACCACCAGGCTCGTGGGGTTCAGACGCGCCGGTAGCTTGATGGCCGCTTCTCTGTATCTGAAAATCCGAGATCCCCCTACGTGGGTCCGCTGCGCACGATCGCCCGGCGTACCAGGGTTCGAAACGCGACCATGGCAGGGTCCTTGTGTGTGCGCTCATGCCAGCAGAGAGAAATCGCCACGTCGTGCGCGGGGACGGGGCCTTTCAAGGAGCATAGACCAAGCCGAGAACCGTGGGTGGTGAGGAACGAGGTGGGGAGCGTCGCGACCAGGTCGGTACTGGCGACGACGACGGCGGCGGCGGTGAAAGTGGGAACCGCCAGGACCACCTCGCGCTCAATACCGGCGCGCTCGTAGACGACGGAAGTACGGTCACGGAACGTCCTGCTAGGCACCATCTGCACCATCACGTGCTTGAGTGTGCCGAGTCCGCGCCGCGAGAGTCGTCCAGTGAACGCCGGATGGTTTCTGCGAGCCACGAGCGTCGTTCGTTCCTTCATGAGGAGCTTCGCATATATTCCTGTGCCTTCAGCCTGCACACCGATGTGTAGGTCAACCTCAGAAGACGAGAGATCTCCAAGTGCGACCAACGAATCAATACCGACCACACGCAAGCGTGCACAAGGCATCTCCCGTCGCATGAGGTCGGCGATGCCAGGGATCCAAGCGATCTGTCCCGCCTCCGCTACAGCGAGCGTGAACATCTGGGTCGATCTCGCTGCATCGAAGTGTCCCATGCTGATCGCACTCTCAATCTCTCGCAGAGTACGCTCCAGCACGGGAGCGATCTCGAGTGCGCGCGGAGTAGGCACGATGCCGCGCCCCTTACGCGTGACCAGCGGGTCGTCGAGCGCGACGCGTAACCGGGCTAGCGAGTTGCTCACCGCCGAGGGGGTGACGTGCAGTCGCTTGGCCGCACGCGCAACGCTGCGCTCCGCAAGCACCGCGTGAAGAACCAGGAGTAGGTTGAGATCCAACGACGAAAAGATCACTATTGGTGATGATACACATCATTAATTATCACTGTAGGAAAATATTTTATGACTTAAGCTGGCGCGCATGACGTGGAAATACACTTGTTTGGGCGTCCTCGCTGCGGCACTTGCGGCCTGCGCGACGGGGACCTCCCGCGAACCACAGAGCCCGGCCACGACGTCGGACCCTATACACAACGAAAATACGGGAAACATAACGATGACCGACACTCGAACATTCGGCAGGATCCTTGGCGAAACAGCGCGAGCCGCTCAGAAGGCGCATCTGCATGTACTCGCACAAGCAGGGACAGACTTTGAGAGTTGGGTGGCCTTTACCTTACTCGCCGAGAACCCCGCAGTGCCAAAGGAAGCACTGGCTTTCGATCTTGCGCACCGACTCGAAATCGAACAGTCGACGAGCACTCAAGTGCTCGATCGCCTCGCGGAGGCTGGTTACGTCGGCACTCACACCCGCGACGGTATGGAGCTAATCGAGCTGACCCCAGCTGGTAAAGCCTATCTGGGTCGCGTACGAGAAGCCGTCAGCCAGGCCACCCATCGCTTGATCGGGCACCTCGCTCAGCACGACGTTGAAACGACGATGAATGTCCTCCGCGCCGTTGGTGAAGCGGCGTCGGACATGACTGCGGTAGTGTTGCCGGGCAAGTGAAAGACCTTGTCCCGGTATCTCAAAATTCTAGGGCATCATCGTCCGAAGAACGTCGCCTGTTGGAATCGCAGCCCAGCCAGGATCTGTTCCACCCGCGCGTCGGACAGCGCCCCGATCCGTTCACCCAAGCAGGCCTTGTCGACAGAAGAGATCTGCGACACGACCACGACGCTCTGCTTGGGAAGGTCCCCCTCGCCCACTTCGAGCAGAACATTTCCCGGCTCGTTTGCCCGGTGTAAATTCGACGTCAATGCACATACAACCACGGTCGTGACGCGAGAATGGTTGAATACGTCCTCCGAAACCACCACGTGGGGATGGGAGTAGCTCGGGACGAGTCCCTGCGAATCATCGGACTCCATCCAGAACAGGTCACCACGGTGAATCTTCACTGGATCTGTGCTCATCGATTCTCCTGGATTTCTGCAAGGCGTAAATCAGATCCATCGGGGGGAGTGAGCAGGAAGGGCTCATTCTAGACTGCTACACATCCCCTTGACTTGCAACCAAAAGGAATCCAAAATGGTTTCTATAAGGTGGCCTCATGGCGTCATTCACACTGAAAAACCTGCCTGATGGACTCCTCCGTGACTTACGCGAAGCCGCTGAGCGTGATCGCCGGAGTCTGACGCAGGAGATCGTCTATCTGCTCGAATCGACGCTCCGGAGCCGGTTCGTGCAACCCGAACCCCACATGACCAACACGGACACGCAAGTCGCTGCCTGGCGCCAGCTCGCCGGAAAATGGGAATCGGATGACGATCAGGCGGCCGAAAACGAGCAGCTCATGGAGCGCCGCACTTCCGGGCGTGAGATCAATCTTTGAAGCTGCTCGACACCGATACCTGCATTGCCATCCTGCGCGGCAACGAGAGCGTCATCGAACGTCGTGCAGCAATCTCCGACAAAGTGGTGACGACATGGATCACTGCGGCGGAGCTTCATTACGGTGCCGCCAAGTCTAAGGCCCCAGAGCGGAATCGTGCGCTCGTGACGAGCTTCCTCGCCACGCTGCCGGTTCTCGGACTCGATGCTTCTTCGGTCCAGATCTTCGGCGAGGCCAAGGCCCTGCTCGAACGGAAGGGACAACGTCTCGCGGATGCGGATCTCTTTATCGGCGCGATCGCCGCTGCCCAACAGGCCACCGTCGTGACTGGGAATCGGCGCCACTACGAACGCATCCCAGGTGTCACGGTCGAAGATTGGATCCGAGGTTGAGTTGCTATGCCCCCTCAGGCAGCGGGATGAATTCCTGATCGTCTCCAGGGACCTTGGGAAAACGCCCCTCTCGCCAATCATCCTTGGCTTGCTCGATGCGCTGCTTGGAGCTCGAAACGAAGTTCCAGAAGATATGCCGGGGGCCGTCCAGCGCGTCTCCGCCGAGCAACATGATGCGAGCGTCGCTTTCGGCTCGCAAAAGAGGCGCGCTTTCGGGCGCAAACGCCAGCAGGCGGCCGACTTCTGCGCGTTCTTCGCCGCAGCTGATCGTGCCCTCGACGACGAAGGCGGCGCGCTCTTCTTCATTCGGCAGCGAAAGCTCTGCACCCTGAGGTAGCCTCGCATCGACGTAGAAGAGTCGCGACAGCGTCGGAACGGGGGACGTCACGCCATACACAGAGCCAACCAGAACGCTCAGGTGAACGTCACCCCGAGACACACTGGGCAATGCCTCGGCGGGAAAATGACGGAAGTCGGGCTCGACCTCCTCATGCTCCTGGGGCAAGGCAATCCAGAGCTGAACCCCATGCATGCGAAACCCCGTCCGGCGCAGCTCAGCCGGAGTGCGCTCCGAATGCACGATCCCCCGCCCGGCGGTCATCCAGTTGACGGCGCCGGGACGAATCGTCTGCTCAAAACCAAGGCTGTCGCGATGCAGGATCTCGCCCTCGAACAAGTACGTCACCGTCGCCAAGTTGATGTGCGGATGCGGTCGCACATCGAGCGCGGTACCCGGGGCAGCGTCGATTGGGCCGATGTGATCGATGAAGATGAACGGCCCGACCATGCGCCGTTTTATGTTCGGCAGCACTCGCCCCACGGGGAAGCCGTCAATGACCCTCGACTGGGCGTCGATGATGGTCTCGATCACTGACACGGGGTCGGTGGTTTCTTTCCGGGTCATGCTCCCCCAGCCTTTCGTTCAATCACACGCGTCCCGCCCGCAAGGCGATCGTGTGGGCCTTGCCCGTTGGCGCTCTTGCGGGCCGCGAGGGCTATCGCGATCCATGAGGCGATCGCGAGAAGCGGACCCACGAATGGGATGGCGCCGAAGACAGTGAAGAACTCGCGACGAAGTGCAGCGCCGAGCGTTGGCTTGTCACCCGTCGGACCCACGACCGCGATGCCGACGATGTGCTTGCCTAGCGTCGTGCCCGAGAGTGCGAGCGAGCATGAGAAGTAGAGCCAGACGACGGACGCACCGATCGCGAGCCAGTCGAAGCCGAACCCCATCCACATGCCGAGCGCGACGTCGATGCCGACGCAGACGGCGACATCGACGGCTCGGGCAATAGCGCGGCGGGTGAGTGATGGGGCGTCGTTCGTCATCTGAACCTCTAGGCTCGTCTATCGGGCGCGAAGATCCTAGGGGGTAGCCGTTAAGGCTCCCTCAAACTGGCGGCGTGAACTGTTCAGGAGTCATCGGGTGCTCACTGCGCAGCCGCGCACGTCACCTGGCACATGCCGGTCTCATGAACCGCGACGCCGTCGGGGCCGGGCACCCAGGGGCGCACGCAGAGCGCCTTCCCACCCCTATCGCAGCGAGCGAGCTGAGGGCTGCACTCATCGTCGCTCTCGCAGCGCTCCGGTGAGACAGGAGCGCGCCGAGCCTCGCTTGATGGATCCGTCTCACCTCGCTGCTCGACTTCGCTCGGTGGAGGCGCTGCGCTCGGAGGGATCGTTTCCACGCGAGCGCGAGTGGGCTCATGACAGGCTCCACACAGACATACCGCGAGCAAGAGCAGGGTGCGCACTCGCACAGTTTATACCAAAGTTACGCGTCGGACCTCGAAGAACTGCTGCATCCGAAACAGATTTGGCCGTGTGTAGCCTCTGAGGCCGGGGAAACGGCGCGCGAGAGCAGCCGCGAGGGCAGCCGTAGACAGCCCGCATCGCATCACGGAATCCTTCACGATCGAAGACGCCCGGGTCACCGTCGAGCCCTGCGCGATCGTGGAGTTCGAGCAGGAGGGGATGCGCATCACCGTAGGAGGCCCAGCGGCACAGGAGAGCTGACCGCGCAAGGCACGACGAACAAGCCCATCGTCTTTCGCCCAGCGTCCGGGCTCACTTTCGGTGGCAGCATCTACGTGCGCGGCGGGAGCGACGACGAGCGAGGCCATGTCGATCTCGCTCATGGTTGGGCTTCCCCCCGTTTCGTTGACACATATCTTACGCTGCTTGAGAAGCGTCTGTCAGCATTTGATTGGGGGTCCTGTATCCAATTGAGGAATGGATCCGTCGTTGGTTGTAGAAGGTCTCGATGTAGTCGAAGAGATGGAAGCGCAGTTGGGCCAAGCTGCTCCAGCGGTAACGGTGAATAAGTTCCAGCTTCAGAGTCGAGAAGAAACTCTCCGCGACGGCGTTGTCCCAGCAGTTGCCCCTCCGGCTCATGCTCAGCGTGACACCGGCGGCTTCCAGTACCTTCCGGCGCTTCCCGCTTGCGTTGCCGAGGTCCTCTATTTCGCTTTCGGTAAGCGTAGTATCCCTGCCGCGTCACTCCCAGGACATCACACAAGTGGCTCACTTTGAAGCTTGCCTTCTCCGCGTGGACGAAGGAGAAAATTACTCGCTTTCCTTGGCGAAGAAGGCTGTTCTGCGTTCAATTGGTCAATACAACGCTTGCGTATAGAATATCAGCTGGCACGCCAGGCTTTCGCGGCCTCGGGCGTGGCGCGGGAGGGGTGGTCGGTGCTGGTGCTTCGGTCGTCTCGTCGGTCACTTCTTCCTCTTCGGCGTCTGCAAGCGGAACTTCCTGCCCGCAGTCGTGAGGCGATAGCGCTGGCTCCTGCTGTTCGGCTTGTCGGGCTGGGTCATCTCGACGAGGCCTGCCGCAAGGGCGGGGTCGAGGTATGCTGCTCTGAAGTGCGCGCGGCTCGCGACGCCGACGGCTCCCTGGAGTTCTTGGCGCGTCAGTTCTCCGTCGAGGTGCTCGACCACCTTCGCGACTTGGCCTGTAACTTGGCCTGTAACTTGGCCTGTCGGGCCGGCCAAGTCGGGCGCGGCTGCCTTGGCGTCGGGATGGATGGGTAGCACGGTCGCGAAGAACGAGTGGTCGTCGTCCGTGCGAAACTCTGGCGGCGGCGAGCCGTTCGCCTTCATGGCACGGAGAATCTTCGGGATGCCCGTACCGCGCCCCTCGGTGAGGTCCAGCTCCTTGAGGAACTCGCCGATGCGGCGGTTGCGGTAGCGGCGCGAGATGGCGCGTCCCTTGGCAAGGTCGCTCGGCTTCACGGAGCGGTCAGGCCCCGGGTAACTCACGACGGTGAGCTCGTCCCCCGTGATGGTCACCTCGACGGGCTCTCGCGTGAGGTAGTCGCGATGGTAGACGGCGTTGACCAGCGCCTCCTCGATGGCCTCGTAAGGGAAGTTCGAGACGCGGTCAGCCTCTGCGCGATCCTTGTGCTTCACGACCGTCGTCGAGAGGAACGTCGCTTCGATGTACGCGAGCGCCTCGCGGAGCATCTTGTGCAGCGGCCCCTTGAACTCCTTCTCGGTGAACCGATCTCCGCCGCGTCCCTCGGGGAACCAGACGACATCGATCTGCGCGTACTTGAAGAAGCGCCACGGCTCGGGGTTGAAGAAGAGCAGGCCGACGTTGATGACGAAGGGCATTTCGGGGATGCCGCTGACGATGCCCATCCGGCGGCCGAGTTCTTCGAGCGGTAGTTTCTTCGCAGGCTTGGCGAGGTCGCTCTCCACTTCCGTGAGGTACGCGATGATGAGGTCACGCGAGAGGTCGCTGACCTTTGCACCCGCCGTGTTCTCCGAGTCGTCCCACGGCACCTTTGCTGTGAGGCTGAGCAGCTCCTCGAGGTCGGCGCCCGTCGCCTTCACGGTGTTGGAGTTCTTGCGGATGAACCAGGCCGTCTCGGTGCTGTCCTTCGCGAGCGAGGTCTTCGCGCGGTATGCGCGCGTGCGCCCGCCAGCGGCCCAGAGCACCAGGACCAGCTTGTCGTCGACGACGTAGGGAACGGCGATGGGGTGGTACGTCGGGAAGATCGCCGAGTGCCCGAGGTTCTGCAGCTCCTTCTGGATGCGGTCGGCTTCCTCCTGCGTGACGCCGACCGGTGGCAGCACGGGGCGGCCGTTCTTCTCGGCGACGCCGATGACGATGTAGCCGCCGCCGAGGTTGTGGAAGTCGTTGGCGAAGGCGCAGAGCGTGTGCAGCACCTTAAGCGGGTCCAGCTCTCCTTGAACTCGAGCCGCTCCCACTCGACGGTGTGGCCGTGCAGGATGTCGGTGATCGCGATCGGCAGGCTCATGGCGCACGCCTCCCACCGCGCCGTCGTGCGGGGCGCGCCGTGGCCGCCGAGGTGTCCGTTTTCGCGAGCATTCCTGGGAGTATGCCTCGCACGCCAGGCCGCGTGCCCGCAACCCGAAGATCGCACCGATCGCGCTCCCGGTCAGCGCGGGCGAGCGCCTGGGCGGGGCGTCACGGAACGTGTCCTCGGGCTGAACAGCCACTTTTGGGCAAAAGCGGCTGTTCGCGTCGAGGCGCCGCCCGGCGCGATCAGCCCACCAGCTTCGTGAGGAGCGCCAGCCCGCGCGCGGCCGTCTGGACGCAACGTGGGCCGCCCGTGGTGTGACGGATCCTCGTAAAGCATTCTTTCCAAGATGCGACGCTAGCAAAGACCTGTTTCCTAGCGCTCGGTGCTGGTAAAGCCCATGTGACTGACGTTCGACGCGCCGTGCAGGCGCTTCTGCCCGGTCCCCGGTGCGATCCGTTTGCAGAACCTGGCGATCTTCGCCGGCTTCTGCGAACGAATCACATGCTGATGGGGCCTCACCGCTGCGCGCTCGGCGAGACCACCTGCGCGCCGCCACCGAGGTTCAGCCGCAGCCCGAGCCCAGGCAGCGGCTCGAAGAGCTAGGCGACGTCGGCCTCAAGGTCGGTCCCCACGAGCGCGCGCTTGAACGGGCGCTGGAGCTTGTAGCGGAGATCAACCGCTACCGCCAAGCGGCGCGCATGGCTCACGAGGTGGGCGTCGGGTCGCTTGTGCCGATGCACCTCGCGTTCCCCGAGTTCTGGGGACCTCACCTCCCGGGCGAAAGGGCCCAGGGTGAGTCAGGGGTGAGTCAGAATCTATGGAAGAAAGAAGCGCCGATCGCGCATCCAGGGTTTTTTATGGCTCCGGAAGCAGGGCTCGAACCTGCGACAAGCGGATTAACAGTCCGTAAATGCTTGTCTAGCCGTGTCGCGCCGTGTCTCTCAATGCACTTGTTTTTGGCTGGTTCCATGAGTTAGCCTCTGGACGCAACATGACACGGAAAGTCACGGCAAGTCAATCTGAGGGGGCCACTGAGGGGGCCACTGCGGAAAGAAAGCCGGTCTCGGGTTCCAAAAATACGGCCCGGCGGAAGAGCCCGCACCCGGGCGTGGTGCTCAAGGCCCCGAAGCCACCGCGGAAGGCATGGCGCGCGCGCCACATCGACGCCGATACGGGGAGGGAAATGCTCACTCGCCTGGATCCCCTCGGTGCTGGCCGAAACGAGCAGACCCGGAAGCGGTGGGCCATCGAAAAGGCGCGCGCGATTGCAAAGAGGCGGGACGAGCTCTCATCGGGGGCACCTAGAGCCACGGGGACGGCGCTAGAAGCGGCAATCGGTCGCTACTATGAGGACCACCCGCGGCTACGTGACCGCACCAAGAGCACCTACCAGAAGGGCACTGACAAGCTCGTGACGTGGTGCGGAGCGCATGGGGTCGCCAGTGCGGACGAGCTCACCCTCGCCCACCTTGTGAGTTTCCGCGCCTCGCTCTCGGGCGCACCCAGGATGCGTGCTATCTCCGGGTCAACCCGGGGAGCCAAGGAGAAGACGAGCGCTCCGCGTTCGCCCAGCGCCGTCAACGTAGAGATCCGCTCCGTGAAAGCCGTGCTCCGCTACCTAAGAAGCGCCGGGTTGCTCCCTCGTCTCAGTCGCGATGACATAGCCGACGGCTTGAAGCTGCTTTCCGCTTCAAAGGAAGCCTCAGACTTTCTCCGAGCGGCGGAGATCAAACAACTCCTAGCAGCCGCCCGAAAGCATGACGCGGAAACCTACACCGCTACCCGCTTTGAACACGCCGGCCACGCCCCGCCGGGAAGCACGCCTAGGTACGATTCGATCCTTCCGCTCATCATCGTGGCGCTTCTCTCGGGAATGCGCTTCGGGGAAGTCGTGGCGCTCGACTGGTCCGAAGTGGATCTTGACGAAGGGGAGGTCCGTCTCAGCTCCCGAACCAAGACGAAGACGGCGCGGACGATAGACATGAGCGTTTCCCCGGCCCTCAAGGCGCTCCTAGAGACGCTGCACAAGGAAGACGCCAAGGGGTCCGTGTGGTCTCTCACCGTCGAGC
>CAYMQT010000151.1:0-11473 GCA_964392575.1 uncultured Polyangiaceae bacterium
GAAGCTCCGCACCCACGCCGATCAGAACTTGACAGGGTCGTGTTATATCAACGCCCTGAAATTCTGCTGCAGCGCAGGGCTCCCGCAGGATACGCCAACCGGCCGCCACGACAAAAGGGAGAAGGCCCAGTGGCGGCCGCACCACAAACTCACCGTCGAAACGAAAGCTTCCGCTGTCGCAGTCAGCAGCAATTTCTTGTTGGGCTGCTTTCTCTGCGTTTCGCGTCTTGCTCACACAGATCCAAGATCCGACGAATCAGTCTGAAGATACACTGGGTAGCTCAGGTCTGCGGGTGCGACTCTAGCCACTCAACATCCAGCAGGTCTTGAGCGCGTCCTGCCGCTCGCTTGTTCTGCATCAGATGCTCCCGAGATAAGACTGCGACAGATTCGCCCGCAAACCTGGTGACCATGCGTCCTTGCCATGCGGACTCGAAGTCAACGCCATCGATCGCGGTGATGATATCTATTCGGATCGGGGCAACGCCGATTTGAAAGATTGTTCCCGGGGTTGATATGTCATCAATGGATAGATCCCCGAGCGGTGCGCCAAATGCTCGTAAAGCTCCGTGAACACGCTCAGCATTCTCACGCGAGGGTCGCACCCAGACGTCGAGGTCTTTCGTTGCACGCACGTGTCCGTGCGCTGCAAGCGCGTGGGCTCCAACTACAAGAAATTCAACTGCGTGCTCGTTGAACTCGTGTAATAGATCTCTGAAGTCGGGGTTCATCAACTGCGTTCATTCCCCATGCCAGACACTGGCGTGTGAGTTCCCAGACGGCGTCCATCCGCTGTTCTACTGTCGTGCCAAGCCAGTCTGTATCGTCGCTTGGCTGTTGCCCACCACGGTAGGTGCGACCCGTCACCTGTCTGTTCATGCTCGACACTTGTGCATTCTAGCAGCGCATCAGGCCAGCACAATGCAGGGCCGCACCTGGGACCGTTCGGGTAGCAAGCTCATCAGAGCGCTCGTCGAAGAGGGGGCCAAGTGAGGGGGGGGGCGGTTCATCGTCGCAGTCTCGCAGTCCCCAAGAGCCACGCCCACCAGCGGTACCGAATAGCCATGCGTTTGCTCAAGGGCATCTGATTGATGGGGGCATGTGCCCATGTTGGAATCTCGATCTTCTGGGGTTTGTGGTCGAAGTGACTCACTGACTCTCCACCCATTTCTTGGAGAATGGCGCAGAGAACGTGGTGCGTGAAGGGGTTGAGCATGCTGCTGGCTATAACCAGTTGACCTTCGGTCTCGAGACCTTCAATCGCACGAGCCCCCAACCAGCCGAGCCGTCGATGCGCCTCAACGCGTACGTCCCCGAGATTGGGAAGAGCGTCCTCGAAGAAAAAAATGGTCTGATAAAGTCCCACTGCTTGGAAAGTGACGCAGAATAACGTCCGCCCGTCAATCGCCCCAAGCGACTGAGCTGTGTGCATTTTGGGTTCAGCGTTCCGTCTCGTTTTGCTCGCCAGGTGGGTCACAAAGACATTTCAGCTCAAGCATGCTCGGCTTGCGGGTCAGCCCAACTCCTCATTCTACCGCACCACCCCCGTATAAAAACCCGCTGCAAGCACTCGCAGGGGACAGGGCTTATTAGGTTCATGGTCGAGCGGTAGGGCGCTACCGATTCACTCAAATCGGGATGCGCCGGACCTTCAACGACCTCGCAAGGGCCGCCGAAGTCCAAGACATCGTCACCCCGAAGCATCCGACCCGCGACCATCCGACCCGGGTTCACTCTGTTGTCGAGTGACAAGATTGTCGAGTGACAAGATTGCAATGCAAGGTTGCCCTCGGTTCACCTTACTGGAGCCAGGTCGGCTTGGGTATTTCAAAACGTCAGCTTCACACCGAGACACCGCCAGCTCCGAGAATTTCCGTGCCCGAGGGGATAGTTATGAGAATTTAAAATTCTCGTTATGAGAAGTTTACTTTCTCATATTAGGAAGTTAAACTTCTCATCATGACTCCCGAAAGTCTAGAGGAGGCCTTGGAAACGTTTGGCGAGATCCTCACAGAGCGCGACCTTTCTGCGGAAATTGCCGTTATTGGTGGTGGTAGCCTTCTCCTCTTGGGTCTTCTGCAGCGCCCTACGAAGGATCTCGACGGTGCTTATCAAAGCGCGCAGCCATTCCCAGCAGACCTTCAAGACGCCACGGTGGAGGTCGCGAACGCACTCGGTCTCGCCCAAGACTGGCTCAACCCTGGTCCAGCATCACTTCTCGATCTCGGTTTGCAGGACGGATTCTCAACGCGAGTAACGACACGTCAGTTTGGAAACTTGGTCATCCACCTGGCGAGTCGTTACGACCAAATCTGCTTCAAGCTGTATGCGGCAACGGACCAAGGACCGTCCAGCAAACACACGGCAGATCTTCGAATTCTCGCACCGACAATTGATGAGCTGAAGAGCGCGGCCGAATGGTGTCGGTCCCACGATCCTTCCGACGGTTTTGCATACGTCCTTAGCCAGGCATTGAAGTCCTTTGGAGTAGTCTAATGACCGCTTCAAAGGATCTGCTCGAAGTCGTACTGAATTTGGCTTGGGATCAGTGGACGCGGTTGGGCGTGCGCGGAGCATCAGCAACATACCTAGACGGAAATGCCGTCGGCCTCGAAGAGCTCATGATACTCACGAGTACTGTAGCTGCCGAAGATCCGCGGCTGCAAAATGAAGCTCTGGATTGGTGCGTTAAGAATACCGGGCTGATTTCGAAGCCTCGATTGAAGGGCCTTCTCAGTCATTTCGACCAATCGACCTATTCGCAATTTGTTCGATTCTCAACCGCATTGACTCACCATGTCGGAGGTCACTGGCCAGGCGCCGAATCGAGTCGGAAGGAAGATTTTCCAACGTTGACAAGCAAATCAGCATTTCCGCCTCTGATGCATGCAGAGCTCATCCAGCTTCGCATTCGGATGGCTTTTGGCGTAAACGCAAGAGCAGACCTGTTAAGTATGATGCTGGCCTACTGGAAATCCGAACTTGGTGCGTCGGACTTCCGCTATTTGGGATACACCAAACGAAACATCTCAAGTGCGCTCAATGCTCTTCAAAGCGGTGGAATCCTGGAGAAAAGTACAAGGGGGAATCAACTTCTCTTCAGATGGAAAAGACGAGAGGAATTGATTGCGCTCGTAGCTCCTATCCCGGCTCGTTTTCCTGTCTGGCTCCCACTCGTGCGATTCATGATCGCACTCTTGCAATTGTGTTCGGACCTTGACGCCAAGTCTCCTCGCCTGGCAAGAGTAGCTGCGACAAATCAACTTCGAGGAATGACGCATGACCTCGAAACTCTCCGACTCTCTCCTCCCAAAGAAGGGCCAATCGATCTGGAGTTGCTCACCAACTGGATTGTCGAAATCACCCAGGAGCTCAAGACTCCGAATTCTAGGCTATTCGAAACGCAGGTTTAGAATCGGCAATCCTACCCGGGTTGCTCCTAAGCCGCCATAGGTGAGGAAAGCGTAGCGCGGAGTCGAGCACGACCCCGGTGCAGTCTACTCATCACCGTGCCTACAGGAACGTTCTGAGCGTCCGCTGCGTCGCGATAGGATGCTTCCTCCAGATCAACGAGGGACACGACCTCACGCAGATGAGGCGAAAGCTCGCGGAGGGCGCGCTCGACCTTGGGTGAAAGCCCTGGCATCAACGTCGTCGTGGTGAACGACGCCCATCCATTGGGGTCGACCCCAGCTCGCTCCAGAATGCGGCGCTCGGTGGACGCTCGTCGCAACCGACTGATGTACACATTCTGCATGATGCGCATGAGCCATGCTCGCAGGTATCCTCCGTCGTGAAACGTACTTTCGAACCTCAACGCACGCTCGATCGTATCCTGAACCAGGTCGTCCGCCCGGAATGCGTCCCGGGTGAGGACCAAAGCGCGCCGACGAAGATCTGGCAGGTGCGCGGCAAGGCTCTGGGAGAACGATACAGCAGGCTCTGAGGGGGGAGCATTGTGGGACATGCCTCTCGCTATTCAAGGCTCGTGCCAACCTCTGTGCGCTGGGCCCGGACTCACCGGTGAGCGAAGAATCGAGCACAAAACGGCCATGCACAGGCTCTCGTTGCAGCGCTCCCAGAAAGACTGTGCGTCCAAGATCGCACGCCGGCCGTGTCAAAATGGCAACGCACACCTGACTGATGCTCGGTTCCTGCGTCAGGACGTCAAAGGATCTGAAACAAGGCGTTTCACTACTTGTGGGACCAGATCTGCAAGCTCATGGGCCAAAAGTCCCCGGTCGCCATGCTCCCCGGCCCACATCTCGCCGGCCAGCGCATGGACCGATACACCAAAAGCCACTCGGCTCCTCAAGGCCGCAGGATCGGGAGCGTGCGCAACCAGGGCGCCGAGAACACCCGCCAAGACGTCTCCCGTACCGCCCGTGGCAAGGGCAGGAGTCCCAAAGGCACAAACGAGAGTCGTCTCGCCAGGCGCTACGACGAGGGTGCGCGAGCCCTTGAGAACGACGATGGCTTCAAAATCCTCGGAAAGCCGCCGCGCCGATGAAAACCGGTCCTTCTCTACCTCGGCAACACTCGTACCGAGAAGGGCTGCCGCCTCCGCAGGATGAGGAGTC
This sequence comes from uncultured Polyangiaceae bacterium, assembly GCA_964392575.1. Classification (GTDB taxonomy): domain Bacteria; phylum Myxococcota_A; class Polyangia; order Polyangiales; family Polyangiaceae; genus NIC37A-2. Next base: position 4,581 of record CAYMQT010000151.1, read on the forward strand.
AGCGCGACGGGGCCGCGCACCCGCGTTCTCCACGCCGCAGATCCGAGTCGAGCCAGCCACCTGAGCGCGTCAGCATCGAGGATGCACGGTCTCTGCGAAGCGAGCATCCCTTCGATCGCGGAAAGCCGCCGCACATCTGCTCCGAGCCCCGGACCCAGAACGAGCGCGTCACAGCGAGCGTAGAACTCCTCGTCCTCGTCCGTGGATCCTAATAAAGGACGTGTCATGATCTCTTCGACTTCCGACTCTAAAAGAGTGATCGTCTCGGGATCCGACACCACGGTCAAAAGCCCTGCTCCGGCCCGCAAGGCGCCCCTTGCTGCGAGTCGCGCTGCCCCCAAGGTGCCTGGCCCCCCCGCGAGCAAACCCACCCGACCAGCGGTGCCTTTGTGCTCCGTGCCGCTACGGGGAGAAATCATTGATCTCAGATCGGACTCCTCCAGAAGCCAGGCCGACGGCTCCACCTCCTGATCGAGAGTCGCTGGGACCCCGATGTGCGAAACCGTCACGCGACCGGCCAAGAGATGCCCGTTCGTGGTGAGCAGACCCTGCTTCAAGTGAGCAAAGGTCACCGTGTGGTCCGCCTTGACACAAGCTGCGTGCACCTCGCCTGTGTTTGCGTCGAGTCCCGTCGGTAGATCGAGCGCAATCACAGGTAACGATGAATCATTGACGAGCTCAACGAGTTTCTTGTTCTCTCCCGTCAAAGGTCGCCCGAGTCCCGTCCCCAAGAGCGCATCCACGATGAGGGGTGAGCCCGAGAGAAGTTCACGCAGAGCGGCTGCTTCAGGGAGCGTGACGAGGGGAACGCCCACGGCCTCCATCGCCTGAAGCGCCAACCGCGCATCCCCACCAAACGCCTCGCGCGTGGCCAAGGTCGCCACGACCACTCGTGAACCACGAAGGGCAAGATGACGCGCCACCACGCAGCCATCCCCTCCGTTGTTCCCAGAACCCACCAAAATGAGCACTTCCGCTCCCCAAAGCGAACGCTCGTCAGCACAACGAATGCAAGCTCCCACAAGGGCCGAGGAGGACCGGGGCGCCTCTCCTTCCCGCCGGGGTCTCAGCTTGAGTCCGATCAAATGAGCCGCCCCACGACCGGCATTTTCCATCAGCACCAAGGACGGAACTCCCGCTTCAATCGCGCTCCGATCAAAGGCGCGCATCTGCTCACGGCTGAGGACGGGGCGCATCACCGCCCTCGCGCAGAATCGATGGTGGCACGGAGGCGGCGCACCGCTTCCGCAAGGCCCATAAACACGGAATCTGCGATGACAGAATGACCGATATTGAGCTCCGTGATCTCCGAGATCGCCGCAATGGAGCCGACATTGTCGACATTGAGACCGTGCCCCGCGGCGACCTCCAGCCCGAGAGACTGAGCCAGCTTTGCAGCGGCTCTGAAATCCGACAGCATTTCTCGCTGCCTCTCTTCGCTGCTCTCACAGTAGTGCCCTGTGTGAAATTCGACTTGCTGGGCTCCGACTTCTCTGGCCGCCTGCACCTGAAGCGTGTCTGCCTCGATGAACAGGCTGAGCTTGATGTGACTCTCCTGGCAAGCGCGGGCGACGGCGAGGACTGCAGCCCTTTGACCCAGAACATCAAGTCCTCCCTCCGTAGTCCTTTCTTCCCTTTTCTCGGGAACCAAGGTCACGACGTCAGGGCGCACCCGAGCCATGATTTCTGTCATTTCGGGCGTAGCCGCCATCTCCAGGTTGAGCACCCCCACGTCTGCTGCCGAGAGCCGCGCAACGTCCTGATCCCGGATGTGGCGTCGGTCCTCCCGCAGATGCACGGTGATTCCGTCCGCGCCCGCTTCCCGGCACAGAAGGGCGGCGCGTAAGGGATCTGGATAAGCGGAGTCTCGCTGATTTCTCAGGGTCGCAACGTGATCAATGTTGATGTTCAGACGCATTTCCGTCTTCACCGCTTACGGCTCCCCAAACTCCCAATCTTCACCGAAAACCTCGTTGCGGGGTGTCGGCAAGATCTCACCGCTCGGACCGTCCTTGCGCACGACCACGCGATAGCGCGCAGAAACATCCTGATTTTCGCGAGCGACGACGGTGATGACGTTCACACCTGCGCTGAGCGGCGCATCCAGGCTAAAGCGCATGGTTGCGCCGTTCTTCTCCGGATTGGGTTTGTAAAAAACCTTGTTACTCCCCACAAAGACAAACGCATCCTGAACCCCACCGCTCAGGTCCTCTGCCACGACGTCCAACTTGATGGAGTTTTTCCGCGTGGCGAGCGCATGAGCCTTCACTTCGAGCTCCGGTGCCGAGCGGAATAGGCTCGGAGAAAACTGACCTTCCTTTTGAGCCTTGGGCGTCTCATCACGAATGTCAGAAACCGCGACGAATCCAAAGCGATCCTCACCGATTGAGACCTGATAAAACCCGCTGCTCTTGGCGAGGACGGTCACTGCACCTTCGGAAAGAGAGCCGATCGATTCCGCCTTGGCGTCGGGTTCGGCCAAAACCGTAGCTGCTTTCTGAGTCAGCATCTTCCGATCCACTTTTTCCATCACGCGTGCGGATTTCTCGGAAAAGAGAGGAAGGACGATCTTCTCGGACGTGAAGACGCCTAGATCCCGGTCAGCCACACTGACTTCCAGCTTCACCTCGGCATCCTTGAGACTGGGCAAGGTATCGAAGGTAAAGGCAACGTCACGGCTCTCTCCCGGCTTCATCCCCGATACGTCGAAGCGGCCCGCTTTGAGGACCACGCCGTTGCCCGTCAAACTCCGAAGATTGGCCTGAGTTTCATAGGCAGGACCCTTGCCGGTGTTCTTCACGCGCAGATAGATGGTCGCTCCCTCCCCTTTTTCGAGCTGCCCGTTGCGGTTCGCTTCGCGATTGTCCACGACTTGATAACTGTAGGCAAAAATCGGACGTGGCAGCCTTTCGATGGTTGGATAGAAAACTACCGACTCAGGAGCGTCGGCTCCCGTCACGAAGAAGTTCACCTGAACAGCGTCCTGACGACTGATCGCGTCCTTGGGGATTTGGCACACGCGCTTGGCGTCGAGCGGCACCGGCTTGGTCGAGCCGGGCCGGATGCCCTCGGTCTCACACCAGCCGAGGTGCACGCTTGCCGTGCGTTTCTCGCCCGGGTTCAGCTTGCCGATGATGAGCTCTTTCTGATCGTAGTATCCGGAATGACTCTTGGTGATGCCGTGAAGCCGATAGGCCGGCTTCTTGCCCGTGTTTTCCACTTCAACGGTGAGCAGCATCGGTTCGCCCGCGCTCACCTTGTCGCCTTTTCTATCCGTAAAGATTCGCGTCTTGATTTCTGAAGGTGCCGGACCTCCCTCGTAATCGTCGGGCGGTGAGGACCAGTCGATGCCCATTTCGGAGAGCACCTCAGCCACACTCTTGAGCTCATTTTTCTGAATCTCCGCCACTCTTCCGGACAGAGCAGCGAGCTGCGCCTGACGGGACCCGGATTTCATCTGCGAAACCAGATCGCGGGCGATACGGATCGACGCATCCTCTTCAAACACGTCGTCCAGGGCAGAGCCTCGATCACGGATCTCCGCCCGTACCTGCTCCGGAAGGTGATACATGAGGCGATAGGTCGGCTGATCCTGGACCCTACGGCCGCCCGCTCCGAGGGTTTTCGAGAGGTCGCGCTCGTGAACGTTGTCCTCATTGACGAAAAGGTCCATCTCCAGCGTATCCGCCGTCATGGGCAAAAGCTCGATGTCGGGGGTCACCCCGGTTCCTTGGATGGAAATATCTCCGGGCGTCAGATACTGAGCGATGGTGAGCTTGAGCGCAGCATTTTCGGGCGTCACTTCCGGAAAGACGAGCTGAACCGACCCCTTGCCGAAGGTCGTCCTACCGAGCACAACGGCGCGATCCTGATTCTTCAATGCGCCGGTGACGATCTCGCTCGCGCTCGCGCTGCCGTCGTTCACCAGGATGACGATGGGGTAGTTGGGCTCAGTCCCGGCTCGCGTCGCCTGTTGTTCATGCCGGCCTTCGCTTGCTCCTACCGTGGCGAAAATCATACCCTCTTCAAGGAACATGTCCGCCACCTTGCCCGCTTGGTCCAAAAGGCCGCCCGGATCTTCGCGTAAATCCATGACCAAACCGTTCAGCGATTTCTCCTTATGGAGCTTCTTCAGCGCGTCCTTGAGTTCGTGAGCAGTCGTCTGTTGAAACTGCTTGATGCGAACGTATCCGATGCCTCCAGAAAGCTTGTGCTCATCGACAGAAGAGACACGGATCTGCTCGCGCACGAGTTCAAAAGGACGAGCGCCGCTCCACCCCTCCTTGCCGTCGCGATGAATCCAGATCGTGACCTTGGAGCCGGGCTCGCCGCGCAGGCGATCCACCGCGTCCGTGAGGGGCATATTGAGCGTCGATTCATTGTTGATCTTGGTGATTCGGTCGAGTCGCTCGAGGCCGGCACGGCCCGCCGGAGTCCCGGGCATGGGGCGCATGACGGTCAACATCTGATCGCGAATGCTGATCACGATCCCCAGACCCCCGAAATGCCCTGACGTGGACACATTCATGTCCTCGTAGGCCTCCGGAGAAAGAAAAACGCTATGCGGATCGAGAGTCGACAACATTCCGTTGGCCGCGGCGTACTCGACCTCGGCCAGTTTCACCTCCGTACCCTGGAGATGCTGCTGCAAGAACGAAAAAACCTCGCGTAAGCGCGCAGCCACGTCCCAATGTCCTTGAACGTTGTCCACACGAAATTCGCGCTCCTCCGCTTCCACCCGCACGCGCACGGTGGCCGCGTTTTTTTCATGGGAGACGATCACCTGAGCGACGGTCTTCTGAATCATGTCCAGCGCGCCGAGAAACATCTGTCGCGGATCGACCCGCGCCGGATCCACATACTTTTCACGGATGTGCTCCAAGGTCGCGTTCACGGCGCGAAGCTGAGTGAGATCGTAGGGGACTTCCGCTGCACCGGTGACCACTGCGTGGGCCGGACGTAGCCCCTTCCACAAGCCTCCTGTTCCGTACTCAAGGGCGAAATGAGAGGCGAGGGCGAATACCCCCAAAAGAACGAGAGTACGCGAGAGCCGCGAGAAGAAGCGCATGCGGGCGAGTATAGGGCGGCTACCCCCCGCGTCGAGCACCACGAGAAACACCCGCTCTCGCCCTCGCTTCAGGGAAGGGCGCTCTGCGCAGACACCGAAGAACCGCTGTCCGAAGAAGCGCTGTTCGAAGAAGAACCGCTGTCCGACGAGCCCTTCTTTTTCTGGGTCACTTCGCGGCCCCCCTCTTCATCTTGCTTGATCGAGTACCGTACAAGCGCGCGCAGAGAGCGGTTTCGGTTCACGTTACCGAGCAAGACTTTGATGTCTTCGTAGACGGAGGGGTCAACGAGAAAGGCTCCCAAAGTCCCCTTGCCCTGACGGACGTCGTGGGTCATGGCGGCCACATCCGCACTCGCCTGGTTCAGGTTGGCAACGATTTCCCCGCTGTCCTTCCCGTAGAGGATCTTGTTCGTGAAACTGTCACCCTCCCGAATTTTCTTGAGCATGACGCCGACTTCCTCCGCAGCTCCGCCCACCTGACTGAGCGCCTTTTCGCCGTCTTGCTCGTACAAGAGCTCGTGAGCAAAGCCTGGACCCGTCCTCACCCGGTCCACCACTTGTCGCGTGGACGCAAGGAGACGCTCGAGTTCTTGAGCCGACGCCTTCAAACTGACCACCGTCTGCGAGATGCGGTCCGCCTCGGCCTTGTCGTGAAGCAGGCGCGCTACGTAGCCATCACCCTCGTGAATGGACTTTACGACTCCGCTCAGATGCTTCACCGTCGTCTTGATGTCGCCGTGAAAGGCCTCTTCCGAGAGGGCTTTCGTCGTGACCTCGATATTCTGAATCACCCGCTCCGCCCCGGCAGCCGTCTTCTTGAGATCCTGGATGATTTGCTCGATATCGCGGCTCTCCCGGGTCTTCACGAGACCGCCAGGATCCACGCCCGGCTGGTTCTCACTCCCGACAGTGATCACGATCATCTTGTCGCCCAAAAATCCCTTCCCCTGCACCTCGGCGATCGAATCAGCACGAATGCGTGCGCCTTCTGACGCCACCACAGTCAGGGTGACGTAGATCGTGTCATCCTTGGGGTCGCCGCCATATCCGAGGCTTTTGACCGTACCGATGTCGACTCCGCCCATACGCACGGGGGAGCCGCGAGACAGTCCATTGACGTCCTTGAAAGCGGCTTTGTACTCCGTGTGCCTTGAGAAAAGCTGCGCTTGGTCTCCGATGAGGAAAACCACCCCACCCAAGATGAATAGGGAGATGAGGACGAATAGCCCGACTTTTACGTCACGCGAAGCCATGAAAGTCTCAGCCAAGAGAGAGGGCGTCTCCCCGGAGAAGTAGTTCTGGCAAATCAGAGACCCTGACGGGTGCCCCGTCAAGCAGTGAACGAGCGTCAGGCATTGCGCCGTGATCAGGCATTGCGCCGTGATCAGGCATCATGAAGTAGTCAGGCATGAAGTAGTCAGGCATTGAGAAGTGTTTCAACATCTTCCTGAACGGGCGCTAAGCCCTCAATGAAGTTCGTCACCCGAGCGTCGCCACAAGCGCGAAACTCTGCGGCGGTACCCTGGTGAATGATGCGTCCAGAATGGACCATCGCCAGACGATCGCTGATCGTAAACGCGCTCTTCATGTCATGAGTCACAACGATGCTGGTGAAGTTGAGCTTCTCTTGCAAACCCATGATCATGTGATTGACCCGGGCGGTGTTGATGGGATCGAGTCCGGTGGTGGGCTCATCGTAGAGGACGACTTCAGGCTGAACGGCGATGGCGCGAGCAAGACCTACCCGCTTACGCATACCTCCCGATAGATCCGCAGGCCACATGTCCTCGATGCCAGGAAGCCCCACCAGCCCGAGCGCCCATGC
>CAYMQT010000152.1:0-11462 GCA_964392575.1 uncultured Polyangiaceae bacterium
CCCTTGTCGTCATCGAGCACCATCCAGACATGATTCGAAGCGCAGACTATGTGGTGGAGCTGGGTCCGGGCGGTGGGCCTGACGGTGGGCGTCTGATTTTCCAGGGACCGGTGGGAGACCTTCTCAAGAAGGACACGCCGACGGCCCGGATCCTGTAAGATGCGCTTTCAGACGTCGATGCGCTCAGGGAGCCAGGGGGTCTCCCCGCTCTGGGAGAGCTGATTTTCCCGGCGTGCGAGGACGAACAGAGCGTCACTGAGGCGGTTGAGATAGATCAAAAGTTCTGGGCGTAGGTCCGGTAGGTCGAGGCACCGACGTTCGGCGCGACGTGCGACCGTGCGGGCGAAATGAAGGGCTGCTCCCGCTTGAGATCCGCTCGGAAGGATGAAAGTGGAAAGCTCGGGTAGGGCCTTTTCGTGTTCATCGATGAGGTGTTCAAGGGCTTCGATCGCTCGGGCGTCGATCAGAAGCATGCGCAGTCTCTCTACTTTGTCCGGTACGCAGGCCACCTCGGCGCCCAGAACAAAGAGCTCCTTCTGGATTTGAATCAGGGGGGCCCTTAGCTCGTCGGAAAGGGAAGAGCCGAGGACCAGTCCAAGGGTCGCGTTCAATTCGTCAACGGTACCGTAGGCCTCGACGCGCGTGTCGTTCTTCTTCACCCGGGCGCCCCCGAACAGTCCCGTCTCTCCCCGGTCACCTGTGCGCGTGTAAATCTTCAACGTTCGCTTCTCCTTTCCCGTCCAGAGCGCATCTCATAACTGGGCAAGAGCTCCGCCGCCGCTGCTTGGAACGCATCCCAGAGCCCTTCGGGTTATGGGATGCGTTCTAGTGAAGCGCTGCGGTTGACCTTTGGACTTTCCCACACTCGTTAGGATCGAGAACTTGTCCCTGAGGGAGCAAAAATTTCGTCGAACTGGCTCTCCACGTCTGCGGGCGCACGATCCGTCGCCAAAGCAATTTCAGGCAGCAAGAGCCCGACGGCTTGTTCGAGCAGCCGGCGTTCTCCGAAGGAGAGGTCCTTGTGCTGTTTGGTGCGGCGCATGTCCCGGAGCACCTTCGCAACCTCGAGCGGTTGACCGCTGGACAAGAGTTCATTGTAGGCGCGGAGACGACGATTCCACGTCTGCGAAGGGACGGACAGCTCTTGCTTTTCAAGGGAAGCGAGCACTTCTTGAGCCGTGTCAGCGCTCATCACGGCCCGCAGTCCCATCTGACCGGCTGACGGCACCGGCACCATCACCCTCAGCTCGGAGCTGATGATGCTGAGCACGTAGAGGGAGGTCATCGTGCTTCCGAGGGCTCGTTCCTCGATAGCGTCCACTTTGCCCACTCCATGAGCCGGATGCACCGCCCAATCGCCAACGGCAAATCCCGGTTGGGTCGTCTCGGCTGCTTGCGTCATGTTTATCTCCCGCGGACTCCCATCGAGGGAGAGAAAAAAACAGAGAGAGCCGTGCCCCGCAAGAGCGGCTCCCTGGATACCTGTCCAGTATCCATGCACTCGTGGGGTGACGTCAATCGGATTGTCTTTGTCAGGAGACATTCCCAAGGGAAAAACCTCGCTTCCGGCAAGCGTCTCCTGCGGCGAGGGGCCCTTGTGCTCAAGTTACTTGGGTGCTTTTGAGGGTTACTTGGGCGCTGTAGGTTCCGGTTCGAACAAGCCTTCCATGAGCTCTTCGGGCAAGACTTCTGGAGTCCACCCGGGGGGCGGAGCTTCGGAGGTCAATTCGGAGGTCGAGCCACCCGTGATGCGGAAGGTCGCTTCTGCAAGGGTGGCTTGTTTCCAGGTACCTGTGGCTTGGCAGAAGGTGAGTTCCTGGGCGGAGTCCGGCTCGCACGTTGCGTGAGGCGCGGTCACAGGAAAACCCCAGCCGAGCGCTCTCAGGGTGCGACTCTCGAAAACCCTTTCGAAGAACGAGTCGAGGAGAGCCGAGCTTGGCTCTGGCCAGACACCCGACGCCTGCAAGAAAACGGTGACCTCCTCAGCGTCAAAGGAAAAGGCAGCCACTCCTGCAGCGAACTGTGCGCTCACCGGATCGCGGGCTGACTCAAAAGGGCCGACGAGGAATGCGCGCAGGTTTTGCTCTTTGTGAAAAGAGGCGTGGGAGGCGAGCAGGCGACCGTTCAAAGCGGATGGACTCTTTTTGAGCTTTCCTTGAGCGAAGGCCACGATGATCTTGGCCAGGCTGATGTCTCCTTCCACCAGGGCGAACAGATGTTCTTTTACATGCACCATCGCGTGGGGAGTTCCGTCCAGAACTCCGGTGAGGTGCGTGAGATCGGGGGTCGACGTTTTTTGGATTTGAGTCGAGCGGGCTCGCTCGACGAACGAACGCTCCAGATGGGGTCCTGCCTTTTGTGCGTCGAAGAGGTAAACAGTGCCGAGCGGGTACCCGGCAACAACGAGAGAATCCATCGTTCGAGGGTCGATTCCCGTATGCTCCGCGAACCGGGAGAGACGCTCTTCGCTGAGGACTTTTGACCAGGTTTTTACCAGCTGCTTGTCGGCGAGCAGCCTCCTTGGGCGGGCGTCAATCAGGTAGATGAGCCCAGCTGAGGGGAGGTAGTGAGCAAGAGCGAGGCGAAGCGCTGCCGGATCTTTGGCGGCGCTTGGGGCGGGGGCCTCTGTCTTCTGCGGTGCGTGACAGGAGGAGAGGCCGATCAGTCCCATCATGGCGCCCAGGAGCAAGGCGCCATGACCGAGGCTGCGGCTAACCTTTGTTTGCCTGACGGGGGGGCTCCGCGTCATCGTCGTCGTCTGAAGCATCGTCTGAATCCGAAAGGGGAGCGACGAGACGACTCTGATCGACTAACTCCTTGAGTTCCTTGCCAACCTTGAAGAAAGGGAGGCGCTTGGCGGAGACGGGAACAGGATTGCCCGTCCGCGGATTCCGTCCGGCGTAGGGTTTGTACGGGCGAACAGAAAAACTCCCGAATCCGCGGATTTCGATGCCCTCTCCTCGCTCCAGCGCTTCCGTCATCGCGTCGAAGACGCAATTGACCACAAGCTCTGCCCGCGCTTTCGTGAGCTCACCTCGGGCGGCGATTGCCTCTATCAGCTCACTCTTTGTCATGACCCCTAGACCTCCCTCGGCACCTAAGGACGGATCGTTTTCCCTAAGGTCCTGATTGTCAACGGATTTTTGGGGGTCTTCCGGGTCCGAGATCCGAGAAGTGCGGGCGAGGTCGGAGCCTGCGGGCCGGATTTGTGGCTTATTTTGGCTCTGAGAGCCTTCCTCGGGCTTGAGGAGGGGGGCCGTCAGACTCTAGATTTCCGCCGCCAACGCAGCGATTTTACTGGGGAGTTCTCGATCCCCCGAGGTGGGTAGGTGTCAGCACGAGGCGGTCGATGTGTGAGACGCCGTCGAGCTCCGCCGCCCCTAGCTTGAGCACTTGCGGCAATTCTTTCTCCCCCAGATCGAGCGCATGACACTCTCCGCCTTTCACCACGTAGAGCTCTGTCAGGTAGGTTCCCTGGGGAGCCGGTGCTTCAAGAGAAATCTCTGGTAGCGCGCCTGTTCGGTGGAGCAAAAGGGCGCGCGAGTTTGAAACGCAAGGAGCCGGGTGATGTGCCGGACTCGCCCACAAGTCGCGGGCCGAAAGGGGCGGATAGTCAAACTCTGATTCGAACACGTAAATCTTGGGCTCGCTTGTGAGAACTGGGACGAGCTGAGGTCCGTTCTCGCCCGGCTCGAGGGCCAAGAGTGCGGAGGCTCCGAGAGCGCGAGAAAGAAGAAACTCGCGTGAGTCTCGGGTCCGGCGTCCCGCGAAGAAGGAGCCATCGCTTCCAAACGTCGCGTTGAACTGATGCGCTGTCGAGAAAAGAATCAGCGGTTTTGCGCCCAGGGGAGCGCCCGTGTCCTCTGCTTTCGGAGCAGGTGTCTTCGGAGCAGGTTTTGCAAGCAATTCTTCGAGCCTAGCGTTATTTAGGACCGAGGGGCCCATTTGAGGCCCGGCAAGCATTTGATGTCCGAAAGACGCATGGCAGGCGAACCCGAGGAGTGAAAGGGCGAGGCCCACTCTGACCTTTCGTAGGCTCGAGAGGCCGAGCGCGAGCAGGACGTGCCAGAGGGGAATCAACTCTGCGAAGAAGCGAGCGCCTGCGCCTGGGTAGCTGCCGTTGAAATAGAAGAGACTGTACGCGAACGGAAGCACCACGAGCGTGCCAAGGAGCGCTTTGTAGCGGCGCCGCTGTCTCACCTTGAAAGCGAAGAAAACAGAAAGGAGCCACAAGCACTCAAAGTTTGCCACATCGAGGGAGTGCCAGTGCAGGCGGTGCAAGGTGTTCTTGAGCGCCCAAAAAGGAGTCAAGCCTTGGCCGCCTTGCTGAAGAACGACATCGGCGTGTTCGTAATGGCATCCCTTGCCGAATCCGATGCCGAAACAGTCTGGGGGCCCGTCCGAAAGGGCATAGTAACGAAGCTGCAGCGGGAAGAATGCATCACCGGTCACCGCATGGTTCTGCAAGCCGAGAAGAAAAAGCCCCGGCAAAAATCCCAAAAAAATCCAGGAACTTGAGCGGAGGAGAAGGCGCAAGGTCCCCTGCTCTTTCCGTCCTTTCTGTGTCTTCTGACCTTGAAAGGCGAAAAGACAGGCGCCTGTCACGGCAAGGGCGGTGAGCTGTCGCGTTGCGAGCAAAAGTCCGAGACTCAAACCGAGCGCTACGGCAAAACCTTTGGTTCGACTGGAGGAGAGCAAACGCAACTGAAAGTACACGGAGGCGAGAGTGAGAAGGCTTGAGAGTCCGTGCGACATGGTGTCCGCCGTGTGATAGCGGAGAGCACCGCACAGGGCGCTCAGGGTGGCAGCGACAAGGGCGTCTCGACGTCGACCTGTGAGTTCATGGGCGAGAGCGTAGGTCAGGGCGACGAGAGCAGCGGCCAAGGCGGGACCGACGAGCTGGAAGCTACCGAGCTTTACGCCGAGCGCGAGCAAGGCTGGATAGCCCGCAGGAAAAATGCCTGCGAGTCGCTGCGGATCGGAGAGCGGAGGGATCAGGAAGCGGCCGCGGAAGGAGCCAGTGGGTTCAATGATGGGCAGGGAAAAGCTCCCGAGAGCGAGAGAGCGCGCCTGAAAGAGGTAGGTGGTCGCGTCGATGATGCGAGGACTTCCGCCCAAGTAGTGCTGAAAATAGGTGTAGGACGTCCCAGCGGCCAAAAGCATGAGCAGGGCAAGTCCGATACGCCTGTACCGGAGAGGCCACACAGCTTTTCGTGAGACGAGGAGAAGTACGCCAAGCGCAGCGGCGGTGAGAGCAAACGAATCCCCCGGCAGCCCAAACATCCACATGGGGCTTTGTACGGGGGAACCGAAGGGGGCCACGGAAGTTAGGGAGCCTCAACCGCGAAGAGATGGAACACGTGGAGGTTTCCCTCCTTTGCCGTGAGTGAGTAGGTGCCGTTCTTCGTGCCTTCAGGCAGAGCTATCCTGATCTCTTGCCATTCGTCGCCTGGTTCGATGTCAAAGAGAAGGGGCTTTTCTGAGGGTGGGACGAGCTCTAGTCGAGCGGCCTTGAAGGGAGCGACTCGCAAGAGCACGCTGGCCTTTCCGTCTCCAAATCCGCTGAGAGAAAAGGAGAAAGACATGTGTGTCGAGAGCAGACGTCCGCCGTCCCAGAGATCGCGCCTCGGGTTTCTAGGATCCGGCAAGAGTTTCATGCCGACATAACCTTGAGCCTCTCGGTTCCACGAAACCCCATGGGCCGCTTCGTTGATGACGTCGGCGAAGTCTACGCTGTCCACCAGTCGCTCTTCTTCAGTGAGAGAGAAGGGATCGGCGCTGTGAAAGAGAGCATCCCAGCGGGGCTTGTAGATCACCTTGCTGGCGCCTCCACAGATCACGTTGCCGCGCACGGGAAAGTCGTCCACTTTGGTGCCGAACCAGAGCACGAAGTCTCCCCACCAAGACGGATAAAGAGCCATCACGTCCGGCAGATCCTCATTGGGAATATATTCGAACAATTCGAGCGCGGCTCCTACTCCCTGCCGACTCGCCTTGGCGATAGGAAGGCGCCCGTATCCCCCGAGTCCGATGAGATCGATAGCGGGAAGGCCGGACATGTATGGGATGGCCCCGGCGTCACTGATCAGGACGCGCCGGTGGGCACGATTCGAGTGGCGGAGGCTCTCCGCAGCGCGAACATGCTGCTCTAGGATATTTCGGGAGGCGCGCCCGAAAAACCACACCTGGTCACGGAAGCGTTCTGCCTGTCCGGTGAGAAACAGGACTACCGCGAGGGTGAGGGGTACTAAGGTGAACACCTTTGCGCGCCGGGAGCGTGCTTCGGCCAGCGCCCAATCGAGACAACCCGCAATCCCTAGTGCAGCCGCGAGCAGGAGCCAGGCGACGGCAGGCATCGTGTAGCGTTCGTTTTGCCAGCGAACCTGGCCGTTCGTCGCCACCAGAGCCGCCCAGAGTACGATCGCGCACAGCAGCATCACACCGTAACGGCGAGTCTTTTTGAAACACGCTGAGAGCAACGCGAGCGGCCAAATGAGATACCCGACGAGCGGAAGCGAGCTGAAGTGATAATCCGAAAGGCGGAGGAACTGATACTTCAGATAAAAAATCCAAGAGTCCCAAACTTGATCCCCTGTCAGGTACGGGTGATGCATCTCTAGTTTAGCCAGAGCTCCTGCAGCAGCGCTGTCTCCCGTGAGGATCTTGTTGGTCACCATGTGAGCGATGACGATGAGCGCGCCCGGAGTTCCGACCAAAAAAAGCGTCCAAAGAGCGGAATTTCTGCCCCGGCTTCGGTACAGAGCGAAGGCAGAAGTGAGGCCAAAGTAGCCGACGAGGGGGGCGGCCTCAGGTCGACAGCTCACGAGCAAGGCGGACACCCCCCCGAGCCCCAAGGCCAAAGAACGTGTGGCAGTGCCATCGTCGATGGCGGTCAAGAGATCGTCCCACACGACTACGCACAAGGCCCACAGAGCGAGAAAGAGTGCGACCTCCATACCGCTAAACAAAGTCCAGTTGAGCGCCCCGATGCAAAGAAGCGCGGGTGGCGCGAGGAGAGAGGTCCACTCAGGCAGGTTCTTGAACATGCGGCGGGCTCCCAGAAGGGCCGCGAATGTAGAGACACAGGCCACCGTGCCGGCGAAGTGAGTGAGAGAAAGTCCCTCAGAGCCGAGCAAGACCCCAAGAGAAAGCACGAAGGGATAGAGGAGGCTCGTGCCGCCGCTCGAGTATCCGTTGCCGGCGATCCACTCAAACGGATAGCCTTGAGCGGTCGCGCGAGCGAAATCGAAATGAATGAAGACGTCGTCGAGGGGAGCTGACCAAGCACCAGTCTGGGTGCCTTGAAAGATGGCTTGAAAGTTTTCCGGGTGAAACCACAGCTCCACGTGCTCAGTCTGCATTCTGAGAGAGCCGTAGAAGACGCGCGCGTTAGCAAGGACCAAGACCGCCGCACAGAGGAGGTACAGCTGCGAGAAGCTCAGCGCGCCGGTGCAGAGTTCGCGCAAGCTAGGGCGCTTTTCATGGACTTGCTCGGGGCCGCTCATGGCAGGCGCATTGTCTATCAGCGTCCTTCGCCCTCGTCGACCAGGGAGGCCCTTCCGCGCTAGGGTCCCCCGCCATGGCATGGTCTCGCGAACGATCAGTCCTCCTTCCCCTCGTGGGCGGCGTGGTTGTCGCGGTTTTGGTGCTGGCGGGAATCATGTTCCGCTCCAGCTTTCAGATGGAACGTCTGCGTGAGCGGTCGGTCGTCGAAGCTACACTTTCCGTGGCCAACGACAAGGCGGACCGGCTGGAGAAGCGGATCATCGAGCAGGACAACGCCGTCTCCGCCTTGACCGAAAATGAAGATCCTCTCGACTTCGGTGCGCGCTGGCTCGAGGCAGCAGCCGGACAGACTCCCACGGTGCGTGCGGTGCTCCTGGTTGATCTGGACGAGCCCTCGCGTGAGGTCATCGGATTTTCGTCGCGAGCGCCTGGTGGGGATGATGATGTGTTCCGGCGCGTGCTCTTGCAGCGTTTGTGGCCCGAGCTTCAATTGGGCGGGGCGGACTCTGGCGAGCTGCGGCACCTGCACACCACGGTGGATCAACAGAGCTATCTCGTCAGTCACTGGGAACGAAAGATTGCGGGCAATCGTCAGCTCATTGTCGCCTGGCACGATGTTCCGCGCATCGTCCATGAGCTGTTTCCTCGTCTGTATTCGGGAGGCGATCAGGCCAACCGCGTCAACGTCGTGGACGCGGAGGGACGCATTGTTTTCGGGCCGCCACTCAGTCGTGGGGGACTCACCCTCGGGCGTCCATTTGCCACTACCCTCTACAAATGGCGTGTGAATGTCAGCATGAGCGCCGCTCGGGAACTGGCCGAAGCGGTCGAACGACGCCGCATTTTGGAAATGGTTCTCGTGGCGCTGTCCAGCGTGGTGGTCATCTTCGGTCTGATCATCATCATCATTGCGGCGGCGCGCGAGAGGCGCTTGGCGATGCTCAAGAGTGAGTTTGTTGCCAACGTTTCTCATGAACTCAAAACTCCGCTCTCGCTCGTGAGAATGTTCAGCGAGATGTTGCTTTCGGGTCGGGCCGCACCTGAAAAGCAGCAACAATACCTTGAGATCATCGTCAACGAGAGTGAACGCTTGAGCGCCCTCATCGACAACGTCCTTGATTTTGCACGGATGGAACGGAGGACAGAAGCCTACGACTTCCGCTCGGTGGACATCGTTGAGACCGTGTCACGTGCTGTAGACGTGTGCCGTCCACGAGCTGAGCGTCAGCACATCCCTCTCGTCTTGAGCGACCAAGTTCCGCAGGACAGGACGGCGAAGATCGACGAACGGGCCGTCGAGATTGCTATGATCAATTTGATCGACAATGCCCTCAAATACGCGCCGAAGAGTGAGAAAATCAGCATCGAGGTCGCGAAACAAGGAGAAGCCTTTGAACTCTCGGTGACCGACGGCGGTCCCGGCATCGAGCCGTCTCAGCGCCGAAAGATCTTCGAAAGGTTTGTGCGTGGCCGCGCTTTGGCGGAAGGCGTGCGCGGCAGCGGGATTGGCCTGTCCTTGGTCGCGCAGATCGCTCAGGCCCATGGTGGAGAGGCGTGGGTCGAAAACGTAGCCACGGGTGGAGCACGCTTCGTGATGAGCGTGAAGCTCTGATCCCCGACGCTCTAAAAATTTACGCCGTCACTCCTTTACTTCGCCCGCGTCGGTCCGAGACTGCATGCGAAGGAGGTCGGCATCCGAGAGGAAGATGGAAGATGGCTCGGTCGTCTGTGCAGGGGTGGCAGGCTTTGTGTCAGGTGCTTTCACGTTTGCGGCCGGTGCGGTGCCTTTGGCTTTTGCGGGTGAAGAAGGAGCTGAGGTGATACTTGCTTCGTCCAGCTGCTCAGGATCGGCCACACCCTCTTCCGGATCAGGCCCCATCTCGTCCTCGGAGTCGGTCGCGACTTCGGCCGTCTGCGCGACTGCCTCTTCTCCGACTGGGAGCGGCGCTGGCAGCGGAATGGCGTCGAGAATAGGGTCGTATTTGGAGCGGACGGCCGCGAATTCCTCGCGGTAGGCTTTGGGAAGCACGCGCAGTCCGTCCAGGTTCAAGGATTCTGCGTCGATGAAGCGGTCATCCTTCTTCATGGAAAAATGCAGGTGGGGGCCGGTCGAACTTCCTGTGGTCCCGCAATAACCGACCGTCTGCATACGATCGACCTTGTCGCCGATCTTCAAACCAGAGACGAAGCGTGAAAGATGAGCGTAACCCGACTCATAGCCACCATCATGCCGGACCTTCACCAGATTCCCGCTGCGTCCAGCCATTCCGATGAAGGTCACCACACCTGGAGCTGTCGCGCCGATAGGGGTGCCGGACGGAGCACCGAAATCAGTTCCGTTGTGAGGCATGACCTTGTTCAAGACCGGGTGCATCCGGTTGGGGTTGAACTTTGAGGTCACGGGAGCCCCCGGGATGGGTTTGCGCCAGCCGCCTTCGTAGGGCGCCTTGCCCGTGACATCGAAATGTCCGCCTTCGATGGCGTGGGAAAAATAGTAAATGCGGCGCGGATCTTCTCCGGGACGCACAATTTCCATGGCTTCTACCCCGGAGTAGCGGGAAAACTCGCCCAAGACCGTCACCTCCTGCGCGATGATCCGGAGGCGATCCCCCTTCTTGAAGTCGGACAGCGACGCATGTCCGCGCAAGGCAGCCTCGGCGATAGAACTGATCCCCGGATCAAAACCGGAGCGCAGGGCGGACTCTTCAAATGATTTTCCGTCGTGCAGAAACGAGCGTCGCACCTGGTTTCGGATCACTTTGAGATCGAGCTTGGCGCCTGCCATCCGCCCGTCTTGGTTCTCCTTGGCCTGATAGACTTCTTCCTTCGTAACGATGTACTCGAAGGCAATGAGAGTCTTCTCGGGCAGACGGACAAGAGCCTGAAACGAGTCACCGGATTTGCAGTGGTCGAGATCTTTGAGGTCCTTCAGGGCTGAGTAGGCGCGGTAGGCTTCATTTTTGGAGAGCCCCGCGCTCTGAATGGCCGTGAGGAAGGCGTTCTTTCCGATTTTGCCTGAATAAATTTTGTGTCCGGGTTTGTCCTTGTCGTCGTCGATCCGCCAGGGTCCGGGCACTTTTTCGCGTTTGGGGAGGTTCAGCGCGGGCTCTTCCTTTTCTTCCGCCGGGGCAGCTACGAGAGCGACCTTTTCGACAGGCAGAACCACGTCTCCCTTCGCCTTTCCCAGAAAGAGTCCCAAAGTCGAGATCACGGTCAGCCCGATGAGTCCGCCCAAGAGGGCGATCATGTTGGGCGAAAGGCTGGGGCCCTCTTGCTCTACCGGGCTTCTTCGGGCGATGCGTTCGAGCTCCGAGGCTACGGCGCTGGGCGCCGGAGTGGGGAGGGCGGGTGCGGCGACTTGTTCAGCCGGTTCAGAGAAATTCTCTGCCGTGGTTTCACCGGTCGGCTCGTCGAAAGTCGCCTCTTGAGCGAGGCGTGCCTTTTCGAGCAGCCTGGCACGGACCGGATGGCTTTCTGAGTCGTGAACGGGGGCGCCAGGTCCAGAAAGGCCCAGGCCGTCGTCATCGACCCCTGGATCCGTGATGGAGCCCACCATGCGCACGCTGCGCTTGGAAGCGTGAGGCTGCTCTTCTTCGCGGAAGCGATTTTGCGAGGAGCCGTCGCTCTGGTCATCAGGAGAAGACACGTTTTTGCGGGGTAGCAGCGAGCGCTAGTGGTTTCAAGGCAAGGGCCTGAGAGAGACGTGGGAAAGACCCGACTGTGTTCAGTGAACCTGCGTAGTTCCGTGTTCAATCTGCGCAGTTCCGTGTTAAGAAAGTGAGCTGTTTTCCAGGACTCTGCTCATGATAAGGTCCGACCGACCGCACGCCTACCCGACCGCACGCCTACCCGACCGCACGCCTACCCGACCGTAGAAGATGAGCTTCAAGCAGGAACTCTTCGCTCTTTTACGGAAGCTCCGCGGGGGAGAAACCTCGCCGAGGCAGTGGGCTCTT
>CAYMQT010000153.1:0-11244 GCA_964392575.1 uncultured Polyangiaceae bacterium
AGAGGATGATTCGTCGAACCTCAGGTGTATGGCGCATCACCTCCGCCTGCTCGGGTAGGCTCATGTTTCCGTGAAGCGAGAGCACCGGCTCGGAAATCTTTTCCCGCAGGGCCTCCTCACAGCGTCGGATTTCCCTTTCTCCAGGGAGAAACACCAAGGTGTCGCCGTCCGCCGTCAGGCTGAGCGCCGTTCGAACCGCACTGCGTACCTGAATTTCCAAGGGGCGATCGTCCGCGGCCTTCTGATGTTCGACGTTGACGGGGAAGGCGGTGCCCTCAGAGCGGAAGCAGAGCGCGCCTCCCAGATACTGGCTCAGAGCGTCTGAGTCCAAAGTCGCGCTCATGCAAACCAGGCGAAAGTCCTGGCGGCGCTTCAGGGTCTCCGTGAGCAGGGCAAGCGCCAGGTCGAGATCGGCGCTCCTCTCGTGCACCTCATCGAGAATGACGAGTCCCACCGACGGGAGGGTGACGTCGGTGAGCAAGCGAGAAAGCAGGAGGCCTTCGGTCAGGAAAGTAAGACGGGTGGCAGGGCCCGCCCGTTCGTCGAAGCGCACCCTGTACCCCACCTCCTCCCCGAGTCGACTCTGGCGCTCTTCGGAAACGCGAGTAGCAGCCATTTTTGCAGCGATGCGCCGCGGTTCGCTCACCAAGATTTCTCCTCTGAGGAAGGGAGCATCCAGCAGTCGGCTAGGGATCCTGGTCGTTTTGCCTGCGCCCGGTGCGGCCTCAACGATCACCGTCTGGTGACGCTCAACACCCCGGACGATCTCCGAAAGGTGCTCATCAATAGGAAGTTTAGTCAGTTCCCGCACGTGCAAGCCGCCGTCCACCAAGACAGGTGAGGTTTTTGAGTCGCTGCATCAGTGAGCCACGTTCCAATTCGGACCGCTTTTGACTTCGACGGTGAGGGGCACCGAGAGGGAGTAGGCAGATTCCATCGCCGCCTGGATCTTCTGCATCGCTTCTGTGACCTCGTCGTCAGGCACTTCAAAAACCAATTCATCGTGCACTGTGAGCACCATCTTGGTCCCCGCTGTGACCGGGGTCGCTAGCTTGAGCATCGCTAGCTTCAAAATATCAGCGGCCGATCCCTGGATGGGCATATTCATGGCGATGCGTTCCGCCGCTAGGCGGCGCGCGCGGTTTCCGCTCTTGATGTCAGGGATCACACGGCGACGGCCCAACATACTGTAAACGGCATGGCCGTTTCGCGCCTGCTCCAAGGTTTCGTTCATGAACGTTCGAACCCCGTCATAGCGGCGGAAGTAGGTGGCGATAAAATGCGCCGCATCCTTTCGGTCGATACCGACGGCTTTGGCCAGGCCGCTTTCCCCTTGGCCGTAGATCACTCCAAAATTGACGGCCTTGGCGCGCGTACGCATCTCGCGGGTCACCTCCGCTTCTTCCACCTCGAAGATCTCCATAGCCGTGCGCGTGTGCACGTCTTGACCTGCTTGAAAGGCTTCCACGAGGCGCTCATCCTGAGACAAATGAGCCAGGACACGGAGTTCAATTTGCGAATAGTCTGCGCTGACGATCAGGTGACCCGGGGGAGCCAAAAACGCGGCTCGTATCTTTCGCCCCAGCTCTGTGCGGATGGGAATGTTTTGAAGATTGGGATCGGTTGACGAAATGCGCCCAGTGGCTGCGACTGCCTGCTCCCAGGCGCCGTGAATCCTTCCGCTTTTCTTGTTCAAAAGCGCGGGCAGGGCGTCGATGTAGGTGCCTTTGAGTTTTGCGATCTGGCGGATTTGGAGGATCACGTCTGGCAGTTCGTGCTCGGTCGCCAAGGCTTCGAGAGTTTGCGCGTCCGTGGAACGTGAGGTCTTTGTGCGCTTGAGCGGCTTGAGACCCAGCTCGTCGAAAAGGATGGTTTCCAGTTGCCTGGGGGAGTTCACGTTGAACTCCTTTTGGGCAATGGAAAAGGCCTGCTTCTCCAGCACAGCGAGCTGCTGCGTGCAGTCCGCGCCGAGCACCTTGAGCGCCTCCGTATCGATGAGAACCCCCCTGAGCTCCAGCTCCGCGAGGAGGCGCGCCAAGGGCATCTCCAAATCGCGAAGCAGGTCATGGAGACCGGATTGTTCGAGCTGTGACTTTTGCAAAGTCGCTGCCTCAAGGATGGCCACGCCTCTCGTGCGAGCAAATGTAGCTGCCGGCTCGGTTTCGAGTTCGTCCCAGTTGCGTTTCTGGCGACCTTCCTTTGCAAACGAGTCATACTCAGGCACTTCACGTTCCACGGAAGCTCCCACTTGCACGAGACCGTGATTTCTATCTGGGTCGAGCAGATAGGAGCCCAGAAGGGTGTCGTGGACCTGATCTAGATCCCCCCGCGCGGATGCCTGCTCAAGCAAGACGAGCGTGCGTTTGAGATCATGCACGCACACGTTGCAGCTCTTGAGGGTGGTCATCACGCGCGGAAGGGTGTCCGCTTTCTCAAGCTGCGCTGGAGCTCCCACATAACGGTGCTCAAACGGGATGTAGAGATGGGTTTCTGCGCTGGTGAGACCTAGGCCGATGAGCGGACCGCTATGATGATCGGGTCGCAGAGTGAAGAGTTCGAGGGCGATGTCCTGTCCCGTGAGCTTGGTCAACGCTGCGGCGAGTTCCGCGGTGTTGACGCAAATGTTGAGGGTCGGATCACTTTTGATCGGAGCAACGCGGTTGATCGGAGCAGAGTGGGGAGGGGAGGGGAGCGCAGCCTCGGGCTCGGCTTGGTCTTTGAGCTGCGCGAGGTCTTTGGACTGCGCGAGGTCTTTGAGCTGCGCGAGCTGTCGAGTGAATCCAAGCTCTGTGTAGATTTCCCTCAGTACCTGTACGTCCCTTTGCCGTTCCGGGGAAAAGATCCATGAGTCTGGGGCCCTGCCCACGTCGCAATCATGCTTGAGTTCGACCAGTTTGCGACTCAGCCGGGCATTTTCCTGGTGCAGACTGAGCACCTCTTTGAGTTTCTTGCGCTTGATGGCGGCAAGAGAGGAGAGGATGTTCTCCAGGGATCCATGCTCCACAAGTAGAGTCGCGGCCGTTTTGGGGCCGACGGAGGGCACACCTGGAATGTTGTCGGAGCTGTCGCCTGTGAGAGCGAGCAGATCCCCTAAAAGCTCCGGACCTACCCCGAACCGTTCTTTTACCTCTTCTTCACCAAAGACCTTGTTGCGGAGGGTGTCCCACATCAAAACGTCTTTTCCCACCAGCTGCATGAGATCCTTGTCCGCGCTGACGATCACCACGCGCAAGCTGAGTTCTCTAGCCCGTCGCACGGCAGATGCGATCAGGTCGTCGGCTTCAACTCCTTCTTGTTTGAGGACGCTGACGCCCCAGGCACGCACGATGTCTTCGCTCCGTTTGATCTGAACACGGAGGTCGTCCGGTGCGGCGGGACGGTTTGCCTTGTACTCGGGATAGATGTCCTTGCGGAACGTCACGCGCCCGGCATCCATGCAGATGCTGAGCAGGTGAGGTTTGCGTTCCCGGAACAGGCGCTCCAGCATGGTCACCGTCCCGTGTACGGCGTGGGTGGGCTCTCCGCTCGGCGAGGAAAGGGGGGCAACCGCGTGGTAGGCTCTGAGCAGGTAGCTGCTGAGATCCACCACATACAGGACGTCTTCCGCCCCTACTTCAAACAGCCGGCTTGCCATGGGCCCCGTGATACTGGACCCGGGCTTGCACGAAAGGGGAAAGGAAAAAGGGCGGATTCTCCGGGCAATCGGCCCCTGCACGGGGGCTCGATGCAAGGGGGGCTGCCTCGATGGGGCACCCTTTCGTAAGTCCATCGCATGCTAGCGCCTACATCGTCGTGCAATGAATTACATCTGAGTGACATTTCGTCATTTTACCTTTGGTAATCGTCCAGCCAACCATGGAGTTCACAGAGATCGTCCTGATCGCCCTCTATTTCCTCGTCCTGACCGGCCTCTGCACCCTGGGTGCTCATCGGGCGGTGACGGTTTATCTCTGCCGCAAGCACCGCCGGGAAATTGAGCGCGCACGTCGTCCGCTGGTGCGGTTCGAGGACACGGAGCTTCCGCACATCACGGTGCAGCTTCCCCTCTACAACGAGGCGACGGTTTCGGCTCGTCTGATCGAAGCGGCCGGGCGACTCGACTATCCGAGAGATCGTCTCGAGATTCAGGTCCTCGATGACTCCTCGGACGAGACACGCACCATTGCGTCTCGGAAGGTGGACGAGTTGCGCTCGCGCGGCATCGATGCCGTGTATGTTCGACGTCCGACGCGTGAAGGATACAAGGCGGGCGCGCTCGACTACGGACTGAAGCGCGCCAAAGGCGAACTGATTGCCATGTTCGACGCGGACTTCGTTCCGCAGAAGTCCTTTCTCCGTGACATCGTCGATCACTTCACGGACGCGAAGGTGGGGATGGTTCAGACGCGCTGGGCGCACATGAACCGAGATGCGAACTTACTCACTCAGATCCAAGCACTCATGCTGGACGGCCATCATTTGGTGGAAAACTGCGCTCGTTTCGGCTCTGGACTGTACTTCAACTTTGCTGGCACGGGCGGCATGTGGCGTCGCGCCGCCATCGATGAAGCGGGCGGTTGGCAGCATGACACCCTCACAGAAGATCTCGACCTTTCCTATCGGGCGCAGATGGCTGGGTATCAATTCATCTATCGTCCGGACGTGCAAACTCCCTCGGAGCTACCCGAAGATCTCTCCGCCCTGCGCGCTCAGCAGCATCGTTGGGCCAAGGGCACAGTACAAACGGCGCGCAAGCTTCTCCCGACCGTACTCAGCAACAAGACTCTTTCTGTTCATCAGAGGATCGAGGCGGTGTTTCATATGCTGCCGCACTTTGCCTACCCCTTGATCATGCTGCTTGCAATTTTACTCCTGCCTGCTCTCGTCCTCTTACCCGCCGCCGACGTCAGGACGATGATGCTTGTGGATCTTCCTTTGTGTTTCGGAGCGACTGGATCGATCGCGGCCTTCTATGCGACCGCGGAGGTGAGCCAAGGTCGTTCGGCCTGGGGAGCGGTCAAACGACTGCCCGTTCTCATCGGGCTCGGGGCAGGCCTTTCACCGCATCTGACGAAGGCGGTCTTTTCTGGCATGAGCCAGATGGCCGGGGAGTTCGTGCGGACCCCCAAAAAGGGCGAGTCTCTTGGGCGCTACCGGATGGGGGCGAAGATCCCCCTGCCGGAAATGGTGCTGGCGGTCCTCTGCGGCGCCGCGGCCATTGCCGCGCTGGAGACCGGGCACTGGTTCGCAGCGCCGTTCTGCCTTCTTTTTGCCTGGGGACACGCCTATGTGGCCACTTTGGTCCTCAAGGAACAGCTCTTTCCGGCGGGCGACGCGGTGGTGGAATCCCCCATCGAGGAGCGCCCGCTGGCCAAAGCCGCGTAATGTCCTTAACATAAGGGCCGTGGCGTGCGAGTGACGGCGCTCAAAGGAGGTCCAGTGGGAACACGGATGACGAAGGCGGACATGGTACAGGCGGTTTATTCGCGTCTGGGAGGCTTCTCCAAGAAGGAGTCGGCGGACCTGGTTGACCTTGTCTTTGAGACGATGAAGGAGACGCTGGGCCGCGGGGAAAAGATCAAGATTTCCGGATTTGGCAACTTCATCCTACGGGACAAGAAGCCTCGTCAGGGACGCAATCCTCAGACCGGCACCCCCATCATGATTACCGAACGTCGGGTTTTGAGCTTCAAAGCAAGCCAACTGCTCAAGCATGTGCTCAACCCTGGTGATGGGACGGGCGGAGTTCCTCCCTCCTCTGAGTGAGACCCTTCGTGTCCGGACGTGAGCCTCCAGTCAAGCTCTACTACCGTATTGGGGAGGTTGCCCAAGCGGTCGGAGTTCCGCCTCATGTACTTCGTTACTGGGAGTCGGAGTTTGGATCCATTCGGCCCCAGAAGTCTGCGCGGGGTCAGCGTGTGTACTCGCACAAGGACCTGGAGAAGCTCATCCGCGTGAAAGAGCTTCTTCACCGGGACGGATATACGATTGCCGGTGCTCGGAAGAAGCTCCGAGAGCCAAAGGACCAGGAAGTTCACGAGGAGGAACTAAAATCCGAGGCTTTGTCCCGGATGCGGCAGGAACTCTCGACCCTGCGCTCGGAGATCCAGGCGGAATTGGCGGCCCTCGACGTGGACGATTTCTCGGTCTAGCTACCAGCGCTTGAGAAAACCTGCCCTTACGCCTCGACTTTCGGCAGTGCGGACAAGGTTTGTCCGTGCGCTCTTGACTCGGCACTCAGTTCTCGCGAGATCGATGGGCGTAGGGACCAACTCCCGTATCTTTCCGCGATTTGCTCCGGTGTCACGGCAAAAAAACCAAACGCGCGACACAAATCAAACGCATTTTCACAACAACTGTTTTCACAACAACTGAGCGACAAGCGAAGGAAATACTCCATGGCAGAAGGCCTCAACCGCGTCATCCTCCTCGGCAACCTTGGAGCAGATCCAGAGCTCCGCATGACCAACGGAGGCACGGCGGTACTCAACATTCGTCTGGCTACCTCTGAGTCTTATCTCGACCGCAACAAGCAGCGGCAAGAACGCACGGAATGGCACCGAGTCGTGATCTGGGGTCGTCGCGCCGAAGCATTGGGAAAGATTCTCACCAAGGGGGATCGAGTCTTGATCGAAGGCAGCTTGCGTACGTCTAGCTATGAGGACAAGGACGGAAACAAGAAATACACGACCGAGATCGTCGCGAACAACGTGGTTTTGAGCGGTGGCGGTGGCGCTGGGGCCAAGGGTCGAGGCGGTGGGGACTTTGGGCCTCCACCCTCTGGTGGCGGTGGTTACGACGACGCCGACTACGGGGGTGCACCGGGCGGCGACGATGACGACATTCCGTTCTAAGGACACGCACAGGGCCTCGCTTGGGGCCAGAGTGACCTATGCAACTCGTTCTCGGAACGCCGGATCCTGTCGCGACTCTCGTCGCTGAGCTGCTTCTTGCCAAAGGTGAGAGGGTCGTTGTTCTCGGGGCTTCTTCCGCCCTTGAGCAGCGAGAAGGTCTGCGTTTACTCGTCGGCGATCCCACAAGTATCGACTTCGGACTTGCGGCCGAGGATTATGCGTGGCTTCTCAAAGAGGTGGACAGTGTCTACGTGGCGCTGACGGATACGACGACCCCTGATGACTTGGAGCGCTCGCCCGTGGTTCGGACGGCTGCCGAAGTGGAAGAGTTTGTGCGTGCCGGTGGAGTAGGTGGAGGGATTCACTTTCTGTCGTCGCTCTTGGTCTTCGGAAATGCACCAGGACCGGTGACGGAGGAAGACTTTCTTCTTGGGCAGGTTTTTTTTGATCTCTACGAGGAATCCCTGGCGGTCGCGGAGAAAATCATTCGCTCCTGTGCAGGAGCCAGGCCGCTGGCTCTTCTCCGAGTGGGGGCCATCGTCGGAGCATCTCGTACCGGCACGATCTCTCCGGGTTCGCCTCTTTTGGAGTTGAGCCGGATCCTCTCTGTGGAGCACTCACAAGCGCTCCTGTTTTCGGATCAACCGGTCAGGCTTGAGTCGGTCGAACGAGCTGCGGAGGCTTTGGTGCATATCGCTCCTTCTAGTCCTGTTGCTACATTTCATCTCGTGGATGAAATGCCCCTGACGGATCGGCAATTGGTTCACTTTGTAGCGAGTCAAGTCGGTTGCAAAGTCTCGGAGGTTCAGGGAGGCGCGCGAGCCTTGAGATCGCTCTCCCGGCCTCGATTTCCAGCCTGCCGAGCGGTGCAGGGATGGGGGCTTAGCTTTGGCCGCACGCGGGCTGATCGAGAACTTTCTGAACTGCTCGATCGTGATGAGGAAGAGTTCCTGCAGGCTCTCTTCTCTGCGCGTTCGCACGAAGAATTTGACTCTACCGAGACTTCGGAGAAGGAAGGCGGATGAGGCTCACGCTCACCGGAGCACTCCTTTCGCTCGCGACGCTTCCTTTCGTCGGATGCTCACCTCCGCCTCGGCCAGTGAAACCTGCTCAGGCCTATGAAACAGAGGTGCACGCCTCACCTTCCGAGCACCCTGCGCAAGGAGAAACCGGGCCTTCCTCGGCTCTTGATGGGGAGGAGGAAAAGACGGAGGGCGGTGAAGTGAACTCGGACCCTGCTGCATCCGGGCCTCTGCCCCTCGCTCGGCCGTACAAGCAGCTCGACCGTTTTTACGACGCCTTAGAGGCGCTGAGACGCCACGAGCGGGATCAGCCTGTGCGAGTTTTGTGGCTGGGGGATTCCCATACTGCCGCAGATTTCATGACGCAGCCCGTGCGAGAACATCTCTTCCAACTCGGCGCTGTGGGTGGACCGGGCTTCATTCGACTTGGCCTTTCGGACTCTCGCCACGGTGAAGTTCAGTTCAAACTTTCTGGTACCTGGCGCAAGGCACCGATTCTGCCCGCGCAGCGCACCCGTGTTCTGGACGGAGTGTTTGGATATGGTGGCATCCGAACACTTCCGGCGGCGGGGGCTTCGGTGACGGCCACTCTCCGCCAGAGATCGGAGGTTCCCGTCGTGTGGCGCCTTTCGTACCGCTTGCCCCGAGGGGCAGAAATCGAAGTGGAGCTTGGCGAGGTGAAAGAACGGTTGAGGTACGAGCCCCCCGACCATTTGAAGGCTGGCGAGGAGCTGAGCGACGGACTTCGCTCGTTTGAGCTTCAGGGCCTCGGCAACCAGAGCTTCCGGGTCCGTCACATCGCCGGCGATCCGCAGATCTTCGGCGCGTTCGTCGAGTATCAAAAGCCTGGCGTCGTACTCGACACCGTGGGCATCAATGGCGCGCGAGCCGCCACTGTATTGGCGTGGGAGCCTGAGCAGTTTTCGCGCCAAATCAAAGAGCGCAAGTTGGAGCTCTTGGTCCTTGCTTTCGGAACCAATGAGGTTTTCGATAATACTCACGAAAGCCGTTACCCGGCTCATTTCGAGGGCGTTGTGGAGCGAGTACGGGCCGGCTCCCCCGACATCCCCTGCGTGATTGTCGGTCCTCCGGATTCGGCGACGACTCAGGGCACGACCAAAGAGCGAGTTTATCGTGTTACCGAGGTTCAGAAGCAGGCAGCTGAGAGTCTTGGCTGCGCCTTCGTGAGTGCTTTCGAGCTGATGGGTGGTGAAGGTTCTTTCACTCGCTGGCAGAAATCGAACCCGCAGAAGGCGAGGGGTGATCGGATCCACCTGACCATCGCCGGTTATGAAGAGCTGGGGGCGTCGTGCGCGCGAGCACTTTTCCCTACCCTAGAAATCCCGGAAGGCGCCGCACCACTCGAAGCCGCCGCTCCACCCGTAAGCGCCACCTCGCTCAAAGCCGGCGCCTCGCTCAAAGCCGAGCCGGTGCTGTAGAATCTCGCGGCACGTTACGGATCGGTTTTGGAACGGGCTGCGAGATAGGTCGTGTACTCTTTCATCAGTGCTCCGTAGATCCAGTTTCCGATCCGCATGGCCCCCACGGAGGTCGGATGTGTCATGTCGGCTTGCCCGAGGCCTCGGCGTACCCAGTTCGGCATGGAGCCCCAGCCACCCATGGCCTGGTAGGTATCGAAATAAGCGCATCCCAGGTCCCGTGCTGCCTGCTCCTGCTCCTTGATGATGAGTTGAATGATTTTCATACTGCTCGTCACCCCGTCCTGGACGCGGGCGCGGTCCATGGCACCGATGATGAGACAAGAGGCGTCCGGGAGAGCCAGCTGACCTTGCCGGATCACATCCTTCATGGTCCGTAGGAACTCATCCATCGGATAGGCGTACCCATCACCGCTCTCGTTGGCTCCAAACTGGTAGACGACCAGAGCAGGGTTTCTCCATTTGAGCTCATCCGCAAAATGGCGGTCCTCCTGCTTGTCGAGGAAACGGATCCGCGCCCCCTGAATACCGAGGGCGTCCAGCACGACCCCCGGAACCCGGCGTTCAAGAACGACACCGAAAGTGCGACTCTCGCCGCCTTTTGAACGCATTTCAAAGCGATGAGATCCGTCCTCTACTTCCAGAACAAAGCGCCTGACCTCCGTCACGTCGGCCTTGGTCCGTACGAGGGAATGCATTTTCCCATCCAACCACACTTCGAAATCTCCACCGGTCGGGCTAGCCAAATAGGAAAGCTCGAAATGCGAGACGTGCGTGCCAATCTCTCCCTTCTCCGCAGTCCCGAACTGAGCGATGACTCCCGAGGTGGAGCGGAAGGTGACGCCTCCGAGTCCGTAGAGACCGTCGTCGGTCAGGGGACCGACAATGCGGCTTACCCGAAAGCCCTTGGTCGCAAAACGAAAAACATCGCTATGGAAATACGCGGGCCAGGCGTTGGCGATCAGCATGTAGCCGTGACCGGCGTCTCCGAAGGTTCCCTGCAGTTTCTGTCTGAGCGTACTCGATACGTAGTCGCTGGTGATGAGAGAATCGCCGAAGTGAGCGATCCTGGTGAGGGCTCCGGGTTCTCCTTTTTGGGTTTTTGCGAGCTGGGAAAAGAAAGCATCGAGAGCGTGGCCCGTCGGATTGAGAAGGTCGACGGGTGAGGCTTCGGCGGAAATGGCCGGGAGATCGAGGGGGGCTTCCTTTCCTCCGATAGGTCCGCTTCTGTGGGCAGAAGTTCCCTCTTTTGACGTCACGTTCCGCGTGCCCGCATCGGCTCCCAGCTCAGCTTCCCCCACGAGAAGAACCGGCGCTGCGTCCGGAGGACGCTCTTGCTCGCTCGAAGCTGCGTGCGAGCTTGAAAAGATACGTGCAGGCCTGAAGCGCTCAGAGGTTTCAAAGCTGGCGCCAAGGATACAAACGAGCGCCACGCTCAGGACGGGGGCGCTCAAGAGGATGTGTGCGAGGGAGGATTTGGTGTCTGCGACGTCGCTCGGTACGGGCGTTTCTGGGATCGCAGGATTCATGGGTTTGCGTCAGAATCCTGCGCCTTTGTCTCTTCGAGCGCGGAGAGGTCGATGGCTCCCTGTTCAGAGAGGTCCGTCAACTTCTTGAGGGCTTCTTCTCGCATGGGGTCGGGGAGCGATTCAGTTTTGCTCACCAAATCGAGGAGCTTGCGATGGCGGTCGTCGTCCTCACCCTTCGGCTTCTCCTTGAGCGCCAAAGCGGCCCACTTTTGCTCAAGGGGCGCAAATGCAGGGAGCGCCCGCTCCCTTTCTTTGAGATCTTGGAGTTCTTCGCCGGCCTGGAGCAGATCCCCACGCTCGATCAGTTTGGCGATCTCTCCGAACTCGCTGTCGTTGTCGCTGGGGGCGGAGGGGACAGGCGGGGGCTCTTCCGATTGAGAGAGGTAGACGGCTCCTCCTGCGAGCAGTACCGCACCTAGCC
>CAYMQT010000154.1:0-11240 GCA_964392575.1 uncultured Polyangiaceae bacterium
GATCGCCCGAAGAGAGGCCCACGAGATCGCACGGGCGATCTCAGATCCTCTCTCGACACCATCATCCTGTCGCGCCACGCCGATGATGGCCTTGATAGCCTCCTCACCACGGGACTTTTGGAATGCCTGCTGCCGGAGGTGGAGGCGATGGTCGGCTTTGGGGACGGAGAATGGCGCCACAAGGACGTCTGGAAACACACCAAGCAGGTCGTCATTCAAACAATACCGCGCCTGGAGGTGCGATGGTCGGCGCTTTTCCACGACATCGGTAAGGTCAAAACCCGAACGATCTCGGACGCTGGAGAAGTGCACTTCTTCGGGCATGCAGAGGTGGGTGCGCGGATGTTTGACAAGTTGGAGCGGCGTGTCTCGCTCTTTTCCGGAGAGAAGGCCCTGAAGGAGGAGATCCGTTTTCTCGTTCTTCATCACTTGCGGGCCAGCGGTTACGAGGGACAGTGGACGGACAGCGCCGTTCGTCGATTCACCAAGGAGATGGGTCCGTACCTCCAGGATCTTCTCTGCCTGTCGCGGGCAGACATCACCACGAAGCGCCCTGAAAAGAAGCGCCGCGGCATTCGTCAGATTCATGAGCTCGAAGAGCGCGTCAAGGAGATCGCTTTGCTCGACGCCAAGGTTCCGCCTCTGCCCAAGGGCGTGGGTGAGTTTTTGATCCGAGAGTTTGGTCTTCCCCCGTCCAAACTCGTCGGTGACATCAAACGGGCGCTCGAGGCCGCGTGTGAGGCCGGTGAGATCCTTTCGGAACAATCGAGTGAGTACTACGTCGATTTCGTGGCCAAAAACCGCTCCCGGTTTGGCATTGCTGAGTAGGTTGCGCTCCTAATCGGGCCTGCCTAAAACCGCTGACCCCAAGACCGAGTTCGTCCCGAACGAGCGCAAAGGTCGGAGAGTAGTTATGAAGATTTCGATCGTCAAAGAAAGTCGCGCCCATGAGCGGCGTGTGGCGGCGACGCCTGATACCGTCCAGCGCCTCATCAAGAAGCTCGGGTTCAGCGTCACGATCGAATCAGGGGCGGGGGTCGCGGCGGGGTTTACGGACGCTCAGTTTGCGGAGGCGGGGGCTGAGATAGCTGCTTCCTCCGAGCAGGCTTGGGGCGCTTCCGATATCGTTCTCAAGGTCAACGAGCCGACCGAAGACGAGATCGAGAAGCTCTGTGAAGGGGCCACCCTGGTCAGCTTCATCTGGCCGGCAAAGAACGGCGATCTGGTGGAGAAGCTGCGTGCCCGGAACATCACGACCTTTGGCATGGCCTGTGTGCCGCGCATCAGCCGAGCGCAAAAGTTAGACGCGCTTTCTTCCATGGCCAACATCGCGGGCTACCGAGCGATCGTCGAAGCGGCCAACTTGTTTGGGCGTTTCTTCACCGGACAAATGACAGCGGCCGGAAAGGTTCCGCCCGCCAAGGTGATGGTGATCGGCGCAGGTGTTGCCGGTCTTGCGGCTATCGGTGCCGCCCGCTCCCTGGGCGCGATTGTCCGGGCTTTCGACACTCGACCGGCAGTCAAGGAGCAGGTGGCGTCCATGGGCGCGGAGTTCCTTGAGCTTGCTTTTGAAGAAGACGGCACCGGCGTGGGCGGATACGCCAAGGTCATGAGTGAAGAGTTCATCAAGGCCGAGATGGACCTTTTTCGTCAGCAGGCACGCGAAGTCGACATCATCGTCACGACGGCCCTCATCCCCGGCAGGCCCGCACCCAAGCTCATCTTGCGTGACATGGTGGGCCTGATGAAGCCCGGCAGCGTCATCGTGGACTTGGCGGCGGAAGCCGGCGGCAACTGTGAACTGACGAAGCCTGGCGAGCTTCACGTGACGGAAAACGGAGTGAGCGTCGTCGGCTACACGGATTTGCCGAGTCGCATGGCACCGACCGCGAGTCAGCTGTACGGCATGAACCTGGTTCACTTCCTGAGCGATCTCGGAGGCGCGGAAAAGTACAACGTCAATCTTGAAGACGAAGTGATTCGCGGGTCCATCATCACGCACCAGGGAGAGATCCTGTGGCCGGCTCCGCCCGCCGCGCATCCCGTGGAAGTGAAGAAGACTGAGGCAAAAGAGCTTCAGAAAGTGACAAAGGATCCCGAAGCGGAGAAGCGAAGAAAGTCCCGCGCCAGCGCTTTGGTCCTCGTGGGACTGTTTTTGGCCTTGGGCCTGCTTGGGGCGGTGGCTCCTCCTGAGTTTGTGGCGCACCTCACGGTCTTCGTCCTTTCGTGCTTCGTCGGCTGGCAAGTGGTCTGGAATGTGACGGCTGCTCTCCATACGCCTCTGATGAGCGTGACCAACGCCATCAGCGGCATCATCATCGTGGGCGGCATGCTGCAAATCGCCGGTCCTGTTTCGAGTCCGGTGACCTTGCTCGGGGCGGCAGCGGTTCTTCTCGCCACGATCAACATTTCCGGAGGCTTCTTGGTGACTCAGCGCATGCTGAAGATGTTCTCCAAGTAAGGCGCGGCTCTTAGGACTGAAAGTCAACTATGTCTCCTACTCTCACTACAGTCGCTTACCTGTTCGCCGGTATCCTTTTCATCTTGAGCCTGGGCGGACTCAGCTCTCAAGAGACGGCGCGTCGCGGAAACATCTACGGCATCTTGGGCATGGCCCTTGCCATCCTCGTTACGGCTTTGAATTCGATTTTGTCCGCGGACGCGGACGGCTCCGCCTACCAGGTGCTCCTTCCCGTCGTGGCGGTCGGTGGGCTGATCGGAGCCGTACTGGCGGCCCGAGTGGCCATGACGAGCATGCCGGAGCTGGTGGCGATTCTGCATTCGTTTGTCGGCGCTTCGGCGGTGCTCGTGGGCTACGCGAGCTATCTCGATCCGAAAAATCACCTCACGGGCGCCGCCCACCTCATTCATGAGGTCGAAGTCTTTGTCGGGATCTTCATCGGCGCGGTGACCTTCACGGGCTCGGTCGTTGCCTTCGGAAAGCTCAAGGGTTTGATCGGATCCAAGGCGCTTTCCCTTCCGGGCCGAAACTTCTGGAACATCGCCATGATCTGCGTTTCCGCGTATTTCGGTTACGAGTTTGCCGGACAAGCGGATCATGGAGGTCTTCAGAGTCTCCTCATCATGACGGGCATCGCGAGCGTGTTCGGGATCCTGATGGTGATGGCCATCGGCGGCGCGGATATGCCCGTCGTCGTCTCCATGCTGAATTCGTACTCCGGTTGGGCTGCGGCGGCCGCCGGTTTCATGCTGGAAAATGATTTGCTGATCATCACTGGTGCGCTCGTGGGTTCAAGCGGAGCCATTCTGAGTTACATCATGTGCGCGGCCATGAACCGCTCCTTCTTCAACGTGATTTTCGGGAGTTTTGGGGCGACCGCGGGCTCAGGTGCAAAGGCGTCCGCCGAAGAACAGGGACCAGTTACCTCGGTCGATGCTGAAGAGACGGCTTCGATCCTGAAAGAGGCCGCGAGCGTCGTGTTCATCCCCGGCTACGGCATGGCTGTCGCTCAGGCTCAGTACCCGCTGTATGAGGTCGTCAAGGTCCTGCGGGACAAGGGCATCGAGGTGCGCTTCGCCATTCACCCGGTGGCCGGGCGTTTGCCCGGTCACATGAACGTCCTCTTGGCGGAAGCGAAAGTCCCCTACGACATCGTGCTTGAGATGGAAGAGATCAACGACGACATGCCCCAAACGGACGTGGTCATGGTGATCGGTGCCAACGACATCGTCAATCCGGGCGCGCTCGACGACCCGTCGAGCCCCATTTACGGCATGCCCGTGATCGAGTGCTGGAAGGCCAAACAAACCATCGTCATGAAGCGCTCGATGGGCAGCGGCTACGCGGGAGTAGACAATCCCCTCTTCTTCAAAGAGAACAACGACATGCTGTTCGGCGACGCCAAGAAGAACGTCGACGCCATTTTGACCGCGCTTCGGTCGGAATAGGCTGCGCTCTTAGAGGGCGGCGCACTCAGACGAACTCTAGCCGCAGCCTCTTGGCGGCGCTCACCATGTTCCCAAGTGCTGGCCGCACTTCGGCCCAGCCACGCGTCTTCAGGCCGCAGTCGGGATTCACCCACAGGTTTTGGGCGGGGATCTTGCTGGCGGCTTTGGTCATGAGGTCCACGATTTGCTGCTCATTCGGTACGTTCGGCGAATGAATATCGTAGACGCCTGGTCCGATGCCATTCGGATACTGGAAGCGATCGAAGGCATCCAGCAGCTCCATGTCCGAGCGCGAGGTCTCGATCGTGATGACGTCGGCGTCCATCGCTGCGATCGACTCGATGATATCGTTGAACTCCGAGTAGCACATGTGCGTGTGGATCTGCGTCTCGTCCGTGACGCCGTTGGCCGTGATGCGGAACGCATCCACCGTCCACCTCAGGTATTCTTGCCACTCAGAGCGGCGCAGCGGCAGGCCTTCGCGCAGCGCGGCTTCATCGATCTGAATGATGCGGACGCCAGCGCGCTCTAGGTCCAGGACTTCTTCGCGAATGGCCAGCGCGAGCTGGTAGCAGGACACCGAGCGAGGCTGATCGTCTCGCACGAACGACCAGTTTAAGATGGTGACGGGGCCCGTGAGCATACCCTTCATGGGCTTTTTGGTCAGCGACTGGGCATAGCGAATCCAGTCGACCGTCATGGGCCTCGGACGGCTGAGGTCGCCGAATAGGATGGGCGGTTTCACGCAGCGCGATCCGTAGGACTGCACCCATCCGAGCTCGCTGAAGGCGTAGCCGTCGAGTTGCTCGCCGAAGTACTCGACCATATCATTGCGCTCGGCCTCGCCATGGACCAAGACGTCCAGCCCAAGCTTCTCCTGCTCTCGCACGGCGAGCCCGATCTCCTCGCGCATGCGCGCTTCGTATTGAGCCTGCTCGAGCTTGCCAGCGCGATAGTCACTACGAGCCTTGCGAATCTCCGGGGTCTGCGGAAAGGATCCAATGGTGGTCGTGGGGAACTTCGGCAGCTGGAACGCTTGCTGCTGCAAGGCCGCGCGCTTCGCATACGGCGACTTGCGCTCTCCCATCCGCGCTGACAGCTCTTTCACTGCGGTTTGGACTTTAGGATTGTTCACGCGCTCTCCGGTGCGACGGCTCTCGAGCGACTTGGCGTTCTCGAAGAGGGCGTCTCTCACCGCACCTCGGCCCTGATTCAGCGCGGTTCCGAGCACGCTGAGTTCTTCGAGCTTCTGCTGAGCGAAGGCCAGCCAGGAGCGGAGCTCTGTGTCGAGCTTCGTTTCGTTCGAGAGGTCGACCGGGACGTGCAAAAGCGAGCAGGACGGCGCGATCCACAGGCGATCACCGAGCTTTTTCTCGATTGGTTCGAGGTAGTCGAGGGCCTTGCCGAGATCCGACTTCCAGATGTTGCGCCCGCTGATCACACCCAAAGACAGAACCTTGTCGTCGGGAAGGGCCGCGAGGAGTGCCTCGACCTCGCTCTTGGCGCTCACTGCGTCGAGGTGGATACCATCCACGGGAAGCGACGCCGCGAGCTTCAAATTTTCTCCGAGACGTCCGAAATAGGTCGTGAGCAAGAGCTTGCTGCTCGCGCCCCCGAGGACTTCGTACGCCGTGCGATAGGCCTCTTGCCAGCTCGGAGGGAGCTCGGTCACCAGGGCTGGCTCGTCGATCTGAATCCATTCGACCCCTTCGTGCCCCAAGCTCGTGAGCAGCTCGCGGTACACGGGCAGGAGCTTCGGCAGAAGCGAAAGTCGATCCGAACCGTCCTTCGTCTTGCCCAGCCAGAGGTAGGTGACAGGACCGATGACGACCGGCTTGGCCGGCACGCCGGCCCTGCGCGCCTCGTCGAGCTGCGCGAGGAGCCGACTCGCGTCGAGTCGGAACGTCGTCTGCGACGAGAGCTCGGGGACGATGTAGTGGTAGTTGGTGTCGAACCACTTGGTCATCTCGCCAGCAGCCACACCGCCGTCCGTGTCACTCGCAGCGCGTCCACGCGCAACGCGGAAGTATGCGTCGAGCGGCTCCCCCGCCCCGGCGCGGGCGCGCGCTGGCACGTTGCCCAGGAGAAAGCTCGTGTCGAGCACTTGATCGTAGAAGGAAAAGTCGCCCACAGGCACGAAATCGAGGCTCGCCTGTCTTTGCCAATTCTGTCGCCGCAGCTCGGCGCCCAGCGCCTCGAGGTCGGTGTGGCTCAGGGTGGCCTTCCAATGTTTCTCCTGCGCGAACTTCAGTTCGCGGTGCGCGCCAATACGGGGAAAACCTAGGTTGTGAGTACGTGCCATCTGGATCCTTGTCTTTCGAGCAGTGACCATAGACGCTCGAAACCATGAATAATAATGGTAATTAATCATGGAATCATGAACTGGAGTCATCGATGCTGAGTCGCCTCGAACGCATTCACCTGAGCCTCTTGCGCGAGGTAGCCCAGCGAGGCTCACTGACCGCCGCAGCCAAGAGCCTGGGGCTCACGCAGTCCGCGCTGAGCCATACGGTCAAGCGTATGGAGCAGCAGTTCGGGACGGCGATCTGGCAAAGGGAGGGGCGGGGTTTGCGGCTGACACCCGCTGGGAGCTACTTGCTCTCGCTCGCACAGCGGCTCGTCCCCCAACTAGAGCATGCCGAGCGTGTGGTCGATCAGTTTGCGCGCGGAGAGCGCGGCACACTGCGCATCGGGATGGAATGCCATCCGTGCTACCGCTGGCTGCTCCAAGTAGTGGAGCCTTTCCTGCGCGGCTGGCCGGATGTCGACCTCGATGTCCGGCAGAAGTTTCAGTTCGGTGGCATTGGCGCGCTTTTCAACCACGAAATCGACATGCTCGTCACCCCCGATCCGCTGCGGCGCCGTGGCCTCGAGTTCGTGCCCGTGTTCGACTACGAGCAGGTTTTGGTCGTCAGCGAGCAGCACCGCTTCGCAGGTCGCGCGTACGTCGTCCCGGCGGAACTCGAAGGGGAAACCCTCATTACGTACCCGGTCGAGATCGAGCGCCTCGATGTCTACAGCCAGTTTCTCTTACCCGCTGGAGCCGTTCCCAAGCGGCACAAAGTCATCGAAACGACGGACATCATGCTGCAGATGGTGGCTTGCAGTCGCGGCGTTGCGGCGTTGCCGGCCTGGCTGGTGGCGGAGTATCGAGGAGAGCTTGGCATCGTGCCCGTGCGATTGGGCAAGCGGGGCATCCCCAAGCAGATCTTTTTAGGTGTTCGCGCCGGTGACACGAAGGTCGATTTCATTGCGGACTTCATCCGGATCGCGGGAACCAAGCAGCCGGCTCCTTCCACCAAGAGGAAGCGCGGCACGCGAGGTCGGGCGACGCGATGAGCAAAGCCAGGGAGGCTGAATCTTTTGCCAAGACCCAACGTAATCCGAAATCGAGCTGCTGAGCGAAAATCATTCCGCGAACTCGAGCACTTGGGCGAGCTTTTCGGCCAGGACTGCCTTCCGATAGGGCTTCTGCACGAAGCCCTTCGCTCCCGCATGCAGCAGCGCCTGAGCGTCTCCTGCCAGACTGTACCCTGAGGCCAGCAGCACCTTGGCATTCGGGTTGATTTTGCGGATAGCATGGAATGCTTCGGTGCCGTCCATGACGGGCATGCACATGTCGAGCAGGATCAAATCGATGCTGGTCCAGGCGCCTGCATAGAAATCCACGGCTCGTGCGCCGTTTTCGAAGGCGGTGACTTCGCACCCAAGGCTCTCTAGCGTCAGCATCGTGACCTTTCGGATCGCTTCCTCGTCTTCTACGACCAGGATATGAACCTTCTGCGGTAGCCGTGACACCGAAGGCGCCGGCACACCGATCTTCTGCGCGCCCCTCTGGGACGAAGGTAGGTAGAGTCGCATCTCCGTGCCTTTGCCGACCTCCGAATACACGCTGATTGTACCTTTGTGGCTCTTCACGGCTCCGTACACGGCGGCCAGGCCGAGGCCCGTCCCCTGTCCGTGGTCTTTGGTCGTGAAGAATGGCTCGAAGATCCGATCGCGCAGCTCGTTGGCGATCCCCTCGCCGCCGTCGGCGACGCTGAGCATGACGTAGGCCCCGGGTTCGACGGGGAGCGCTTGGCGGCGACAGAACTCGGCGTCCAAAACGAGGTTTTCGCTCGAGAACGTCAGTACGCCCCCGCGCGGCATCGCGTCCCTGGCGTTCAGGGCCAGATTGAGGATGGCGCTCTGCAGGCGGGAAGAATCGCCCTCCACGGCGGGATTCGTCGCTTCGAGGCGCCCGGCAATCCTGATCTTCTTGTCGATGCTGCGCTCCAGAATGCCGATCGCTTCGGCGATGAGCTCGTGCAGATCGACGACCTCGGACAGATGGTTGTCGTAGCGGGAGAAGGTGAGAAGTTGCTGCGTCAAGCTAGATGCGCGCCGGACGGCGAGCTGAATCTGTTCGACGAACTGTTCAGAATCGGCATCGCCGCGCACTTTGTCGAGGATCAGATCCACATAGCCGCTTACGCCCGTGAGCTGATTGTTGAAGTCATGCGCGACGCCGCCCGCGAGCTGTCCGATGGCCTCCATCTTTTCGCTCTGGCGTAGGCGCTGCTCCAGCTGGCGCCGTTCGGCGATGTTCCGAGCGAAGGCACAGCTGTACTCGGTCCCCTCGAACAAGAGCAGATTCGCGGAAATCTCCACGTGGACGAGTTGACCGTCCTTCGCGCGATGCCGTGCCTCGAAGGTTCGCTTGCTGGCCTTTTGGAGCAAACCCCAGATTGCCGGCCATTTCGACGCGTCGAGGTCGGCGTTGAGCTCGTAAATGCGCATGTGCAAGAACTCTTCGCGCGTGTAGCCGAGCATTTGAGTGGCGGCGTCGTTCACGTAGATGATGCGAGCGTCTTCTTCGACGCAGTAAACGGCGTCGGCCATCTGGTCGACGGCAAATTGCGCGAAGCGCTGCATCTTGGCCGGGTCGTTGTTCATCCGAGGGGCCCACCATCTTGCCTTTTGTGGAGGATGCGTCAACGCTCGCGGAGCGCGCGCCCTCGGCGCCTCGATCTCGCTGCCGAGCTCGAGACCCGGGGCATCCGCATCGATGGCATTGGCGAAGTCAGTCGTAAAGTTCGATGGTGATCGCCGTCTCGTTGATCCCGAGATCTGCGTTCCAGGGGGCATTGGCCAAGCGGAGCGCGTACCTCGGATCCTCGGCTAGGGTGGCGGCCGGATCTGCGAGCTTGATTCCGACGGCGTACGTTCCAGGAGTGAGGGAAACTGGCAAGGAGAGCGACACACAGAAGGTGGCGTCTTGCCCTGGGCCGATCATTCTCACGTCGATGGGCGTTGCGAGGGAAACTGCTGGGAGGGAGACCTCAGTGGAACCAAGCAGGGAAATAGAGAGCGGTCGCGGATTGTAGACACGCCCGAAACCGTCGTTCGTGAGGCGTATCCGTACGACCAAGTCCTCACCGGCGCGAGCCCTTTTCTGCACTTCAATGCTCGTGAGGAGCAACCGGTAACCCAACCTGCAGGCGATCTGATCGAAACAGCCATCGCTTTCCCAACTGCTCAGGACCGCCGCATGATAATCTGCATTGAGAAAGCTAAAGTGATGAAGCGCAAGCTCAGCGAGCCCGCTCGCACACTCGCTCCGCGGGGGGTTGACCGCGCAAGTTTCACCACCGACGGCAACGAAGGCTGAGTCGAGGAGGGCGTAGTCTTTTTCGCCAGCTAGTTGGTATGTCCCCATGTCGGTGTCGCTGGCGAGAAAACAATCATTGAGATGCCCTACCCGCGCGAGGGAACTCTCTTGGAAGGCGGAGTCGATGGTGAGCGGGCCGCCATAGGCTGCTTCTTTATGGGAGGGACGCCGCGCGAGGACCATCCGATCAGCGGGGAGCGCGGCCAGGAGAGCATCGAGGATTTGCTTGCGAGCGCTGGGCTCAGTGAGATTGTTCGTCGAGGCGTGCCATTCACCCCATGCTCCGACGAACCCGGCATGGAGCGCCGCGATCACGTCGGAGTTTTGTGTGAGGAGTGGGGTGAGCTGTGAAATGTGAGTGAGCACTTGGCTCAGCGACGCATCGGGTGATGTGCCATCGTCCGCGTAATAAAAGCGTGGGAGCACTTTGAGCCCGGCTGCGCGTATGCTTTCGAAGGCGCTCTCCAGCTGCGTGAGTAGTGCAGGGTCGAGATCTTGCTCGCGGTAATCCTCCAGCAGGATCTTTCCGTAGATCAACGTTTTGCCCGAGGCACGCACTCCGGCGAGGTTGGGCGAGCCGCGTAAATCGACGAATGAAAAAAAACCTCGTTCTGGGTTGAGAATCTCGCAGGAGGCCTCTTCCGAGGGGTCGTCTCCCTCGCCAAAGAGTAACGGTGACAGTACCTGCTGCTCCATCTCCCATTCACCAATGGCGGCTAGCTCATCAATGGTTGCGCAGGAGATGCTCGCGCCTGGATTTGAGCCGCCGCTTGCATTTTCGCCCTCTCCGCCCTCTCCGTTCGGAGCCGTCCCCCCCGTGCTGCTGCCGCCGGAGTTTTCACCCGCGCCCCCTGATGAGGGAGTCCCCTGGTTTCGCTCCTCAGAATCGGGTTTTGTGGAGCAAGCACCCACGACCCATGAACTCAAAAGAACGGCGGAGAGGGTGAGGGGTTGTCTAGAGTTCATGAGCGGACCTTGCTTTTTGAGTACCGGCTCATTTTTGAGCCGGTACTGTAGAACTACTGCCAGTATTTTTCAAAGTTGAAGTGCCCTGGCGTCCGTCGGCGGTGCTTTTCATAGCCGCGGGCTTTCATGAGTGCCGACATGTCCGTGATCATCTGTGGATTGCCGCAAAGAAGCATGTGACTGTCATCCTGAAACGGCTCGGCGCGCGCTTCGAGCGTTCCGTTTTCAAACACGGTGGTGATGCGTCCCTTGAGCGCGTCGGCGAAAGTCGAGCCGGCATCCTCTGCGAATGTCCCGCTCAGGACAGGCACGTAAGTCAGTTTGGGGAAGTTTTCGTCAAACTGCCGAAGCTCATCCGCGTAGGCCAACTGATACGGCTCCCTGACCCCGTGGACGACGACGACGCGCGCAAACTGCGCCAACATGCTGCCTTCCCGCAGCATCGAGATGTAGGGACCGAGTCCCGTTCCGGTGGCCACAAGCCAGGCTGCGCGCACCGTCGGCATTTCTCTCTGCACAAAGAAGCCCATCGGAGTGAGATCGCAGAGAAGCTTGTCGCCCTCCTTGAGTTCGAAGAGTTTTTCCGTCAGGGCGCCGCCACTCACTCGACTGAGGAAGAATTCTGCAGGCTGACCCGGCTCGGACGCAATCGAGTAGGAGCGTCGAATGAGCTCGTCGTTGATCCGTACCCCAAGATTGAAGAATTGACCCGGGG
>CAYMQT010000155.1:0-1742 GCA_964392575.1 uncultured Polyangiaceae bacterium
GAGTGAGCGCTGCGGCTCCGAGTGAGCGCTGCGGCTCCGAGTGAGCGCTGCGGCTCCGAGTGAGCGCTGCGGCTGAGCGACGACGGAGTGAGCGCCGCTCCCTCAACGGGTTAGATAAGGATCCCTGCGCTGGGCTTCCCTTCTGGAAGCGAAAAATCCAGCCAGAAATTCCACTCAAGTTGCACACGTCCGAAAGGGCTTCCACAATACCCCCTCCACCCCTTCTCCCTTTCAAAAATAACTCGCCCCGAGCCATTCATCTGAAAGACTCACTAGCATGAAGCATTCTTTTCTCTTTCGTTCTTCCCTTCTCTCCTCCTTCTTGTCTGCCAGTGTGGCGCTCGTTGCATGTACCGCTCCGGGTGGTGGCGCAGACGCCGGTAGTTCGGATAGCGACGGCGGTGACGGCGACGGCTCGAAATCCAGCGGCGACGGTGATGGTGACGGTGAGGGGGGACTCATTCTTGGAGACGGCGATGGTGACGGTGACGCCAGCAAGACAGAATGTAAGATTAATCCCATCACAGGCATGGAAGTCTGCGTGTGTATCAAGATCACCACTTGGGGTGCGCTTGGCACTTACGGGGCGGTTCCAGGGATGGACGGGACCGACGCCATCACGGCTTGGCTGAACGCCAACAGCACAGGTGATGCGGACTACTTTGCGGCCAAGCCGGTCATCGATGAAGCATCTCTAGCCAACTACGACGTGATCATTCTTCAAGATCTCAGTGCTTGGCCGGCCTTTTCGGAAGCTGAAATCGCGGCATTCAACGCTTGGATTTTAGCAGGTGGCGGCGTGATCAGCCTCAACGGTTATAGCGCCAATGGTTCAGAGATGAACAACGTCAACGCGCTGCTTGCCGCTAGCGGGATGTCCTATGTCGCAAACAGTGACACGTCGGGTACGGCTTCAGGAGCGTGCGCTTATTGTTACGGCAACTCCGTGCCTCAGGCAGGTTGGACCACACATCCCATCGCGGCCAACTTGACGCAGGTGGGTGCGTTCCACGGGCGGTCGGTCACGGCAGGTGATGGAGAAATCGTCGCTCAGGGCGCCGATGGTGTGTACGGAGCGACCAAGGCGCTGGGCGAAGGTCGGGTCTTCATGTTCCACGATGAATGGGTGACCTACAACAGCCAGTGGACCGGTGAGAATATCCCCGGCTCAGAGTCTTGTCACGTTGACCCCAACAATCAGTGTTATGGTGAAGGTCCTGCAGAGAAGTACTCTTCAGCGCAATTCTGGTACAACAGCATCAAGTGGGCTGGTGGAGACAGAGAGTGCTTCGAGGTTCACGTTCCCGGCATCGTAAAGTGACCGGCATCGTGAGTGACCGGCATCGTGAGTGACCGGCATCGTGATGACCGGCATCGTGAAGTGACCTGGACGGTCCAGATCAGAAATTAGTGCTTAGATCTAAGCACTTGCGCCCTTTCTTTGCGCCCTGCTCTTTCTGGCTTCAGATTGAGCAGAGCGGAGCGCCCCTGATCCTACTTCTTGCGCCGCCGCTGCTCTTCTTGCTCGCGCCCTCTTCTTGCTCGTCGCCCATGCGGCGGCTCTTTCTTTATCATGACACCCTTTCGTCGCCGTACGTGCGCCGCTTTGACGGCGGGTTTGGGCCTTTTTTTGATCGGTGTGTCCGGTTGTGCGGCCAGTGCTTCGGGAGAGGGCGGGGAAGAGAGCAGCGACTCGCAATCCCGAGATGGTGATGAGGGGGGAGACTTCGATGACGACGGGA
>CAYMQT010000155.1:1752-11123 GCA_964392575.1 uncultured Polyangiaceae bacterium
CTTTCTGATCCGGATCCCATCCTTGCCCCCGAAGAGAGCCAGGGTCTGGGCGGATCTCAAGGCGTCGCAAAGGAGAAGTGTCTCACCGTTGCCAGCTTTGGAACCGTTCAACAAGAAGGGGCCGTTCCTGGCGCCGCAGGTTTGGACGGCATGGTTCAATGGTTCAACGACGAGACGAGTGCAAGCGCCAAGCATTTCATTGAAAAGCCGCTGCTTAGCGCGGAGTTTTTGGCTGAGTTTGATCTTCTCTTGCTTCAAAACTTGGCGGGTTGGTCTTGGGGATCGGGTGAGATCGCCCTCATCAAGAGCTGGGTTTCGGGGGGAGGAGCCGTTGTGGCGCTTTCTGGGCACGGAGGGAGCGGTCACGAGGTGCTGCCCACCAACGAACTCATTTCTTTTTCGGGTTTGAATTTTTCTGGCGCCTCGGGGATGGGCGACACCGCGCTCAACGTCAGTGAGTGCGGTTATTGTCTCGGAACCAGCCACCAGCAGGGCGGGTGGTTGCCCGAACATCCCATTTCCTTCGAGGTGACGGCCGTCGGTGCCTTTCAGGGGCGCTCGATCTACGGCACCGGAGATTTGGTTGCGCAGGAAAACGGCAAGACCTTGGGAATGACTGCACCCTACGGCGCAGGCCGGATCTTCCTCTTCCACGACGACTGGGTGTCTTACCCAAACCTCTGGAATCAGGCGTCGACTCTAGGATGCGAGTCCAACATCTCCTGCTCGGACGTTTCACCCGTGACGACTTATCAGGTGGCGCAGTTTTGGTACAACACGGTACGCTACCTCGTTTCTGAGGCTGAATGCTTCACCATCAACGACCCCGTAGTGACGGTGAAGTAGCGTGACGGTGAGGTAGCGGGTGTCGACGGCGCCCCTGGCCGGTTACTTCTTCTTTTTGGCAAAGCGCTGCTTGAAGCGCTCGACACGACCGGCGGTATCCACCAGACGCTGCTTGCCCGTGTAGAAGGGGTGCGTGTACGCGGAGATGTCAACGTTGATCACGTTGTGCTCGACGCCATCGATCTCCCGCTTCTCCTTGCTGCTCAGCGTGGAGCGCGTGATGATCTCGTTTTCTCCATCGATGAAGACGGCGGGCGTGTAGTTGGGATGGATTTCAGGCTTCATGTTCAAGTCTCTTGGTTGCGCCTGCTGAGAAAAGAGCGCGGGCGGCTGAAACTCTCCCCCGGAGCGTGCGCGCTTGGTCGTCGGGTTCCAAAGGGGGGCGGAACCTAGCTCACGGAGTCGGAGCTGGCCAGGATCCACGAAAAGCCAGGATCCACAAAAGAAGGGCCCAGACCTGACTCTAGTTAGCGAAGTACCGTCAAAACCACGGTGTGATACCCGCCGGGCGGGAGGTTGAATTTGACGTCTTTCTGCGTTCCTTGCGCTGAGACCACGATTTCATGGTTGCCTGGTGGAAGGCGCAGCCGGCTGGCCACGATGCGCGCCGGGAGAGTCGCCCAGCTCCGGGTATCGGGGGTGTCGGCGGCGGTCAGGGCCGCCTGAGTGCCGAGGCTCACGAGGGCGCCGATGACATTGTCGTTGGAGGCGCCGCGGGCAGCCGCACCTGCGGTCTCACCGGCCACGACGCGGGTGATCATGCGCGTGATGGCCGAGGCAACGATCGCTCCCCGCTCTTTGTCGTACGCTTGACGTGCGGCGAGGTCGAGAGCCGCAAGTCCATCGAGCTGCATGGCCTTGCCGTCCACGTGCAACGTAGGGACCAGGAGCCTTCGCCTTGTTTCGTCGAGCTCCGGATAGTTGATCCAAGTGACGAGCCCCTGAGCGGCGAGCCGATTGGCCGTGGCTTGGTTTGGACCTGTCATGAAGAGCGTGGCGTAGGTGAGTGCGAGCCCGATGGGGATGCGTTTGGGGATCTTCGCAGGCACGCGGCCGTAGCTGATGATGACGAGCACGTCCCCGGGTTCGTTGGGATCGGGAGGAGACAGATTCAGAGGCCCGCCTGCCTCCGGAGTCTCGGCGGGTGCTTCTGCCGGCTCGTCACTGGTGGGCGCGGGTTTCGCGCCTTCTCCTGAGGTCGTTTTGACCGCGTGTTTTTCCAGGAATTTTCGTAAGCGCTCGGTCCGATAGGGGCTTTTCTGACTCAGGCGGACGATGGGCTCCACCAGACTTTGAAACTCCCCATACTCAAGCGTTTCGTCGTAGTAGCGAAGGGCGATGTCCGCTCTTC
The DNA here is from genome assembly GCA_964392575.1 of uncultured Polyangiaceae bacterium. Taxonomy (GTDB): domain Bacteria; phylum Myxococcota_A; class Polyangia; order Polyangiales; family Polyangiaceae; genus NIC37A-2. The sequence goes on from CAYMQT010000155.1 coordinate 3,950, forward strand.
CGTCGCGTTCAAAAGTAAATCCGGCGAGGTACGCGCCGACGGCGTTGGCGGCTTCGGCCGGGCTCTTTGAATCGCGCAGGTACTTCTGCATGATCGAAAGCCGGCGGGCTTCAATTTTTGCGCCGTTGAGATCATGCCGCGCGAGGTAATTCACCATGTTCATGGTGTTGATCATCACCTTCTCGTAGGGAGATCCGCGGTACGGTCCGACATCATCAGAAAACAGATACCTTCCGATGTCGTCGACTTTGGTGCGCGATAGGTCGAGCATTTCGACGGCTTTGTCTGCGTACTGTAGGTCTTGACTGGAGAGTTCGTAGTCTTCGAGCTGAGCGGAGACCATGCTCCGGTCGAGGACGAGCACGGCCGAGCCCTTCTTCTCCTTGGTCGGGAGCTCCTTTGCGGATTTGACGTCGAGGGCCTTGTTGAGAAGCTCACGGGCCTTCTCCGGCTGATTGGCGTCGAGAGCAGTCCGCGCAAGCTCTGTCTTTTTGGAATGTCCTGCGCAGCCGCTGAGCAGAGCGAGCGCAATCACACACAGCCAAACCAGTGGCCGAGGGGTGTGAAGACGAAAAAAGCGGAGACCAGCGGCCATGAGCAGGGGAAGTGACGGCGCGGGGAGCCAAGCCAGCGCCGAAGGGGTGTTAGAGGATCGCCTTGGTCAGAGCGGCCTTGTTCTGGAACAAGATCTGCCCTGTTTCTACGGCGAGCACCTGCATGAACAGGTAGTACTGGACGCGCCTCTCGCCCTTCATCTTTTCATCGGTGGAGAAGACCTTCCCCGTCACGATGTATTTGACGCCGAGCTGTCGTCCGACGGCTGCGGCCTGGCCCTGATCAAAGGCATCGCCTTGCTGACGCTTGATCTCCGCGATGAGAGAGTTCTGGTTCTCCAGGCTAATGACGCTGACGTGGCCTGCGTTGATCAGGGTCGTCTCGATATCACTGATGAGTGCGTCGAGAGCGCTATCGATGTGCTCGCTCGTTTCGTTGCGAAAGGGGAGCACCGCTAGCTGAGGAGTGTTCTCGGACTCCCAGCGCTTGATCACGGCCGAACTTTCCATCGCGGTCATGTTTTCAGCCAGGAGCTTTTGCAGATCTCTCCGGTCAAGGCCCGTCCCCATCGCGTCCGTGTCGAGACCAGCGACATCTTCATCTCTGACGGCGCGGGGACCGCAAGCGACGGAGGTTGTGGCGACGGAAAGCAGGACGGACAAAGCGGCAAACCTTTGGAATGTAGGCATAGGCATAGGATGCATGAGGAAAGTCTCGCGGCAAAGGGGGAGTCCCGCAAGGTATACGGGGCTAGGCCCGGAGTTCTTCCCCGTACGGGGAAGAACGATTTTACCTTCTGACGGGGATGATTTGGACCCGCCGGTCGTCTCCTTCGCCGTCACTCTTGGTGATGACGCCCTCGAATTTGGCCAGAGCCATATGCACGACCCGTCGGTCCCTGGGGTTCATCGGCTCAAAGGTAATGATCTTACCCAGTTCAACGGCTTGCTTGCCCAGCTTCCGCGCCATCGACGCCAAATTGGTGTCGCGGCGACTCCGGTAACCTTCGGCGTCGACCAGAATGTGACGCTTCTCTTCACCGGGGCGGTTGACGACTCGATGGGTCAAAAACTGAAGGGCCTGAAGGACTTGGCCTTTCTTGCCGATGATGCGACCGCTGTCTCGGCCCACAATCTCGATACTGATTTCGTCGGGACTGTCTGCACCGGGACGGCGCAGTTGTACTTCGCAGTCGATCTCCATGTCTTCGATGACATGAGTCACGAATTCAAGAGCCATAGCGCTCTTTTCATCCGGCGGCTCGATGATCTCACCCTGGGGAGGTGCACCGTTACGCCGTCGTGGTTGACCGTCGCGCCCTGCGCCGGGTGCGGCCTCACCATCAACACTGTTTTCACCTAGTTCTTGTTCGGTCATTGATAACCTGCTTTTTCATTTCAGAGCATCATTCAGGATGTAAACCAAAATCCTGACCTCAGCTCCGCTTGTTCTTTTTCTTTGAGGAGCCTGTCGTTTCTACGACCTCTACGCGGCTCCTCCGTTCTTCGAGCGTGTGTTTTGCGTGGCGCTCGACCACTTGCTGCTGGGCGATGCCGAGCAAGCTGTTCGTAAACATGTAGACGCCCAGACCCGCCGGTAGAAACAGCATGAACACCGTGAACATCACGGGCATGAAGTACAGCATCATCTTCTGTTGGGCAGGGTCGCCCTGCATGGGCATGAGCTTTTGCTGCGCAAAGAAAACAGCCCCGATGACGAAAGGGAGGGCGTAGAAGGGGTCAGGCTCTGATAAATCCGGGAACCACAAAAAGGGAATGTTGTAGAGTTCTACAGCCGTTTGTAAGGTGGTATAGAGCGCAAACCACACGGGCATGCTCAAGAGCTGCGGCAGGCAACCCTTCATGGGGTTCACGCCGTGCTTCTTCCAAAGCTCCATTTGCGCGAGACCCTTGGCCTGGGGGTCGTCCTTGAATTTCTCGTTCAGCTGGTCCATTTCGGGCTTGAGTTCCCGCATGTGGATCATGTTCTTGATCGAGGGCCAGGTGAGCGGAAACAGCAGCATACGCGCTGTGATCGTGAGCAGGACGATGGCCACTCCCCAGCTGGGAACGAGCTGATAGAGCCAGAGCAGGTACCCGACGAGCACCTTGGCGATGGCGGAGAAGAAACCCAAATCGATCAAGGGCTCGAAGCGCTCTCCCGCCTGAGCGAGGGCCTTTCGCTCTTTGGGTCCCAAGAATACTTTGAAGGCGAAGGACTCAGATTTCTGCGCGCCCAAATCCCGCGCTTCGTAGGCAAGGCGAGCTTGGTAGATAGCGCCTGAATCAGGGTCGCTCTTCTTGTTGGCGAAGCGATCCGTGTGCCATCTCCCTTCGATCCGAAGCAAGCAAGCCGGAGCCAGAGGGCCATCGTCATGAGCAACGGCTTGTGTGAAGTAGGCGTTCGAGACTGCCGCGATGGAGGCGGCGCCTGTCGGCTCGGACCAATCACCGGGGTTGATGCTGTTCTTGCGAAAGCGCTCCTGGTCTTCAAAATCATCGGGCTCGAAATCCTCGACCCGATCGCGCATGACGTCGCCGTTGCGTTGCAAACACTCGACATGCGTCATCAGGGGATTCATACGGAACATCTGGCTCTCGACTTCGGCGTCCTTGAGATAGGAGCCGATGCCGACAGACAGCGCGTAAGGCCGCGTAATATCGCTTTTGTTGCTGATGCTTGTCTTCAGATCGAGAGCGTAGGGTGAGACCCCGGCAGAGAATGTCTTCTGGATCCGGACACGCTCATCTTCGTAGGTGAGCGTGCAGGAGCGTGCGGACTGCTCTGTGATGTCAAAGTCCTGAACGTCGGAGGTGACGAGCCAATCCCGCTCTCCTTTTTCGTCAGCGGCGCTGCGAAACCCCGTGTGGAGAGGACTCAGGTGAGCGTGATCGGGAGTGGTCACGAGCTCTAGGGTCTTGCCCTCCTTTTTGTACTTGGCCGTCAGGGGTTGAAAGCTCGTGAGTACAGCGCCGCGCGAACTCACTTGCGCGTGGAACTCGTCCGTCCAAAGATCACAGAAAACGGGGGCGGCGCGCTCCCCTTCCGGGAGTCGAATCGTGGTGGGTTTGATCTTCTGTACTTGAGTGTCGCTCTCGCCTCGATTGAAGACGAAGTAGAGGGCGCCAAAGAGTACGAGAAAGACGAGGATACGGGATCCGCGTTCCATAGATTGTGTCGGTCTGTGTGGCCGCCGGGTGGCTACTGCCTGGCCGGGGAGTGGGTGGGGGGAGAGGTTATGTCCTGTCGGAGCCCGCCGGAGGTGGGGGGTCGTAACCGCCAGGGTGAAAGGGGTGGCAGCGCCCAATGCGCTTCACCGCGAGCCAGCTACCGCGCAATGGGCCGTGCGTCGAGAGGCAGGTTTTCGCATAGGCGGAACAAGTGGGCTGAAATCTACAGTTGGGGCCCAGGAGGGGCGAAATCGCCTTCTGGTACAGCCAGATCAGGGCGAGCAGTACCTGAAGGATGACCTTTGAGACCCATTTCATGAAGTGGATCTCAGGGAGCGAGGGCTAGTTTCTCGAAAGTGCGGGTCCCGGAGGCTCTTTGTGGCCCGCTCCAGACGCTTTTTGGCTTCCTCCCATTGTCGAAGCACCTCGGAAAGAGAAAGCGCAGGATCGTCCTTCTTGCAGATCACAACCAGATCGTAACCGTCGGGCAACAGTCCGCCTGATGCCTGAAAGGCCGCTCGAACGAGCCGCTTGAGACGGCTTCGGCGCACGGAGTTTCCGACCTTTCGGGACGCGGTGATGCCCAGACGACAAGCCCGATCCTGCTCGGGACCCTTCGCGACAATGAGAACGAAATGCGCTGTGGGAACCCGACGTCCCGTCCTCTGAATCGTCTGGTATTCCGGGCGCTGTCGCACACGTCTGTCAGGACCGTATTTCATTTCGGGGCCTCCAGGCTTTTCGGGGGAGGACAGATCCGCCCTGCCGTGCGCCGGCCTCCTCAACCCCTCGCAGCAGATCTAGAGCTACTTCTGATACGCCGTAACCGCGAGACGAACCCGTCCCTTGCGGCGCCGGTTCTGAAGAACCTTCTTGCCACCCTTGGTGCTGTTGCGCTTACGGAAGCCGTGGGTCCTGAGGCGGCTGGTGTTGCTGGGCTGAAAGGTACGTTTTGACATGGTTTCGCCGGGGTTTGGGGATGAGCGCTGACGCTCCGTCCCTCAAAGGGGCGAGGAGTGAGCCACGGCGTCCCGGCCCCGTCAAGCAAAATGCAGCCGGTTCGGCCGAAAGATTGCTTGCCGGTGCTCATCTCGCGTGATACCCCCCGCGTCCCATGCGCGACAACATCCGCCTTGTATCCAGCGCCGGCACCGGCTTCACCTACTACACCACGAAGAACAAGCGTCTTCAGCAGGGGAAGCTCGAGCTCAAGAAGTACGACCCCAAAGTGCGTCAGCATGTCATCTTCAAAGAGATGAAGATGCCTCCGCACTCGAAGTAAGTCGGCTTTCGCTGCTTGCTGAGTTCAATTTCGGCGCCGAAGTTCATTTCTGGCGCCGAGTTTCTATCCGGCGCCAAATTTTGGTGCCGTTCTATTCGGAAGCGGTGGTTCCACTGAGAGCAGCTGCGATGTCCCGTGCGAGGACCGTGCCCCGCTCGTTGGCTCGGGCGCTTTTGATGGCGGCGTCACACACGTCCCGCAAGTGCTCTGAGAGGGGGTCACTGACGCTGTCTGAGGTTCTCAGATCCGAGTGCGCCTTGATGTAGGACTTCACCTTGCTCATCACGACGAGTACGTCGCGCGGAAGATCGGCCCTTCTGGTCGCATCTCCGCCTGGGGTTTGCGCTCCCGTGCCTTCTGCGTCTGTGGACGGAGCAACCACTTTTCGTCGGACGGGCCTCTCCTCAGTCGCAGCTAGCTCTGGTCCATCGGGTGCCGTTTCGACCTCGGCCCAGGCGTCGCGGTGTTTGGCATCAGGAACATGCGCGTCCCAGCAAGGGACAGAGCAGAAGAACAGTGCCGTTGCTCGACGATTACAGGTGGAGACACTGCAGCGGTAGTAGCGCGCCCCGTACGCAATCGGTGAGCGGCAGGTGCTACAACGTTTGAATTGCTCGCTAGGGGCGGACGCAATGCTCATCGCTGTCCCCTCTCAATTTGTGAAACGTCGCGGACGGCCCCCTTGTCCGCGCTCGTCGTCATCGCGGCGTAGGCGCGCAGGGCAGCGCTCACCTTACGATCACGTGGTCCAGGCCGGAAAGCCTCGGGGCCCTTCTTCTCCATGGCGCTGCGCCGCTCTTGGAGTTCCGCTTCCGAGATGTCTAAATGGATGGAGCGACCTGGAATGTCGATTTGAATGGGGTCGCCTTCCTGAATCAGTGCGATCGCGCCGCCTTCGGCGGCTTCCGGCGACGCATGGCCGATGCTCAGCCCGCTCGTTCCGCCCGAAAAACGTCCATCGGTGAGCAGCGCGCACTTCTTACCGAGTCCCTTACTCTTCAAATACGACGTGGGATAAAGCATCTCTTGCATGCCGGGGCCGCCCTTCGGGCCCTCGTAGCAAATCACAACGATGTCGCCTTCGACGATCTGATCTCCCAGGATGGCCTCGCAGGCGGAGTCTTGGGATTCAAAGACGCGCGCTCGGCCCGTGAATTTCCAGATGGACTCGTCCACTCCGGCGGTCTTCACGATACAGCCGTCTACGGCGATGTTCCCGTAGAGGACCGCGAGCCCCCCCTCCTTGCTGTACGCATGCTCTACGCTGCGAATGCACCCGGTTTCCGCATCGTCATCCGTCGTTTCAAAGTACTTGTCTTGACTGAAAGCGAGGTTGGTCCGCACGCCACCCGGCGCTGCGAGAGAGCGTTTGCGAGCAGCCTCGGCGCCGGGGCGACGAATGTCGTTGAGTTCAAGCGCTTCGCGCAGGGTCTTTGCGTGCACCGTCCCGACGTCGGGGTTGAGCAATCCTCCTCGTTCGAGTTCGCCCAAGATCGTGAAGATCCCTCCGGCGCGATGAACGTCCTCCACATGATAGTTTTGCGTAGCAGGGGCCACCTTGCACAAGTTGGGCACCTTACGAGAAAGGCGGTCCATGTCCTTGAGCGTGAAGTCCACCTCCGCTTCCCGAGCGATGGCCAGAAGATGCAGAATCGTGTTGGTGGAACCACCCATGGCGATGTCGAGCGACATGGCGTTTTCAAAGGCCGCGAAGGTGGCAATGCTCCGGGGAAGTACGCTGTCGTCTTCTGAGAGATAATGAGCCTTCGACATCTCGACGATGCGCTTTCCGGCCTCCTCAAAGAGCTCCCAGCGACGGGCGTGGGTGGCGAGGAGCGTGCCGTTGCCCGGCAGGCCAAGACCCAGAGCCTCGTTCAGGCAGTTCATGCTATTGGCGGTGAACATACCCGAACAGCTTCCACACGTGGGGCAGGCCGAGCGCTCCAGTTCGTTCACCTCCTCGTCACTGATGTTTGAATCGCCCGCTGCAACCATTGCATCGACCAAGTCTAGCTTTCTGCGCAGCACATGGCCGTCCCGGTCGCGCGTTCCTTCGCTCTTACCCGCCTCCATGGGGCCGCCAGAGACAAAGATCGTCGGAATGTTCAGGCGCATGGTGGCGAGGAGCATGCCCGGCGTGATCTTGTCGCAGTTGGAGATGCAGATC
>CAYMQT010000156.1:0-10936 GCA_964392575.1 uncultured Polyangiaceae bacterium
CTTCGGACGCGGCCCAGACGCGTTGCAGAAAATCAACCTTGGTCCGGGGAAATCTGCGGCCCAGACGCGTTGCAGAAAATCAACCTTGGTCCGGCTAGAAAAGTCCTAATCCTTCACGCCGCAATACCCGTCCGGGACGAGCTTTGGTGTGGACTCCGTTTTCCACGACCCGCACTCCGTTCACCCAAACCCCGAAAATTCCGCTGGGGGGCTGACGCGGATCTTCGTAGGTCGACTTTGCGTCGACCTCATGTTCATCAAAGAGGACGAGATCCGCAAAAGCTCCTTCCCGAATGATTCCGCGATCCCGGAGACCAAAGCGGGCCGCACAGCGCGATGTCATCTTGGCGATCGCCTCTTCTAAGCTAAGAATTCCCAGAACGCGACAATAGTGTCCCAAGATCCGCGGAAAGGTTCCATAGAGACGCGGATGGGGTCGGCCGCCCGGTGTAGGAAGCCCGTCCGACCCAAAGAGAGTCGCCGGATGCATCATGACCGCTTGCACGTCTTTTTCGTCCATCGCGTGCACCACAACCCAGCAGCCGGGGCTTTCTTCGAGCACTCGCTCAGCGGCCCTCTCAGGCTCGACCTCCCAGCGAACGGCAAGTTCTTCCAGGGATTTTCCCTCTAGGGAGGGCGACGATGGACTACTTGCAATGAAGATATCCCGAGGCAAAAGGACACCGAGAGCACGCCCTCCGCGAAGTCCACCTCGGTCCATCACCGCGCGGAAGATGGTGCTCCCAGCTGCATAGGGATACTGATCGAGCCAAACATCTTCACCGCGCTCCCGCGCTTCTTCGACGAGTTTCAGGGACTGTTTCACGAGTCCCCAGTTGTTTCTTCCGTGGGCCTTGTGGTGTGAAAGTTGGAGTCCCACTCCCGCCCGGCGAGCAATGCGAAGAGCTTCCTCAACAGCTTCGATGAGCCCATCAGCCTCACTTCTCAGGTGAACCGTAAACAAAGGTGCTTCAGGCGCGAGCCTTTGACAGAGTTCAACCAACTCCTCTTCATCGCTGTGGACACCCGGCTCATAAATGAGGCCCGCGCTCATTCCGAGGACTCCCGATTCGAGAGCTCGCGAAAGCTCGTCTCTCATTTGCCCGCGCTGCTTTGTGCTCAGAGGGCCGCGAACCTCCGGCGCCACCGCCCGGCGAAGGGCACCGTGCCCGGCGAGCACGCCAAGATTCAACGAGGGACGGGTGGCCTCGAGGGCCAAGAGGTACCCCGTGTAGTCGGAGTATCCCGGCACGTCGGCCCCCGGGTGGAGCTTCTCCAGCCAATCCTCTGCCCCTGGAAAGGGCGCAGCGCCGATCCCACAATTTCCCACAATTTCGCTGGTGACGCCCTGAAGGACCTTGAAGGGCAGTTCTGGCTCGAAAAGAGCCGCAAAATCGTCATGAGAATGAACGTCGATAAATCCTGGACTCAATATTTTACCAAGCCCGTCAATCATCTCCCGTCCCACGAGGGGCGTGTCCGAGACAGCTTGAATTCGTTCGTTCTCGAGCCCGACCCACGCCGTTCTGCGTGGCTCTCCGCTCCCGTCCACGAGACTCACGCGAGAAAAAACGACCTCAAACACTTCGCTCCTCATGCCGGGAAAATGTGCACAAAGCAGCAAAAATGAAGGCCTCCGAAGGCGATGCAGCCACCGAGGGTCCTGCAGACCGAAGGGACCGGAGGCCAGCGAGAACCCAGCAAACCGAAGGGCCGTCGAGAACCCAGCGCACTCCTTCGGACCGGGCCACAGGAAAAGAGCGAGACGTGAAATCTCCGTGACATCTCATGGGAGCCCCTGCAAGATTGTACTCTAGAAGAAGCAACCCCGGCAGTATAGATAAGGTGTATGGGAGGGCTCCGTTTGAGAGGGGGGCACGTGTTTGAGAGAAGAGCACCCACTTGGAAGCGAGGGCGCTCTTGGAAACGAGATGGCACTGGAAACGAGATGGCACTGGAAACGAGAGATTCTGAATGGTGAAGAGAAAAGAAGCCTTCGGCCATCTGGACAGAAGAAATTTTCAGCCTACATAATGAGAGCTGAAACGTCTGACGAGCGGAGCAAGCACCAGCCCCGTAGAGGACACTCCCGCTGAGAGCGGAATCAAATCCCCTTCAGCAGAAATGATAAAATGAGAAAGGAAATCCATGGCCGCTAAGAAAAGAGCGAAAAAGGTCGTCCGTAAGTTCGCCAAGGCGACGAGCAGGAAAGCCGAAAGCAAGGCTCGGAAGGTTGCCTCCACGCGAGCTAGAATCGCTAAGGGAAACAGTCCGACGGTGCGCCAGGGTGACAAAGCCGCTCTGGTTCGAGGACTCCCTCGCAGCATGGCTGCGAGTGAAGTGGTGGAACGCGCCTTCGCCAAGGGGATGGTCATCTCCAAAGCGTACGTGCACAACATCCGCTCAGCCGCCAACAAAGCTGCTCGCGCCCTGATGGCCAAAGAAGGCAAGAAAACCGTGAAGGGGAGCAAGACAAAAGTCGAAAGTCAGTTCCGCGAGCTGGTGGTGACCCTTGGTCCCGCCCGAGCCAAAAAGCTCTTGAGCCAGGTTGAAACCTCGCTCGCCATCGCTGCCAAGAAGCGCTGACCAAAACTCTTGATTGGGTCGCAACACCATACGGTCTTGCGCTGCCGATTCTTCTAAAAGCGCATCCCAGAGCCCTTTGGGTGATGGGATGCGTTCTAATGATCCGCGCTGATCATTTCGGCCAGGTAGTTTTCTCGACCAACATCCTTGATGATGCTGAGCTGCGTCTCAAGCCAGTCGACCGCTTCCTCTTCCTCGCGAAGGATTTGTTCAAGCAACGCTCTCGTACCGTTGTCCGCCGCCTGGGTAGCAACGACGATCCCTCGATTGAGCCTCTCGACAGCGATCATCTCGAGCGCCAGATCGACCTCGTGCATCTCGACAGGATTCTCACCCACTTTCACGGGCGAGAGCCGCTGCATGTTGGGGACCCCATCGAGGAAAAGAATGCGCTCGATCACCTTGTCGGCGTGCTGCATTTCCTCGATCGATTCCTTGCGCTTGACTGCCGCCAAGGGCTTGTAGCCCCAGTTTTCCAACATCTTGTAGTGGATGAAGTACTGATTGATGGCCGTCAGCTCCGCGGTGAGGACCTCGTTGAGCAGTTCGATGACCTGGGCGTCGCCTTTCATGGCAGAAGGATACCTCGTTTGGAGGCCGGTGCACCGAAATTTCTTCCACAATTTCAGACGCTTGGCGGCAAAGCGACGCGGTCTTGTTGATTTTCGCTGTTGAAAGTCGATTTCATTATGCTAGAGATCCACCGCTTCCGAAACGCGCCCGCCGACACTCGTCGGAGGCCCACTTCGTAGCTGTATCGAGCTGTCATCCATGCGCATCTGTCACTGCAAATTGGTCAATGATCGAATGATCCGAGAAGCCATTGTTGGAGGCGCGCGCACTGTAGCGCAGGTTGGACGAGCCTGCGGGGCCGCCACCGGGTGTGGCGGGTGTGCCCCGGCGGTCTCTGAATTGATTGAGCAGCGACGCACCGAACAAGTCCGGCTCGAACTGCCTCTCGCAGCCGAATAAGAGCCGTCGCGCAGCAGGTTTTCGGGCGTGCTCTAAGGCTTTTGACATTCGCGCTGGTGTGAAGGAGCGTCTCTGTCCATGAAGTACGCGACCCAAGCGGCCACGCTCGCCACGGCAGCAACGCTGCTCTCGGTGTGTCTCAGTAGTCTGACCCTGGCGACTCCTGAAACATCGACCTCTGTAAGTCCGGTAGCGACTCAGGACTCAGGACTGCCCAAACTGAGCATCGAGCAGTACCAGCTCAACAACGGACTCACCGTGATCCTCAGTGAGGACCACGGCCTGCCTTCCGTCGCCACTCACTTGGTGTACCTCGTAGGATCCGGCCACGAAAAGGAAGGCCGCACCGGGTTTGCTCACCTCTTTGAGCACCTGATGTTTCAAGGCTCAAAGCACTTCGATCAGGAATACTTCGCTCCGTTTGAGCCCATCGGAGCACGGGCGAATGGCACCACGAGCAGTGACCGTACGGTCTACTATGAGGAGGTCCCCAGCCAATACGCGGAGCTTTCGCTTTGGATGGAGTCCGATCGCCTTCGCTCTCTTTTGCCTGTTTTGACTCAGGAGAAGCTGGATAACCAGAGAGATGTGGTCAAAAACGAACGGCGCCAACGCTATGAAACCACCCCCTATGGCATGGCCTGGTGGTATCTCGACGAAGCCCTCTATCCAAAAGGCCACCCCTACCAGCACTCAACCATCGGCTCCCACGAGGATTTGAGCGCCGCGACCCTCGAAGACGTGCACGCATTCTTCCGTACCTACTACGTGCCTCGAAATGCCGGTCTCGTCGTCGTGGGTGACTTCAAGACCGACACCATGAAGACGCTCGTCGAAAAGTATTTCGGCGACATCCCGGGCGGAACGGCGACGCCCCCTCCGAAACCGGAACCCCGACCGGACGGCCTCGCTCGACACTGGGTGATCGAGGACGAGGTACAGCTGCCTCGGATCTATTTTGCATGGTCTTCTCCTGCGCTGTTCGAGGCCGGAGATGCCGAGCTCGATCTCCTCTCTCACGTGCTCTCAGACGGGAAATCAAGCAGACTTTTTCAGTCTCTCGTGTACGAGAAGAAGCTCGCGAAAGAGGTCCATGCCTTTCAGGTCTCGCAGAAAATGAGTGGGATGTACGTCATCAGTGCCACGGCAGCACCGGGGACGACTCTCGATGAGCTTTCCGCAGCCATCAAGGAGGAAACGGAAAAGGCCCTCTCGGCGCCGCCGACCGAAGTCGAACTCAAACGCTCGCGAAACAACTACAAGAAGGGCTTTTACCAAAACCTCGAGTCCTACACGTCGCGAGCCAGCCTGTTTGGCGCCTACTTCCTTCACACGGGAAAGGGCGACTTCGTGCAGGTGGACTACGAACGCTACCAGAACGCCACCACCGAAGGCGTCCTTGCGCAGGCCAAGAAGACCTTGAAGTTCGCGTCTGCGGTACGCCTTGATTTCGTCCCCGGAAAGAAGTCCGCCCCGGTGAAGAAGCTCATAGAGCCGGCAAAGAAGGCAGAAGGAACCAAGAAATGACTCGCCGATCCATACTGCCACGCACCCTTGTCACGTTCGCTTCGGCTCTTCTTCTCGCCGCTTGCAGTGGCGCACAGCCGCCGCCAGAAATCCCCACGGAAAAGGCCACTCCTGAAGAGCCTCTTCCCCCGCCCGATCCTCGGTACCAAGCGCTTCCGACACCGTCCGACGCACCCACCTGGGCTCCCCCTGTGGCTCACCTCAGCACGCTCAAGAACGGGCTCTCGCTCTGGCAGATGGAAAGTAAGGCGGCTCCCCTGGTGAGCATTCATCTCGTCCTGCCCGTTGGCTCAGCCTCGGACCCCCAGGGGAAGGAAGGACTCACGCTGCTCGCTGCCGACCTGCTCGACGAAGGAGCCGGAAACCTGAGCGCCCTCGAGTTGAGCGATCGACTGGGCACCCTGGCGACGGACTACTCTTCCAAGGCGGGTGTCGATTACGTCCTTTTGAGCATGGATGCCCTCGCGGAAAACTTCGAAGAAAGCCTGGCGCTTCTCGGCGAGATCGTACGAAAGCCGACGCTCGCGCGCGAAGAATTCGAACGCCGCAAGAAGCACCACCTGGCGAGCGCCCTCTCCAGCCAGGATGATCCAGAAGCCAGTCGAAGCCGAGCACTTTCCCGCGTGCTCTTTGGAAACGGCTACGCGGGTCTCCCGACCGAAGGCACTCTCACCACTCTCGAAGCGATCACGTATCAAGACGTTCGGGCGCAAGTGACCAAGATGGCCAAACCCCAGGGAGCACACTTGATGGTGGCCGGTATGGTGGATCAAGAGCGCGCCGTCCGCGCCGCCGAGAAGACCTTTGGCTCTTGGACCGGAAAGCCAGCCCAGGTCAGCATTCAGGTCAATCCACCGCCCGCCGGGAAGGTGGCGTATCTGATCCCTTTCGAGGGTGCCACCCAGTCCACCCTCGCTGTGGCGCTCCGGAGCCCGGGCGACGACTCCGGACCGTTTTTTACCGAGGAGGTGATGAACGAAAAAATCGGTGCGAGCTTCACCGGGCGGATCAACATGAACCTCCGGGAAGACAAAGGGTACACCTACCGGGCCTTCGCGACCTACCGACGCTACAAGAAGGCAGGGTACTATGCCGTGCTTTCCGACGTGAAGACGGAAACCACAGCTCTGAGCGTCACGGAAATTCTCAAGGAACTTTCAGCGCCCTGTGCGGACAAGCCCCTCTCTTCAGAGGAGCGTGACGAGGCCGTCGCCGGGCTTCTCTTGGGTTTTCCGCTGAACTTCGACGAGGTAAGCTCGATGGGTCTACGGCTCGCCTCCCTGCCCATCCACGACCGAAGCCCCGACTACTGGACGAAGTGGCCCGAGGAGATCCGCGGGATCAAAACCGAAAGTTTGAATGAGGCGGTAAAGTCCCTCTGCAACACCGACGCCTACACGATCGTTGTGGCCGGTGATCGAGCCGCGACGGAAGAGCCTCTCTCCCGCCTCGGATGGAAGGTCGTCCTGCTCGACCGAGACGGGAATCCAGAAACGTCCTCCCTGGAGAAGGCTGAACAGTGATCCGAGGCGCGAAGGCAGGGTCGAGCCCGCCTCCGCGCTCCTTTTGGACGGCGCTCCTCGCGTTCACTGTGCTCACGTCATTTTCGCCCAAAGTTTCGGCGCTGCCGCCTTCTTCTGGCGCCGGGAGCGCGCTCACAGAGCTCGCCCAACAGCTCGACCGACTCTCGGTCAGTGAGCCCCATCTCGTAGCCATCGGTCCGCTCGAAGTCCCCCAGGCTCAGGTCCTGCTCCCAGAGGCCTCGAACGCATTTCATCAAAAAATCCTCGCGTCCGTCGCTCCTGGCCTGAAGCTAGCAACCCAGCGACTCAAGGAACCTCTCAGTGCATCAGAAGCGGGAGTTCAAGCTAGAAGACTAGGCCTCACGCTGGTTCATCTCTCGCCTGAGATACGCGGCGGGAACCTGGAACTCAGAGCGCGTGTCATCAGCTGGCCCCGCTCCTTTTGGCAGCGCGCGCGAAATCCAGGAGGCATTGTCACACAGGAGGTGCTTTTTCGGGTCCCCGCTGACTCGACGGTACGAAGCCTATTCCCTCGGGGCAAAACGCCCACGCTAACCATGAAGATCAAGAGTCCCCTCGACAAACCCCTGGCCCTGGCCTGCGGGACGCTCGGGGACGAGGGTGAGCGGGCGGTCGTCCTCGTCAACCGCCGCGCTGTCAACGTAGCGGCGCTCGAAGCCGGAAAATTCACCCGGATTCGGGAGAAGACGTGGGAACAACTCAGCGACATCTCCGGGGCGCCGCTCAGAACACCGCTTGCTAGCACCCGGATCGATCAAGAGGGCATTTGGGTGTCTTTGAGTGACCGCAAGGACACCCTCGTGCTCGGACCGGAGCTACAAAAAAAGCGTTCCTTCGGACGAGCCCTAGTTCTCGGACAAGGGCAGTGCGCCCCTTTCTCCACCACCGGCATCGACCTGCGTTTCCGCCCCTGCGAAGGGACAGGGAAAACGAACGAACCCGATCCCAGGCTGACGGAGAGTGAAAGCGCATGGGCTCTCACTCAAGCTCGCCTCACGGAAGGCGACGGAACACAAACGCAGGTAGAAGCTGTGCTCTCGTCAGCAGGAGGTCCGCTTGAGATTTCGGTCACAAGCGTCGCGGGAGGGACCTCTTCCTTCAAGATCAAGGACGTCGGAAGCGCCATCGCACTTTCCGATCTCGACGGAGATGGAAATCTAGAACTGATTTCCTCGACAACTGCTGACGAACACAGCGACGCAGTCGTCATCTCTACGCTGACAAAAACCGGTCACCGAGTGCTCAGTCGAACCAAGGCCCCCGGAGTGAGCGCGCTCTCTGTGTGTCCTTTCACGGGGAGAAATCCGCTCACGCTCTTGGCCGCCGTGAATGATGAAATCTGGATCTTCCAATGAGTGAGAATTCTCCGCTTCTCAGCCGTAGGCAGCCGCTTCTCAGTCGTAGGCAATGGCTCCTCAGTGCTGCGGTGGGATCGACCCTCAGCGTTTGTGCAGAAGACGGTTTCGGCTTACCGAATGTCACGTATGGAGGACACCTTCAGATTTCACTCCCCCTGGGCCTCCGCACCATCGACCCTCATGACCCCACCAATCTGGCAGGGGCGATTCTGGGGTCCAATCTCTTTGAAACTCTCTACCAGTCCACAGACCGAGGACAGCTCTATCCCACCCTGGCCGCCGCACTACCCAGCCTCAGTGGGTCTCGCCTGCGGATCGAACTCAGGCCGAACCTGCGACTCTCTTCCGGAAAGCAACTCACGGCTACGGACGTCGCCTGGAGTCTCTCACGAGCGAAGAAATTCTCGTCTCTGCTTGAAAGCTTGGGCGACATTTCCGCTTCAGCGAGTCACCCGAGAGAACTCTGGCTCTCCTCAAAGGACGTGAAGAGAGCGGCCACGCTCCTCTCCTCTCCGCTGGCCGCGATCATGGCCAAGGACACTGACCTGAATCGCCCGCTTTCGACGGGAGCGCTCCAGGTAAGCTCCATCGGCTCCGGGCTCGTGCTCACTCGAAATCCTTTCGCGCCCCGTGGTGGCTCGTATCTTTCTCGCATCACCGTAAAAACTCGCTCGGCCCTCGAATGCCTCCGAGACTTTGAAGCGAGAGATTCTGATCTGGGGTACTTCGGAGCAGGGCTTCATCAAATGCGCCGCGACGCGACGCCTTACAGTTGCGGACCAACGGGACTCTGTCTGGTGCTGTGCGGAAAGTCCTTGGGCAGTCTGTCGCAACCTGGCGCCATGAACGAAAGTTTGCGTTATCTTCCAGAAACGCCCTTCAAAGCGCTCGGACTCGAAAGACAGAGGGCTGACGTTCGGCCGTACCGAGGTCAAAACTTCGAGCTTCTTGTTTGTAGCGAAGATCCTTGGATGATCGCTGCCGCAGAAGAACTCCGGGCCGCCTGGTCCACCGTCACCATCAAGGTGTCAACAGCTCCGCGTCACGTCTTTGAGACACGCCGCAAAGCGGGCACCTTTGACGCGCTCCTCTTGCCCTGGGCCACGCGCGCCCTCCCTCCGGACGTGATCATGAACGATCTCTTTGCCCTCGGCGGCCGCAAAGCACCTCGTGGTGGCCGCGTTCTCGGAGCGGAAGAAGCGCTCCGCCAACTGAGTCTCGGCCTTTTGGGTACCTTTCACGCTCGGGGTGCGCTGGACAGCACCGTCAAAACCCGCCCCGGCCTCGGTTACCTTGATTTGGCAAGTGCCACCTCTCTCCGGTGAGCGCTTCAGCTTGCCGATCATGGCTAGCTTGCCGATTTTCGCTTCATCAACTGCACCACAAACGCACACCCCCCTGCCACACTGAGATTGCTCACTCGCCCGAGCAGCGCAAGAGAGATCGCCTTTTCTGGGTGCTCTGACAGACCGAGAGCGGAGGAAAATCCAGAAAAGGCAGCTTCCGTCACCCCTACCTGATTGGGGATCATGTCCCCCATGCTTCTTGCCACGAGCTGAATGCCCTCAGCCGCAAACGCCGAGGAAGGACTGAAGGTGCGAGACACCGCGTAGAAAATGAGTCCGTACTGCGCCGTCTGAAGAAGGCGACCACCCACACAATACATGAGAGCTAGCAAGTGACGCGGACGGGTCTCCCGAAGGTTGTCATCCAGCGCAGGGCCATACTGTTTGAGCCTTTTTATCTTGCGGGCCGCCCATCCGCCGAGCTTCACGTGCCGAAGGGCAGCGTACATGGTGATACCCATCGACCCAGTCACCGCAACGTTGAGGAGCAAAGCCAAGGTAAGGGGCAGAGAACGATCCGAGAAATACACGACGGCTGCACAAAGAGCGCTGACGATGGCGTTGGCCGAAAGTGTCATGGATTGCATGAGGGCCCCTACGCAGGCTGCGCGTGGTTTGCCTACATGCTTTGCCAGAAGGGCGGCGCGCGTCACCTCCGCACTGGTTCGACCCATGGGGACTACGGCGAACGTCGCGAAGTGAATGAGACGAGCCTCCCGCCAGCTCCGCACAGGCACCTCGGCAAACGTCTTACCCAAGAGGCTGCGAACCGCACCTCCCTCGAAGGCCATCCAGGAAAACTCCAGGATCAAGATCACAGGGACGAAAAACTGAGCGGCGCGCAGGGTGCGAAAAATCGCCCCTGGCCCGATGTGGGTCACCAAGCCCGTCATGGCAAGGGCCCCCAAAAGGAGCAGTAGTAGTCTCCCGTAGCGTGAGAAAAAGGTGGACATCACGGGTCGTACGGCCGACGCCGCGCCCTAAGGCCTCTCTTGTGGCTGCGGAAGATTGGACTCCCCACTCTGAAGGGCTTTCACGATAGCCTCGTTGAGCTCCTTGTCGCGCTTGATGCATTTGTCGGTCACGCTGCCGCTAAACGCTCCTTTGCACTCTTTGCGACGTTCGATGTACGGCCCCTTCACCGACGGCAGCGAACGCAGAGCATCCTGCATATCATCGCCAATGTACTGCCAAGGAACGTTCACATATCCCGGCTTCGGCGGAACGTTCTCCCGGACCTCGTCAGAGCCGAGGGTCACGCACGAGCCGTCGAGCCGCATCGCGTCGTATCCCCCTCCGGCCCCGCTCACTTGCATCCCACCCAGATCGGCCGAGCGCTTGAACAGAAAGACCACTTCCTCATCAAACATCAACCACTCTTCGCCGCTCGTGACACCACCGGATGCGTTCACCGCCTTCACACGCCGCGCGGAGATGTACCCGCGGGTAAACGGCGACGATTTTTGAAACAAGTAAAGCGCCACTCCCGGGTACACGTCCGCGCACAGCTTCTTCACCCACTTCGGGTCAGGAGTACAAGGATGCTCACCCTTGTAGCATTCCGTGGGGATGTTCATGGGGCCGCTCACCTCTTCAGGTGCGT
>CAYMQT010000157.1:0-7057 GCA_964392575.1 uncultured Polyangiaceae bacterium
CTGCATCGATGCGACGGGAAGCGGTGGCTCTCCCGGAGGCGGGTCCGGCGGTCAAGCGTCGGGCGGAACATCGGGAACCGGCGCATCCGGTGGACAGGGTACTGGTGGCGACGGCTCGGGGGGAGACCAGGCATGCGGAGACACATCGACCGACTGGCAAAACTGTGGAGCCTGCGGAAGGGTGTGCGAAAATGGAGGCCTGTTTTGCGACGACCCTGGGCAACCCGGATGTTGCGTAGGGGGTCAGTGCGCTCCAGCATGGACTGCCTGCCTCGTTGAAGAGTCTGGCTACTCCTCGTGCGAAGAGGCCTGCGAAGGTATTGGTGAAACTTGCGTCCCAGCGGGCTGTACGAACGGCTCGGCGGGAAGGACGCGACTGGAGTGGTCCGCTCCCTCCGCTCAGGACTGCGAGAACATCGAGTTCGCTGGTTCGGTATCTAGTGGCGCCTGTTCGAATGCATTCGATTGGGGTTGGGAACTCAAGCGTTGTTGCTGCAGCGACACCCAGTAGGGCCCGACCAGCACCTCGCGCCTTGGGAGAAAGGTGATGTCGATCCGTCCTCTTCTCTCCGCGCTCCCCGTCCCACTTACCGCTCATAGTCGCTGTGGTTATCACGCGAAGGGCCTCCTGAGAGCTGCAACTTCTGTTACCCCTGCGACTGTTCAGGTCAACAAAAGTATCAGCCCTGCAACTAAAGTTGCGGGGTTACCGCGTGGACGAGAAAGAAAACGCCACCGTTCGCTCTTTTGAATGGAACGCAATTGTTCCCTCTGGCAGGCTAGATGTGGAATGTCCGCTCTCGCCCCGCTCTCGCCGCAGCCTCGCGCTCCTCGCCGGAGTAAACGAAAGGCACGCACGGCTCCCCGCAGCGGACGAGCGCTCGGCTCACCCCACGACGCCCCACTCATGCATGGCCACGAGCGCATCATGCCGAAGCTAACCGTGAGTCAGCCCCACGACCCGCTCGAAGCAGAAGCGGATCGCGTCGCCGACCGGGTGATGCGTGGCGCCGAGCCGGGAAGCGCATCATCGACGACCAGCCACTCTGCGGCGGTCCAGCGCAAGTGCGCCCAGTGCGACACGGACGAAGAATCCAACATTCAAAGAAAGGCCGACGGAGCAAGCGCCAGAGGACGAGCGACTCCAGGCTTCGACTCCTCTCTTAGCGCAGCCCGCTCCACCGGGGGCTCGCCCCTTCCCGCAAGCACCCGTCGCTTCCTGGAACCAAGGTTCGGCACGAACTTCAGCCAAGTTCGAGTCCACAACAACTCCCGTGCGTCGTCCCTCGCGGAGAGTATCAATGCGCGGGCCTTCACCGTTGGTAGTGATTTGTTTTTCAAGAAAGGCGAGTTCAATCCCGAGTCAAGTCGCGGCAAGTGGCTCATTGCGCATGAACTTGCGCATGTCGTGCAGACACGAAACTCCTCTCGACCAATGCTGCGGAAAAAGTTGGACAAGTGCTCGCCCGACGGACCCTCATTGGAGTCGAATCCTCCACCACTGATCTATGATACTAGTACGCCGAGCCTGCTTGGGACGAGGCGAGAGCGGCCCGCAGTTGGGCGAAGGACTACCCAGTTGTGCGGTGCATCCACCCGAAAGTCAGCGCGTACCCTCGGAGATCGATCTCCTCGGGGCCCTTCACGCATCCCGTACTCTGCGCAATTCTCCAAGAATTGGGTGGGCAGCCGGTGAGCCGAACTGCCCTTGGGTCAGACCTACATTGTGCTCGTTGGATGCACTGCTAGAATGCACACGTGTCGAGCAGGAACAGACAGGTGACGGGCCGCATTTACCGTGGAGGCCAACAGCCAAGCGATCATGCAGACTGGCTTGGCACAACGGTAGAGCAGCGGATGGACGCTGTCTGGGAACTCACACGCCAATGTTTGGCCTGGGGAGCAAACGCAGTTGATGAACCCCGACTTCAGAGATCTGTTACACGAGTTCAACGAACACCTGGTTGAATTTCTCGTAGTCGGGGCCCACGCACTTGCTGCGCACGGACACGTCCGCGCGACGAAAGACCTCGACAATCTTTCAAATCGGTGTCGCTCCGATCCGAATAGATATCATCACCGCAATCGACGGTGTTGACTTCGAGTCCGCATGGCGAGCGCGAATGGTCACCAGATTTGCAGGCGAACCAGTCGCAGTCTTATCTCGTGAGCATCTCATGCAGAACAAGCGAGCGGCTGGACGACCATCAGGTAACCAAACTCCCACGGTTTGCGGAAAGGACCCATCATCGCTGCCGTCTGGTCCTTGCGCCACCGTACCGAATAGATGCGCAGCCTAACGGCGTCGGGCGGCAGCGGCGCTTGCAGGTCGAGTCGCGTGCTGAATGGCAGTTCAGCAGCTTCCGCATCGGCCTTCCCCACGGTGCGATCCTGGCTGTCGAGGAAGTCCACCGTTACGGCCACGTCGCGCAAGGTTCTGTTGTTGGTATTGATGAAGCTACCCGCCCAGGCGCGCTGGCCCGCGACGTCCGTTACCACCTCGTTGTGAATCAGGGCCAGGATCTCGTCTTTCTGGTGCACGATCATGAACCACAGCACGAAGATCGGCAGAATGATCAGCGCAGCAAGGATCTTCCATACCTTGATTTCTATGGTCCAGCTGCTCCATCGTTTGGGCTTCTCTTGTCCGGTTGCCATGGTTGCTCTCCAGTGACCACGATTCGCGGTGGCGCGCTTGCGCGCTGTTCAGCGAATGGAATTCAGTGTGCGCCGGTGCGTCAACCTCGACTATGGAGATTGTGTGGAGAGGAGGTAGCGTTCCCTCGGCGTTGCAGCAGTGCGGGCGGGGGATCCCAAAACGGGAGGCCCACACCATTGGCACGAGGGGGGCCCTGCTCAATCGGCATTCAAACGGTCGCGCCAAAAACCGGGGCGACGGCTTGAGTGCTCAAAAGCCAAGACTGTCGGCTCTTGTCGAATTGTTGCTAGCAAGATCGCGTAGCGTTTGAATCGTTGCAGACGATAGCGGCGGATCTCATTCCCGCCGGGAGTGTCACCTACTCGCGCCCCAGTGCCGGGCCTTTCGAGCGCTGCTTCCAAACGCTCACGAAATTCTCCCACAAGTTCGTGCCCGAGGCCCTGGCGCTGTTCCTCGTACCAGCTCGCGGCTGCATCGAGATCGACGAGCGCTTCATCGAGGATTCGGAAGGGTTTCACGTCACGTGAATGCTTTTGAGCTTCGTTTCAAGGACAGCTAGCTCTGCTTCCCCAGCTCTCGATTCGATCTCACCACGTTCTAGCTGCCCCGCACGACGGCGCGCTTCCTCTACCCACGCTGCCTCGATCTCGTCTACGGTTTCGGGAGGCATCGCATCGAGAAGCGCCTCCGCAACCCTTCGACGTTCTCCCTCGGGAAGGGCAAGAGCCTGATTGAGCACATTCTTTGCAGCAGAGGTCACGATGGGAGTCTAGCCCTTTCTCTCCCCTCCCTCCAGAAACGGCCCCCGGCGCGCCTTGCTCCTTCGGATCTGCTTGCTGCAAATAAACTACACCACCCGCATCAAAACCAATTTCTCGAAGTGATCTCAATCACTTACATCCATCGGCGCCGAGATTCTCCGCCCATAACTCGGCTGCGCGAAGGAAGGTGGCCGTGTGTCCTGTCACTTGCGCAGAATGGGATAAGTGACGCGCAGCTTTCCGACTATGTATTCCAATGAGCGGGCAGGGATGGCTCCTTCAGCCACGGGAACGTTTTCTGGATCGAGCTGGCGCGCCCGCCGACCGCCCACCGCGAAAACGAGAAGGCTCGGGTTGATTTCCTTCTGATAGGCGAAGGTCGTCAGACTCGCATAGCCGGGGAGCAAGCGATCCGTCCCAGCCGCGGCCTTCTCGAAATCTGCCGCCGCGTTCCGCGTGACCTCGTCAAACACACTGAGATCCACGTCCGTTCGCGCAGGCACCGAACCCTTGACCCGATTGAAGGCTTGTTGACCCTCAATCGAACCCACCACTTCCAAAAAAGCGCGCGCTGCTCTCGGGTGTTGTGCTCCCTTGGGTACCCCAAACACGGCCGAGTTAAAGACAAAATACCTCTCGGAACCGAAGGCCGGCACAACTCCAAAGTCCGTTGTCGAGCTCCAGGCGGGGGCGGGAGAGCCGGCCGCATCGAGGCCACCCTCGAAGTAGCCCTTCGCCCAATCTCCCATCACATAGAAAGCCACCTCGCCGTTGCGCACCAAATCGCCGTTCTCGGCCCAGCTGGCGCTGGCATCGGCCACGTTGGAACAGTTGAGAATGCGGGCAAACTCCTCGAACAGCTGCTCGAGTTCGGGACCGTCGACGTCCACCTCGCCCGCGAAAAAGTCCAGATAGTAGCGACCTCCAAGCAAGGCAGGCATGAGATTCTCGAACAGCACTAGAGACAGAACCCAGCCCGCAGACGGCACCGCCAGAGGTACCTTGCCTGCCCGCTGAAGTGTTTCACAGGCCTCATAAAACTCTTCGAGCGTGCGCGGCGGTTCAACCTCGGTCTCTTCGAGAACAGCCCGATTGAAATAGAGATTGTTGTCCCGCTCGATGTTGATCGGCAGAGCGTAGATTTCACCTTCGTGCCTCAAGGTGTCGAGAACGGCTTCGGGGAAGACATCGGCAAGCCCAAGCTTCTCGACGACATCGCCCAAAGGAGACATCTTCCCTGCTTGTACCCAAGTCAGAAGATCGACCCCGGAGATCGCTTGAAAGCTATCCGGGGGCTCACCCCGATTCATCCTCTGGCGCAACCGATCACGAGCGGACGTCGAATCCTTCGCCGCGGCATTCGTCACCGATACGTGAGGATGCTTCGCCTCGTACACGTTCAAAAGAGCATCGAGAGCTTCTGCCTCGCCAGCGCTGGTCCACCACGAAAAGAGTTCCAGATGAGAAAAGGTATCTTCCTCCGGAGAAGCGACCTCCGCCGAGCATCCGAGCAGAGCGACGAGACCCAGCGCTACGGTCAGCGAAAAGGGACGTAACTGCATCAGAGACAAATTCCTTGAGCACACTCTCCTGCGCAAAGACTGCCACATTCTCCGCAGTGCGCACTGTCAGACCTGAGATCGACTTCACAGCCATCCTCGGGCTTCGTGTTGCAGTCCGCAAAGTCCGGAAGACACACGACAAATTCGCACCTTCCCAGGACACAAGTGGACACTGCGTTTTCACTTACGCAAGAAATGCCGCAAGCTCCACAGTTTTCCTCATCGAAGAACAAATCCACTTCGCATCCGTTTTGCTCCACCTCGTCGCAATCGGAAAATCCCTCCTGACAGATCGCGATGCCACAAAGACCTTGCGAAGTGCAGCGAGGCAAGGCGCCTGGCACCTCACAGGGGCGACAGGAAGAGAGGCTACATCCGTTTTCAGGAGCGCTGCTATCGACACAAGCCCTCTCTCCTTCGGGTTCTTCCAGGGAGACGGGGCAAATCTTCTCCGTCCCCAGGCAGGTGAGTCCGTCATCTCCAGCGGTCAGTTGTTCCGTATCTACGACCAAGCTACAGCCAGAAACCAGCAGGACCGATCCAGCGACGACCCCCAGCGACAAGCAGGCGCGAAAGACGGCCCGGACGCCTCGACAAGTCAAAATGCCCTCGCATAACCAAAGACGCCGCCGCCTGGTAAAGCGCCGCCGCCTGGTAAAAAGGTGAAGGACGCGCCCGTTGGGACGGAGGAGACGACGACTCGCTCTGGACGCAGGAGATAGAGAACGCCCGCCGTGACTCCCAGCACGACGGCTGCGCCAAAACTGACATCAGCGACCATCAGCTTGGTGTCGACCCTTTGTTTGTCTCTGGGGTCACAATAGGGGGCGCAATCTTGAGACAGAGTCTTGTTTTCTTGTAGCCCCGCGACGCCAAAACCAACCCCGATCCCCGTCGCAACGACCGCTGCACCAGCGAACACCCACACAGAAGGAGGCACCGGCCGCACTGTGGCTAGGGGGGTTGAATCATTGCTCGCAGGCTCCGGAGGATCCATCGGGGGCGGAGTCGGGAGCACTTGCTCGTCGAAAACGAACCGGACGAGGCGCGCTCGTTCACCGGGAGCAAGGACAACAGTCTGCTCGAGGCTCTCCCCCGTAGGAGTGCTGATCCGCACGACATGACTTCCCGGATCGAGCTCCCACTCCCTCCCATCGAGATTCGCACTCAGAAGCCGGCCATCCACGAAAAGCTCCGCCTGCACGAGATCGGCATCGCCTCTCGTTGCGGCCACGACGAGGGACGGAATCGAACTTCTTACCTCTAAAAGCCAGCCGGCGCAGTCGTCCTTGACCGCCTCCGGGCAGCTCTCCTCCGAGCAACGCAGAAACTGCTCGCGTGCGTCCTTGAGCCTGCCCTCTCTGTGATCCACTTGACCCTGTTCATGGAAGTCGAGGCATTGCTCCAAAGGGAGATCCGCCGCCCACACGGTGCGATCAGAGAAAGCAAAAAACACAGCCAGGAAGAACAAGAGACGTGAAACGCCCCGTCCGTATCCCAAGGCCAGCCTCAAATGCGGCTCGCGTGTTCTCTCGATGTCAGCCACCCCATAGATTCATACCGCCAGCATCGAGCTAAGGGTAGGATCGCGCTGATTTCGGTCTATTCCGCTGCCCCTTTCGCTTGTCCGGGGAGAACTTCGGAGACGAGCTGACCGCCTTCACTGTAAACATGCCAGGTGTCCCCGGCCCCGATTTTTCCTGCAAGGATCGCCTCAGCCAGAGGAGCTTCAATTCTTCGGGCAATCATCCGGCGCAGGGGTCGAGCCCCCAACTCCCGGTCATACCCGCCCTCATCGAGAAGAACCTCGAGAGCGCTCATTCCGACCTTGAGTTCGACTCCGCGACTGAGTTCTATCTGATCAGAAAGCCCTTCGCACAGTTTGCGTCCGATGCGCAAAACGTCATCACGAGTGAGCGGCGAGAAGGGCAAGATCTCGTCGATGCGATTGAAGAGCTCTGGCGGAAGCGCCTTTCTGGCGGCAGCGACCACGCGCGCATTCAAGTCACTTGCTTCTCTCTCCCCGGTCGAAAATCCGACGCGCTTTTGGGACGAAACAGCGACTTCTCCTGAAC
>CAYMQT010000157.1:7067-9185 GCA_964392575.1 uncultured Polyangiaceae bacterium
TCCTGAACCCAGATTAGAAGTGAGGATGATGACCGTATTGGTAAAGTCGACGAGACGGCCGCGGCTGTCCGTCATTCTCCCCTCGTCGAACACCGCAAGGAAGGCCGTCAAGACTTCCGCGTGAGCCTTTTCGATCTCGTCAAGCAGGACGACCTGATAGGGCCTTCGGCGCACGGCCTCGGTCAGCTGTCCCCCCGCATCGTGACCGACATATCCAGGCGGCGCCCCCACAAGCTTAGCCACGGAATGAGCTTCACTCATCTCGGCCATGTCAATGCGTGTCATGGCAGACTCACTGTGGAAAAGGACTTCGGCGATGGCTTTCGCCGTTTCTGTCTTTCCGACTCCCGTGGGTCCGAGCAGCAAGAACGTGCCTATGGGGCGGCGCCCACCGAGTCCGGCAGCGTTGCGCCGCAGGATGTGCGCCATCTTCTGCAAGTGCTCTTCATGACCGATGACTCGTTCCGCTAGAGTATCTTGAAGGCCCAACATTCTTTCGCCATCCGACTCTAGCAAGCGTTCCACCGGCATGTTTGCCTGAGCGGCGATGACCTGAGCGATGGCTTCGGCATCGACAGTATGCGCGCCACGACGACGACAACGCGCGCCGGCAAGGTCGAGAACACTCGCCGCTTTGTCTGGCAGACAGCGCCCAGTGAGGTAGCGAACGGACCAGGCGATTCCGAGAGCGATCGCTTCCTCGTCATAAGCAACGCGATGATGCGCTTCGAGGCGTTCTGCAAGGCTCATCAGCACGAGGAAAGCTTCCTCGCGACCGGGTTCTTCGATCATGATGGGCGTGAAGCGACGAGAAATGGCCGCGTCGCTCTCGATGGCTCGCCGGTATTCCGCGGTGGTTGTCGCTCCGATGCAGGGCAGTTCTCCACGGGACAGGCTCAGTTTCAGTTCACCGGCAATTTCTTCCGCCGCGTCGCCGGAAAACAATTGATGCATCTCATCGAAGAAGAGGATCACGCGCTCTCCGGCCGCTTGCACTTCCTTTTTGAGAGCGGCAAGCCTGCCTTCAAGTGCGCCACGCACTCCGGTCCCGGCGACCATCTCAGCGATCGGGATCTCGATCACCACTCGTGAGTCGTCCTCCGTTTCGAGGAGCGCTGAGGCGATGCCTCGCGCGACGCTCGTCTTTCCTACGCCGGCTTCGCCGATCAAACAGGGATTGTTGCCCTGACGTTTGGCCAGCACATCCAGCGCCTCCTCGATCTCGTCCTCACGCCCGACCACCGGATCGGAATGACCGAGGGCTGCGGCCAAGGTGAGGTTCTTTCCGACCGTGGTCAGAATGGGATACTTCTTTCGATCGAGTCCGTACTTCTGTTCTAACTCTTCCGCCTGCGTGCCAGACCCCGGCACAATCGGGGAGACACGTTCTTTCTTCTCACCGCCGGGACTGGGTTCACTGTCGGGCGGGGACGGCTTTGCGCAGAGGCGCACCCCGGGAAGCGGCGTGGGACCCACCTTCGGGATCAGAGAGAGTGCCTGTCCCGCTTCCTTTCTCTGAGCCCCAAAAGAGCGTGCCGAGAGGGGAGCCGGGCGTCCTTTTTCGAGCATAGGTCCACGCACAGGCACCTTCGGCATGACGGGAACGACTTCACCGCTTCTTGAACGCGCTGGAGGTGTCGCCTTTCTCCTCGTTCCTGAAAGAGCAGAGACGATAGCAAGGGCTTGCGCGCGCAACTCAGCAACCGAAACGCCCAGGTGTTCGAGCACCACCCGAGCCGATCCGTGACTGTCGTCCAGGAGCGCAATCAGGACGTGCGGAGCGAGAGGTTCCGGAGCTCCTGCCTCGCGGACAATCACGCTCAGACGCCGGAGAAAGTGCTGATGGTGCTCGGGCTGTCCTGGGTCCACCGTACGCTCCCATTGGATGATCACCTTGCGAAAACCCGCGCCCTGCTCTTCAAGCAAGTCTTTCACCAGACCCTGATCCGCTCCCATGGCCGCGAGCAGATGCACGCCACGGGTCTTCTCGGTACGCCTTCGTGCGAGCGCCTGGGCCCGGTCGAGGACTTCGGCGAGGGTCAGTTCTGACGATGGTGCCATCCTCGTCGCGTGCCCAGGCGCTCGCACGAAGGCGTACCGAGAAGACCCCTGGCGTGC
>CAYMQT010000157.1:9195-10873 GCA_964392575.1 uncultured Polyangiaceae bacterium
CTGTTGCGGCGCTCGAGTATCGAGCCGAGAAGCCACGCGACGAGGATGGCACCCTGGGCCAAGTTTTGTCCTCCTCTGCCATTTTCTCCCGGCCCCAAAACTGCCAAAACCGAGGACGTGAGCCTCAGGTCCGCTTTTCTCCTTGTCCTTGTCGGCGCACTGCTCACCGGGTGCCACGTGGCCGAGCACGCGCGCCAGTGTTCGCGACTAGCAACGACCTTGAAGGAGACCAGCGACCGCTTGAACGCCGCTCCCTTGCCCCCCCATCCCAAGCCGGAAGCACTCCTCACAGCCGCGGTGCTCTATGGCGATCTCGAAAAAGCTCTCCGCAAGACTGAGCTTTCAGATCCCAAGCTCAAAGCAGAAAGAGACAAGCTCGCTCAGGGACTCTCCACGATCCAGGAAAAGCTACAGGAAGCGGCGACGGCAGTCTCGGCTTACGGCGCCGCAGGCAAAAGCGCGACAGGGCCCGCACTCTCAGCGGAAGAGCTTGCCTACGCGCGCGCCAAGCGAGGAGTGGAAAGCGCCAGCCGGTTCCTCAGCGGGGTGATCACTCGTCTTGAATCCGTGTGCCGGAAGTGATCAATGCTTGCCCGTGGCCTTCTTGGACTTCGGGATACCTTTGGACATTTCTCCTACATGAAGCTCACCGAAACGATAGGTGATGAGTCGCTTGAAGCTGCCGCTGCGGTCACCTCCGATCAGGAAGAGCATTTCGTGAGGGCCCGGGCGGTGCAGGTTGGGCGCCCATTCCCCGCTTGAAACCCACGCCAATCCCTGCACATGTCCGGGGACGACACGCGCCAGGAAAAGTCCACATCGAGGCCCGTGGGGACGAGGCTTGCCCCTCCCGCAGAGAGCCATCATGTGGATCTCCTCATTGGCCACCGGGCGCCAGAGCCATACCCGCTGGCGCGCCACCTCCCCAGCACCCTCCAAAGTTTTCTGGGCTTCCTCCGGAAGGGCGAGCAACAAACTCTTTTCTATTTCCTCCTCGAAACGAACGCGAGGGATCAGGCCGGCGTGATGAGATACCTCTAGGTTCACTTCTGCGTCATTGATTTCTCCTGCGCAACAACGAAACCCGACCGTACCCGAACGCGAACCCGGAGCCTGAGGTTCGGCATTGGCGCAGCGCCCCACCACCTCTCCATCCTCAGCGTTGCCACCGCGGAGCGCTGCTTCGCCCTTGTCCCTCCCGCGCTTGTAATCACTCATGGTCCACTCGAAAGGACCGCCATGCATGTCGCGTACACCAAAATCACTCTGGCATCCGACATGATAGCCGCTGGGGCGAAGCTCCGCCGGACGCCCGGTCCTGCACGCTTCCTCCCGGTAGGTATCTCCGTACTCGTAAGTGCGATTGTCTGGACCCTTGCACGCCCTTTCCCACTCAAGCTCCGTACAGAGGCGCTGTCCTTTCTCCTGACAAAGAGCCTTCGCCTCTTCCTGAGTCACGTTGGTGACGGGGATGGCTCCCTCCTCGTTGGGGAATGCGAAATGATCGATGTAAAATCCATCCAACATCACCTGCTCGCCCGCGAGCTCGCGATCAGCCCGGCGCGGACGCTGATCGGGGTTGGTGCCGACCACCAGAGCACCGGGGGGGATGTACGCCATTCCCACCCGCGGCGGGGGAGGATCGACGGGAGGACAGGGGGCCGCCTCTAGGTCCTCC
>CAYMQT010000158.1:0-7457 GCA_964392575.1 uncultured Polyangiaceae bacterium
CCACAACCCTGGAAGCCGCCATGCAGATCGGCGAGGAACTAAGCGCGGTGACGGCGGCGGTGCGTTAAATGCGTCACGCGGGGCGGTGCGTCGATTGTGCTTAAATCACCTCGCGCGGCGTTCTCGCGTGACTCTGAACCGCAAGCGTTCAAGGTAAAGGTAAGCCCCCGCGACGCTGCGACACGTCCGGGGGCTGAAAGCGAGCCAAGGCGATGGGTATTGAGGGTGAAATAGCCGCGATTCGTCGCCGCTCTGCGGTAGACAATTTAGAGGATGCGTCTGCCTTGACACTTGCCCGAGATAGCGTCAGACCTCTCTTGTGATGAGCAAGTCCCGCGTCAAAGCCCTCCGAGCCGCGCACCGCGATATTGCGGCGGGCATCGGCTTCGCTTGCGATGAATGCGGAGCGCCTGCGGGGGCGCCTTGCGCGACAACCCGCAAGGGCACGCGGGTAGAGAGGGCTAAGCCGCATAGCGTCCGCGTTGCACTTGCGACGCATTCGAGCGGCGCACGGCGCTTTGCTGCCGCAGTACAGAATCAACCCGGGCCAAGCGCCCGATTGAAAGGGGGCCATCCGGCCTAACCAACCACCACCAAAACGCACGACGCTCTAAGCCCCGGTAATTCGGCCGGCGCGAAGTGAGCTGAATGGTTGCGATGCCTCGCACCCAGAACGATTGTCGGCGTAGCGCACCTCCGAAAGGGGACTGCATGCCTACGTCAACGACCAAGAAAACCGAATCAAAGCGAAGCTCAGCAATCGCTCAGCACCCGCAATGGGTACTAGACGCCGTGGCCGAGCTGCCCGCCGTCCTGACTAAGGACGAAGTGGCGGCCCTGCTTCGCGTCTCGACCCGTACCATTTGCCGATATGCCGCGGTCGGCCAGCTCACGGGCTTTCACTTGGCGAACGGCGGCGGGGCGAATCGACTCATGATCACGCGCGCAAGCGTCGCTGATTTGCTTGCGCAATCAAGCGCGAGATAACTAACCAATAACAAATAGTCGAAAGGAACAAGAAAAATGGGAACGAAAATTACTGTAGGCCTTGCCCACGTAAAAGCCGCGATCACCGCCCTGAAAATGGAAGACGACGAAGCGGCGCTATATATCCTTGAGGAGATCGTAGCCGCAGGACAGGACGCGGAGGCGGCGTTAGCAAGGGCTCGCATGTCGAAAGCGAAGGCAGAAGCATCTAGGAAGGAAAGCGCCGAAGCCATCGCGGGCATGAAGCGAGCCCTCGCACGCGAGGAAAAGGCGCACAAGGCCGCTAAGCTCAAGAGCGATATCGCCAGGCTTAGCCCTGCGACGCTTGCGAAAGCGAAAGCAAAAGGCCTGACGCCCGCGCAATTGATCGCCAAACGCAAAAGTACCGTGCGCCGGGAAGGTGCACTGTGAATGCGTTAGCGAATCGCGGCGCCTATGCCGGCACTAGTGACCAATATCGATGCATGTGTTTAGGCGTCGGTCTTTCTCATCGCATTCCAAGCGGCGGGTATTCTTGCAACCCGGGGGCGCCAGCGACCTACACCGACCCCGCGGCCACCGCCCGGGAGGCCGAAGCGGATCGTCTCAACGGCATTGCGGAGCGGATTGTTAGGCCCGCTAAGGACTCCGCGCACGCTTGGGCTAGAGGTATCATTCAAGCTCAGGCCAAGGCGCTCCGCGGCGAGGCGGCGAAGGCGCACAAGGCCGCGGAGGCGCTCAGCGAGAAACACGGCCCAGCGCTCGCCAATGCGGACGCGGAGATCGAATCGCTTCAGAAGCGGATCGCGCAAGCTAAGGCGGATCGCGCGAGCATCGCGAACGAGTGGAGCGACGGCCTTCGCGCCGCTCGACTGCCCCGCATTGAGCAAGCTCTAGGCAAAGGCACCCTTCGGGGTGTGCTTCTAGAGTCAGGCCGCATGAACCACCCTCAGCCCGATGAAAGGCTCAAGTATTCGTACACCGTCGCGGGCTCGCTGAGCTGCTTAGGCTCAGCGCTGAGCCTGGCCCTGGACGTCGCTGGTATCGACGGTGGGGAGCTTCGCCGCTTTCAGGCGCAAGGGCGTCACGCGGTCGCCGGCACTACGGCTGAGACGATGGCCGAGGCTCTGGAAGCTTTCGCGGCGCGAGCGCGGGAGCGCCTCGCCTCGGCGGAGGGCGCGGTATGAACACGCGAGGGTCGAAGCGCAAGCCAAGGCCGAAAGGGCGCGCCGCAAAACGTGAGCGATTCGTGAGCGAAATGTGTGCCGGGCTCGCGAAGCAGCTCAGCGAGTCGCTAGTGGGGCATGACCTGCGGCCAGGAACACGGGTGCAGATCTCCTTCCAAATTCAAACACCCGATCCGCGGGGCGAGCGACCAACGCTCCGCGCGTTGCTCGATACGTTCAATCGAGCCGCAACGGCCGTCCCGGTCACTACCATTACGCTTTGAAAAGCGAAACGCCCCGGTGAACTGCCGGGGCGTTTTCTCGGAGCAAAACAGAATGCACCAAATTATGACACACGCGGCGCCGAGCGCCAGCATTAAATCGGGGGCGATTTGCGCCCCGCCAATCCTCACGCTTTTTAGGGGCGCCGCGGGCGTGCGGCCCGTGGGCGAAGTGTCCTTTGCTACCTGGGACGAATGCGCCGCCGAGCTTGAACTCATGCTCGCGGAAGAGTGCCGCAAGGATAAAAACAACCTTCCCGCATTCGTCCCCGCGCGCCTCACCGTGCCTCACCGCAAGGATGAGAACATAACCGCGCACTCCCTCTTGGTGCTCGACATTGACACCCTACCCGAAGGCGTTGAACCCCTGATCACCGCGCTCGATACCCTCGACCTTGAGTGCTTCGTGTACGCAAGTCCACGCGATACCCCCGAGGCTCGAAGGGTTCGGGTGCTTGCCCCGGTATCGCGCCTGATCGCATCGGGTGAGGTAAAAGCGGCCCGCCACGCCTTCGCCGAACTGCTCGGCCTTAAGCCTGGGCAAGGCATTGAGACGGCCGACGCGGTTAGCCAGTGCTTCTTTATTGGACGCCTAGAGGCTACGCCCCCGCGGGAGCACTGGTGGGGCGAGGGCCGGCCGGTGGAGATTGACGCACTGCTAGCGCGACCGCTCGCGCATGACTGGAAGGAGCCGCGCACGCGGCGCGCCACGTCACCGCGCGCGCGCACGCGGCGCGCCAGCACCGCCCTAGTGCCGATCAGCGGCGACGCCGAAAGGCGCATAGAAGCGATTGCGGAATTACTCTCACCCGCCTATGAGGCCGGTGGGAATCGGCACGAGATGGCGCGGGCTTTGGGGGGCTATCTCGCGCGGAGTGATTGGAGCGAGTCGCAAGTGGTCGCGCTTGTGGAGCGCCTTCCGAGCGATCAAATGCCCTCGCGCGTGCGGGAGGCGCGCCTTGCCTACCGCCAGCTTTTTGACGGCCCCGACCCGCCCGGGTACCAAGCCCTGAAAGAACGCCTAGGCGATCCGGTCATGCAAGCGGTCGCGGCGCTTGTGCCGTGTCCGTTGCAAGCGGCATGGCTTGAACGCGTAGCGGCGCGGATCTGCAAACGCCCTGCGAATGATACGCAAGCGCTCGCGCCCGCGAAGGCGGAAAGCGACGCGCCGGTCGGGTACGATCCGCTAGTGCATCTGACTTGCTCAAGGCAGGGCGTGCCCCGGCCCACGCAGGCAAATGCAGCGCTCATACTCGAAGCGCATTTCCGCGAGGCCATTCGGTTTGAATCTTGCGCGGGGCGCATCGTGTGTAGCGGCATGCCCGTCCCCGGCTTCCCCGAAGGCGAGTGGACCGAGGTACACACGACGCGAATGGTCGAGCACGGCAACCGCGTTGACCTGCACATTAGCGCGGCCATGTGGGATCGCGCGGTCGAGAGCCACGCGCACAAGAACGCTTACAATGTGCTCACCGATTTTCTGAACGCTTGCGCTCGCGCGTGGGATGGCGCGCCGCGCGCTGATCGCGCGATGGCCACCTATTGGGGGGCAGGCGACTCTCGCGCAAGCCGCGCCGTCTCGCGGGTGTTCTTGCTTAGCCTCGCGGCGCGCGGCCTTACACCCGGCGTTAAGGTCGACACATGCCCCGTGCTCATTGGGAAGCAAGGGCTAGGCAAGTCGCGGTCGCTTCGCGCGCTCGCGGGGGCGGGTTGGTTCAGTGACAGCCCCCTGCCCATTGGCGATAAGGACGGAATGCAAAACACCCGGGGCACTTGGCTATGGGAATTCAGCGAAGCCGTTTCGCTCAGTCGCAAAGAGCAGAACGCGGTAAAGGCTTTTCTCAGCTCAAGTGAAGATCGCTACCGGGCCAGCTACGGGCGCCACGTCCAGACCGTGCCGCGACAGGTCTGCTTCGTCGCAAGCTCCAACGACGTCGAAGTGCTCACCGACTCAACCGGCGGGCGCCGCTTCCTGCCCGTCACGGTGGGCGAGATCGACGTCGCCGCGGTCGAGCGGGACCGCGTACAGCTCCTAGGCGAGGCCGCGCGGCGCGTGCTGGCTGGGGAAGCGCACTGGCCGACCGTAGCGGAGGAACGCGCCCTAGAGGCCGTTCGGGCCGACCATGAGGAAAGCGACCCATGGGAAGAGCCGGTGGCGCGCTGGCTCAATCGCCGGGGGAAGGCGGACGGCTTCGCGATCGGTGACGTGCTGAGCGATGCACTGTGCATCCCTACTGATCGCCACGCGATGGGGCTACAGCGTCGGGCGGGGAGCGTGCTCAGGCGTTTGGGTTGTGAGAAGCGAAGGGGCACTGAGCGCCGGGCGTCCGCCCGGGACCTGACGCGCTGGTATCCCCCGCGGTAAGGCGGGGCGGACGCCTGGCGCACCGTCGACGGTGCGCCACTTTGGCAGCCTAAAAAGGCTGATAGATGCGTCTTGCGGGGTAGTGGCGCACCGTTGGCGCACCGTGAAGCGGGGCCCACGGTGCGCCACTTTGGCAGCCTAAAACAGCTGCTAGGTGTAGTTCTAAGCACTGGCGCACCGTAGATCTCTACCTAACATCTATACAGCTATTCAAAGGCCAAATGGCGAATAGGGCCTTAGGGTTTGGGAACTGCATCGCGACGGTGCGCCAGTGCCCCAAATCACTCTGCAAACATCTGTAATCATTGCTCTTTAAGTGGCGCACCGTAGGCCTCTCGCACGGTGCGCCAACGGTGCGCCAGCGCTAGCCCACGCCCAGCGCCGCCCCGCTCGGCACGCCCTCATACCCGAAGCCCTCGCCCTTGCGCGCGACGCGCACACATGCGCGCACGCTTTCGCGCGGCCTTTCGCGTTACAACGCCGCCGCGTGGAAGCGCCATAAATAGGCCCTTGCGCTAGGGGGGGTTACGGTATGGCTTAAATTACAGCGAGAGGCGCCTCTGCTCGGAGGGCGCCCAATTAGAAGTGGGACAGTTTTCCCGGCGTTTTTGCACGCGAGCAGCTGCGCGCATTGAAAGCCCGGCACGCTCACGCATGAGGCAAAACCACTTCCATTGCACCGGCCGGCAAAAGTGGCAGTTGTAGGCCATGCAGAATAAACAGGTCAGGCGCCCTCCGGGAACGAGATACCCGAAGGAATTGCAGGAGGAAGCTATCTCTGAAGTCATCACCAAGCGGCGCACTATCTGCGCAGTCGCGGGACAGCTCGGCTTGCATCCGCGTACGCTGGGCCGGTGGGTGGCTGAGAGAAAAGGCGCACCTGAACCCATTGCACCGGCCCCCGCCCGGCAGAGCAAGGCAAGCGCAAACCTACCAAGTCCGCCGCGGGGCTTGCGCCCGAGTGGCGATTCTCTGATTGATGCGCGTGCCGTGCAAGCAAGGCTGCTCCAAGCAGCGCACGACGCTGAGCAGCTTGGCGCCGCCGAAGAGTCTCGCCGCTGCCTCGCCGAGAGCGTTAAGGTGAGCGCGGTCATTGCGCGGCTTGAAGCCGAACGCGCTCGCGAGGAAGGCGCGGTGATCGCTTCGCCCGCCGAGATCGCTGCGGCGCGCCAAAGTGTCTTGGCTAAGATCGCAGAGTTGCGAGCGGTGCCGCTGCGGTGCGAGTGTTGCGGTAAGGTACTGACGATAGCGAGCCGGGAGGTGGCCTAGTGTCCCGTCCGAGTCCGGCCAGGCGGCGAGCGTTGCAGGCACTAGCGCCCTAGCATTTGTCTCGCTATGCCACGTTGAACAGCGCGGCGCGGGCGCTAAATCAGGGGCATGGGACAACGTATCGCCCGGGCTACGGCTATGCAGGCAATCCACCCAACGCACCGCCGCGCCCTCGCGGTGCTCAAGCGCGGTGGCTCCTATGAGCAGATCGCAGAAGCACTAGGTTCGTCGGTTCGCAGTGCAATCGATTTCGCGCGCGACCCCCTGGCATTCGCCGGATACAAGGGGCCGCGGTATAGCGAGGTCGAAGGCCCGGGCGCCTAGGCCTTTCGGGCCACGCGTTTCAGCTGAACGCGGGCAATCGCCCTTGTGCCGCTTTTGCGCTCGGGGGCTGGCACGGCGAGGCAATCGGGGCACCTAAGAAAAGGCTCCCGCACCCCGAGCAAAACGAACCAGCCCCTAGGTGGTGAGAGCCACTCCGCCCCGAATGGCCCCAGGCTTGCCGCGTGCAACTCACCCGGGGCAATGCGCCCGCAAAGTGTACAGCGGCAATCGAGGCGCGTGCGGGTGCTCATGCTCCACCTCCTTGCGCCGTTTCGGCTTCCCGCCTTGCGCGCCGCGCATCGATCCCGATTTGCTCTAGCTCGCACCATTCCGCATACAGGCGCGCTAGGGTCGCGTCACGCGCGAGCGCTGAGAGGAACGCTTCCCGCGTTGCGGCGATCTTCACCTCGACGGCCTCGAATTCCGCTTGCGAAAACTCAGGCACACTCAGCCCCGCTTTCGTCTTCGTCCCGCTCAATCCCTTCATAGGTGAGCGCCTCTTGCAGTTCCTCACCAAAAGCATAGGCCGCGTCGAGGGCGTCCTCGTGCCAGCGCCCCACCTCGTTGGAGCCGTTCCACTCGCTGCCCTGGTAGAGCGCGGAGATCGCTTGAAGCGTTTCCGCTTGTCCCTCTAGCCACGCCTTGAGCGATTCCGCGTTAGTGTCGAGCGGGACGGTCCCTAGGCTCAGGTGCCTGCGGTGCCATGCGGCCTCAGGCGTTCCCGGCCCGACATGCCCGAACGTGTAGACCTGAGGCTTCCCGCCATTCTCCGCCGCTGGTATCAGGTAAAGCGTCACGCTTGCGCCCGAGCAATCGGGCCAGCCACCTACGTTGATTTCAATTCGTTGCATCGCGTTCTCCAAAACGCGAGGTCATGGCCAGGCCCCTTGCCAAGCAGTGCCCCGCCCGGAGCGCTGGAACCGCTCGGGCTCCAACGCTTGGGGCGAGGCATCGCGAGGCGAGGCATCGCGAGGGCGCGGCCACGCCTCTAGGGGCCAGCCGACTTGAGGGGGCCACTGAGGGGGCCAGAGGTCTTCTTGCTGGTCGTCTCGTTCTCAGGAACCAGCTTATTTTTAAGGCTCCGGA
>CAYMQT010000158.1:7467-8530 GCA_964392575.1 uncultured Polyangiaceae bacterium
AGCGGATTAACAGTCCGCTGCTCTGCCAACTGAGCTATTCCGGAATATTGAGTTTTTTCGCGATTGTAGAGGCGCACCCCCTGGGGGGAGGCGCACATTAGCTCCCCAAGGTGATGCGTCAAGAGGCGATGACGTCCCCCAAACGTTCCCCAGAGGGTGCGTTGTCTGGACAAGAAACAGCCTTTTCTACGCCCATGCCCGTGGGAAGGTGTGGAAGGAGACTCGCCCTGGGGCGGCCTTGGCCGCCCTGGTGTTGCTCGGAAGTGCCTGCCGACCGTGAACCTTGACGTGCGATCCGTTAACGCACGACCGGTTCGAAGCAGTCGATGTTGGTCTCAACCTTGAAGTTGGACTCCAGGGTCTGACGCTCGGCGTGAAAGATATCCATGGAGTACGCCTTCGCCTCGGTCAAACCGAGGGCAGTTGCCTGCGCGTCGAAGTTGATGACGCCGGCCATCGGCTCATGCACGCCGCCCAAATCGAGCGCCAAGTTTCCGTTCACGAAGATCCAAAGGTCATCGTCACCGGTGAAGGTGAAGACCTGATTGCCCCTGGGGATATAATCGAACGTCACGTGAGCTTCCGTCGTGAAATGATAGTTGTGCGACTGGCCTGGTGTCAGACCGAATCCATGACCGTCCAGAGGAAAGAAGGCCGCGCTTTCAAATTTTCCGTTGGTGAGATCCAAGTAACCCTGGAGCTCCATGTTGACGCCCTCTTTCGTGTTGTACCAATCAGAAAACGACACGGCCGAAGAGATGACGTTGGGCGGAACCCAATCCCAGTTCCATGGCTCGCAGGCCGTCACGGACTGAACCGTGGGGGGTATATTTTGCGCGGGACGCGGAGGCGTCAAAGAACGCATCTGTCCGAGCCCGCTGGCGAAAACGGGCTTACCCATCACATCGAGCGTTGGCGCAACAAGTCCACATCCCGCTTCATTGAGTCCTTTGTAAGCAGCCGCACCGGGCGTGGGCTCTCCGTACTTCGCTGAGGGCCAGTTGGCTCCGCCAGGCGGGTATTGCGCGGACAGCTCGAAATCGACATGACCTCCCGCTTCACC
>CAYMQT010000158.1:8540-10840 GCA_964392575.1 uncultured Polyangiaceae bacterium
CCGCATCCCGCCGGGGGAGGGCCGCCGATAGTGATTCCGCCCGCGGAAGTGCCGCCGTCACCGTCCCCAAGATCTCCGTCTCCGGCGCAGCTGCCGATGCAGAGATCACCGTCTCCACCTTCTCCGTCACCATCGCCATCCCCTGAGTCAGAGTCAGAGTCTCCCCCTGAAGGAGTCGGGGCCGTACAACCTGTGGCGAGCAAAGCGAACTGAGCCAAAAAAATAGAAGCGGAACGGACGAAAGGTCGACAAGTCATGAAAGGGTTCTCCAAATCGCGCAGCTCGCGTTCCGCGGACCAGGCCAGGAAGTACGGCGACGCTTATTCTTTCTAGGGTAGCACGGCAGCGGTTCCACTACCGGCGAAACCCGTGGATCTCAACCCGAACCACAACGATAATTCTATTATCAGAGAAATTTTACTCTTATACGGTAATCAATACGAGGCCAGCGACAACCGACGTTGACCTGTATCTTTACCCACTTCCAAGCTAAGCGCCGGACCTGTGAGCGCAAGAGACTCAGAAGAAAGCGCAAAAGAGCACGGCGATTCGAGTCTCAGCTCGTCAGAACACAGCGGCAACGAACACGGCATCTCGGGCAGCAGTGCTGCTCGCGGCGGGCTCGCCCTCGCCGCCGGAAAACTCTACTTCCTCGTCTCAGGACTCGCCCAACAGATCTTGCTGAGCGCCGTGCTCGGTCTAGGGGGATACGGCGCTTATTCTACGGCGCAGTCCGTAGCCAGCATCTCTTACAATCCCCTGGTCCAGGCAGGGATCCAGGGCGTCAGTCGCTCGGTTGCCGGCGCGGGTGCGGAGGCCGCACAACAGATCCAGCGCCGCCTTCTCCTCGTTCACACGGGGATTTCGCTTTTCGCGGCGGTCTTGTTTTTCGCCCTCGCAGGTCCGCTTTCCGAATGGCTCGGCGCTCCTCACGTCGTGGGAGGCCTGCGCCTGCTCAGCTCCATTCTCTTCCTCTACGGGATCTATGCGGCAATGATCGGGGTGCTCAACGGGCATCGCCGATTTCTGGGTCAAGCCGGACTAGATGTTTTGGCCGCGACCCTGCGCACCGTCGGATTGGTCGTCGGGGCTCTTCTTGCTGCCAAGACATTCGGGACGGCCAGCGACAACAGCGGGGCTCTCGTTCGAGGAACTGTTCTTGGGTTCGTGATCGCTGGCGTCTTCATCCTCGCGGTCGCGGCCAAGATGGCCGGGCTGGGACGCCCCGGGGGTACCCTTCCCCCTCTTTCAGACTACGCGCGATTCGTGCTTCCCATCCTGGGAGGGCAGATCCTGCTCAACCTCTTATTCCAGGCTGACGCGCTCTTGCTGCGAAAATTCGCAGCCGATGCAGCGGCTCTGGCGGGGCTCGATCCGGCGGCCGCGGACAAGTACGTCGGAGCTTACCGGGCTGCGCAGCTGTTTTGCTTTCTCCCGTTTCAGCTCCTCACCAGCATCTCCTTCGTCCTGTTTCCGCTTCTTGCCGCCGCGCGCGCGAGAAAGGATAAAACCCAGATCACCGCGCTCGTGGAGCGAGGACTCCGCCTCGCCCTCCTCATCGGC
Source organism: uncultured Polyangiaceae bacterium (assembly GCA_964392575.1). Taxonomy (GTDB): domain Bacteria; phylum Myxococcota_A; class Polyangia; order Polyangiales; family Polyangiaceae; genus NIC37A-2. The sequence continues at coordinate 10,104 of CAYMQT010000158.1, forward strand.
GGGCTCATCATCTGCACTCTCGTCACCGTTCCTTCTGGCCTTCTCACCCTCGTCTTCAAGGAAGAGGCCAGCCGCATCGGCACGGACAGCATGCTCGTTCTGTCTGTGGGGCTTGGTTTCTTTGCCGTCCTCGGAGTCATCACGACGGCGATGAACAGCCTGGGAGCGGAGCGGCAAAGTCTGGTTCTGATCCTGACCGCCGTGCTCTTCGTTTCCGGACTTTGCTTCTTCGTTGCACGGACGGATGAACTCGGCCCCGCACTCTTGACGCGTGTAGCGACGGCGACGTCTTTGGCTATGATTGTCACCACAGGATTCGCAGCCCTCGCTCTCAAGAAGGTATCGGGCGCCACTCTCCCGCTCTTGAGCTTGACGCGCACCGGACTCGCTGTCGGACTGTCTGGATGGGTGCTTGGCCCGTTTTTCCAAGGAAGTCACGTCAAAACCCTCGTCGGAGCTGCCAGCGCGGCGGTCGCTTACCTCGCTTTTCTCACCTTGAGTGGAGAACTCCGGAGACGAGACCTGGAAGAGGTCACCAGAATCTTCCGTAGACGTTAGAGCGTATCTAGCCGGCCGCGACCTTGCTCGCATCAGACGAGTCAGAGCCAATCGCCTCGCGCACAAACAGATCTTCCAGAGTCTCGTGTCGAGGCACGACTTCCTCCACGCGCACACCCCCTTCCACAGCCAGAGCAAGGACCCTTGCCACAGCGTTCGCATCCGGGAGCTCGACACGC
>CAYMQT010000159.1:0-10789 GCA_964392575.1 uncultured Polyangiaceae bacterium
GTTCGTGCTCGGGGAACGCTCGCCGAGCCAAGCTGCCCAGAAGGTGAATCCCAGCGAGGTGCCAGGAGAGGCGGTGTCGTCCTCTTGCATCGTGAAGACGGCGCCGTTGCGATCGGGGCGACCGGTGTTCGTGGGGTCGGGCACGCCGCCAGTCTCGACGACGGTGCCGCCGGCCGGACCGCGAAGCACGCCGTCGTTGTCGAGCGCCGTGCCGCGCTGGTGGTTCGTGAAGGCGATGTAGATCGACTCATCGAACGGGTTGTACTCGAGATCCTCGGGGCGGTTCAGCTCCCGGATGCCGAGCTTGTTGCTGGCCGTGTAGAGTACACTGTGCACCTGAACGTCGCTCGTGAAGGCGCCCATGCCGTTCCAGGAGTTGTTGCCGAGGGCCGCACCCACCTTGATTCCTGCTGCACCCGCGGTGGTGCCCGCGTTCGGCGCGTCCTGCGTGGTGTTGCTGAGCGAAAGCTCGATCCAGACGCCATTCCCCGGAGCAGCCTTGGTGGGCGTCACGTCGCCGGCCAGGGTGAAGCCGGTGCCGTCGTTCTTCATGTCGGCGAAGTGCGCGACGTAGATCTTGCCCGCGGCCAGGAGGTTGCGCGTCTGAGCCTTGGTCATACCCGTAGTAAAGTTCGCGCTCGTCACGAACTTGAAGATGCGGCCACCGCGGCGGTCGTCACCCGCGTAGAGGACGATCGGCTTACCGTTTTCGAGCTTCCAGTCCGTCCCGGTCACGATCGTCGCATTCTCCCAGCGGGCGCGACCCATAGCGGCGATCTTCTGGTGACCGTTGCCGGTGGTCGAGTCGTAGGGAACGTTAGCGTTCTGACCGACGTCGAACTCGGTGATGTAGCCGTAGTGATCCTTGGGATAGTTCTGAGTCGCGTCGGGGTTACGGCCGAAGGCGCTGGTGGCGACCGGCGTGTAGTCGAGCACGATGTTGCCGCCCGGCGCTGCGGTGGCTGGACCGCTCGGATCCGCCGTGAAGCCGCCGTTGTCGTTGAAGAACACCTCCAGATCGCCAAAGAAGTCCTGCACGTTCTCCTCGCCGCTGAGCACGGTGCCCCACGGCGTGTGCGTGCCTGAGCAGTTGTTCTGCGTGCCTTTCACCACCGGATTCGCCCCGCCGCCCGACAGCAGAGTCACGCCGACGACGCGGATCTCCGTGTCGTCGGTAGCGTCGTAGCGCTTGTTGGGCGCCGACTGATCGACCGCCCACGCTCGGCTGCCCGGATCCTGGACGATGCGGAAGTAGCTGCCACCGATCTGGCGCTTGTGCGCCTTGATGTACTTTTTCTGGGCTTCCTCGTTGCCGTCCCACTCCGCGGAGTCCTCGACATTCCCGATGTCCCCTGGGGCGAACCCTTCATCGGCCGCGTTGTCGGGGTGGTCGACAAGCCAGCGAGCCAGGGCCAGCGCCTGGCTGTTCGGTGCGGCGCCGCCAGCCGTGTGCCGGGGGTAGTCGCCGGAGACATACTCGTGATTCGACCAGAGCCAGCCCGACGTACCGCTGCCCTCGTAGAGGGAGCCGTTGCCGCCGCCCACGCGGTCGCCGAAGTACGCCGTGAAATCGCCGTTCGCGCCGAAGCGCGGCGTTTGTGTGCCGGCGGGGGTGTTGAAGATGAGCGGATCGAACCAGCGCACCACGACGTTGTGGACGAGGCCGCGTGAGGTCTCGACGGTGTCGGTGAGCCGGTTGGGCAGGGGCAGGAACTCGCCTTCGTCCTCGGTGCCGCCCTTGATCGCGGCCACGCGCGCCTTCACCCAGTCCGTGAGCTTGCCCGTGACGGTGCCGTCGAGACTCGGATAGACTGCGACCAGGCTCGAAAGCGGCCCGTAGCCCTTGACTGAAGATCCAGGAGCACCCGGAGCGCCCGGAGTGCCAGCCAAACCATCGACACCTGGCTCACCAACGCCCGGCGCACCGTCTGAGCCATTCGAACCATTCGAGCCATTCGTACCGTCCGAGCCATTCGTACCGTCCGAGCCATCCGTACCGTCCGCGCCCTTCGAGCCGTCCGTGCCATCCACGCCCTTCGAACCATCCGTGCCGTCCAAGCCATTCGAACCGTCCTCGGAGCTACCGCAGCCAGTCAGCGCCAATGGCGCAAGAGCGATGGCAAGGGAAAGGCACGTGATTTTGCGCTGCTTCATCGTAATATCCTCCTCCTGGGCATTCCAGGTGCCTGCACTCTAGTGAGCGACTCCGTGACCAGGGTTCCGATTCAGTAATGCTTTGCGCGGCATTGCTGCGGAAAGGGGGCATCCGAGACGAAAGCGTGAAGAAGCTGCGACGCGCCCGTCGTCTCGTCACGTGATGTTCACGTGACGCTGGCAGACAGAGGAGAACCGGTCAGACTGAGAACCGGTCAGGCGGAAGAGTCGCTCTCCTCTTGGCGAACGATTCCAAGCCAAGAGAAGAACTCCGAAAGATGCATACGCTGCTTGTCGGGCATGAACTCAAAGTTGCGGCCGCGGTCGATGATTTCCCAAAAGTCTTTGCTCGTCACCGCAGACAGGGCCTCGAAGATCGCCGAAAGGCGGGTTCTGGGTTCGTGGGACATGTCATCAGCGATAGCGCGCGCCCGCTCGGGCATGCCGCGCATCATGTAGTAGGCGGCCAGTTTGACTTGCGCCTTGCGTACCCCGACCAGAGCGCTCTCTTGGCTCTGCGTACGGAGAGGACGATCAAGCTCCAGAAAGCTTTCGAGCATCGCCTCTTCGACCGCAAGTGAGAGTTCGTGAGCCGATTGCACCATCGAGGAGACATCATAGGCAACGGTCTCCGTGACGAACGTGAGCTTCATATCGAAGCTCACGTGCCCGTAGTAGATCATGTGCCGGAGGCCTTCGAGAGCCGCCTGCTCCTGACCCGACGAAAGCATGGCCTCGACGAGCAAGCGGTACTGATTGAGGACATTGTAGGCGGTCCTTACGTCGCGGGCGTTTAGAGTCGTACGCAAATAGGAGTTCATATAGCGGTACACGAGCCGGACGAGCTCATGGTCACCGTTTTGAGCCGCGGCCTCCCCGAGATACCGCGTATCGATCGCAATCAAATAGTTGATGTCCCGCATCGTCCCCAGCGCTTCGTTGTAAATGCCGAAGTACTGTCGCATCACCTTCCACTCGACCCAGCTCCGCCGCTCTTCCAAGTCTTGCAAAGATTCAGGATCCATGGCGACGAAATCGGGGTTGGCGCGAATGCCGCGGTGCACGATGAACCACTCCGCCTGCGCGTCTGCCTTCTTTTGCAGATAACTCAGGGCCAGATCCTTGAGGGCGTCCACGGCGCCGCTCGCGATGATCTTGTCCTTGCCGGAGATGGACGCACTGGCGATGTCTGTCAGTTCCTCCATCCCCAAGAGAGTCGCTTCTTGCGCCTCTGAAACCGCCTTCTTGGTCTTTTGCTTGGTGCCGAAAAGGGCCGTCTCCAGAGCCTGAGCGCGGATACGACGGATGATGTTCATGGGTTCTAGAAACCAGAACACGTACCCGAAATAAGGCACCATGAGCACCACCGCGGCCGTCGTGAGAACCAGCATGGACAAAAGGGCAACGCGCGGAACGTAGTCGTGCTGCAAAGCGACACTGAGCCAGACCCCGCAAACACAAACGACGACGTAGTACCCGATCACCGTGACGTTCACTCGATCCCGAAGAAACATGCGCGTAATCCCAGCAAAACGCGCAGCGGACAGCTGAACCACGATGCTGACCACAGTGATGACGATACCGAGCACGGCGGCGACCACCCCGGCCAGGGCGCTGATGGCGTCCGTGATGGAACCAGGATCGAAGCGTAGGTAGCGAGAGAGCATCGTCACTCGCTCTGCGCCAGCCCCAGCGTCTACCCAATAATAGTCGACGGCATAAAGCACCCAGAACAGGACGAGGGAAAGACCCGAAAGGAGCGCCATGGGCCCCAGCCAGCGCCGACCGAAACTGAGCGTATACTGGTCTTCCACGGCCTTAAGGTTCCGCGAACCAGCGCTCAAGATAGATGTCGCCGAACTTGTCGAACGCCCCCATCATCATCTCTTCATACACATCCGGCATGTCCTTCTTGTTGTCCGAAAGCATATTGAAGGTCGGGGCTCGCCACGCATTCCAGGCAAACTTCACGCTCTTGTCTGATCCCGGAATGGCTCCCTCGGCTCCCACCATGACGGCAGCTCCAAGGTACATAGCCTTGGGCACGCCGCCGACAAAGCCGCCAGAAAGGCGCTCACGATGAGTGAGCGTGAGCGTCGGAACCGTGATCTCAGGCAGCTCGACGTTCTCTTTCGTGAGCGCCGGGCCGAGCTCAAATTTGAGGATGTCCTCGGGAAAAGCCTTCTGAAGTCGAACTCTCAGTCGCTCTAAAAGAGCGGCCTCTCGCCGACGAGCGTCCTTGCCGAGGAAATACTGAGCCGGCAGGCTCTTCTGCCCCATGTAGTACTTCTTCGACTTACTCACGATCTGATCCAGCATGCGCGGGTCCTGCGGAAAGTCGTGGTAAAATCTGAGTTCAACCCGCGGTCCGTGCTGCTGCGCAAAGGTCAGCAGCTGTTGAACGAAGGGAATGAGATCCGGATCCTTCTCTGAAGCTTGGGCCTGAAAGGCCGCCATGGCGTTCGCATACACAGCGCTCTTGGCCGCTGCGATCTCGGGCGCGATCAGCTCGTGCGCTTTGAAAAGCTTGGGAAGCGCTTGGATGGCGCTCAGCCCTCCCTTTTCCTTGGCCTTCGCGAGTTCTCTCAGCATTCCATCGCGAAGGGCGTTCTGTACCTCTCCGTCGATCTGTAAATTCGGGTTCTTTTCCTGGAAAGCTTCGATTGCCTCCACCGTCCCCTGCGCGACCGCTTTCTTGAGCTCGGCCCGTGGAAGCAAAAGCGTAGCGACCTCTTCCCGCTCGCCCCCCCGCGCCAAATAGGCTTTATAGCCTTCCACCGTGTCGAGTTCGGCCGCGACGACATAGAGGGCCTTGCGGCTCATGTCATCGCGAACATACGACACACTCAAGCCCAAAACGGCGGCCAATATGAGCACGATCCCCATCAAAACGGGCAAGGGCAAAAGCGACGGGCGCTCGTGGGGGTCCGTGGGCGCCAGAGGATTGGGGACGCCACTTTCGACGAGGGGGTCGAGACGTGCCCTGTCCAGAGGCTTTTCGTCCGAGAGGTTCTTGTAACGCTCCGAACTCTTTTCAAAGCTGGAAACGGCTGCCTCGGAAGCTTCGGCGTTCGTCAGCGCAAACGTGAAAGTAGTACCATCCTTGAATTTCAGTTCTGCAACGCTTCCCCGCGCCTTCACCGAAGTCAGATCGGAAGCGTCATAACTCGTCAGGACCTCCTCGCGAGCGACAACGACTCCAAAGGGGAACCAATAGAACCCACTTCCGTAGGGATGCCGACCCGCTGCCCACGCCAGCGCATATGCTCGCAGAGCCAATCCAATCACCACAACTGCGAATCCGACATGCATCAGCCGATGCACGAGGGAGCCGAGAGCCAGCGAGCTTTTGAGGTCGCCGAAACCGAGCGACGTGAACCATGCCCACGCCAGGGCACAGACGAGACTCCCCGCCGCCCACAAAAAGGAGCCCTTTTCCGAGACGGGTTTGACGGCAAGCGCAGCTGGTGCCGCAACCGCCTGAGACGACTCGATAAATCTGTCCTGGATGGACCGAGGAAGACTGTAAAAGTCGAGTTTCCGCATCAGCTCCCAGCACCGGTTGTGCAAGGTGAGTGAACCATGGCCCCGCCCGCCTCGACAACCCACCCCCACGACCGCCCCACAAATGCCTTTGAAGGGCCTAGGGCGAGCGTTTCAGGTTCCCAGGGGCCCGCTGCGCCCCGCTTCAGTATCCGATTTGTGGGCCCACGAACTCCGGCAGGCCCTCTTCGAGTTCGCGCAGGGAGGACCAGTCGCAGGAAGAAAGGTCCGGGAGAAGCTCTTTCACGGCTCCGAGAAGGGGTTGCTTTTCGAAGCCGTGGCTCTCGGCCAGATGCAGGAACTGAAGCGACGACAAAGCATCAAAGGACTCATGCAAGCGTCTGAGACGATGCGCGGCTTGCGGGAGGGATCCATAGCCCCGCCGCAGGCGCGTATCGACCTCAGAATATTTCGCTCTCATCCATGCAGGACAGTCCCTCGGAAGTCCCCTGCCGTGCGCGGGCCACGCCTCCGCGGATTCTGTCAGGGCCAAGAGCAATGCACCCAGCAAATGAAAAGCTTGCGGATGATGCACCAGAACGTCCTCTTCCTCAGGCCCAGCGAGCGCACGCGCAAGCGTGGGTCCGGTGCCGAAAGGGACTCGCCCAGAGGTTCGGGTCAGAAGCGTGATGCGCGGCGCCGAAAGGCGTCTGTGCGGGGAGACTTTCGCGAGCTTTGAAAGCAGGTGAAAGTCCTCACCCGCCTGCCGGTTGGGGACCCCGCGCACCTCAGCGTAGGCGGGCAAATGCACCGCAAAAGAGCTGCCCAAGGCAGGATATGCGTAGGGAGAGCGGGCGCGCGCAAGCCCCAGAACATGGTAGCGAAAACTTGCTTCCACCGCCTGCATCACCCGATCCACCCGAGCATCACCCAAAGGCGCGTGTTCATAGGGATACAAAAGGGCGGAAGGGACCTCTGCCGAATTCTCTTCGCAGAGCGGCTTGAAATAATCCGGAGGCAAAATCGCATCCGCGTCGGTGCTGCCCATATACGGCGACGCGAGATCCCCGCGCCTGAAGAGCGACAGCGCCAAATCGAATCCCCACTTGCGCGCTTTTCCAACCCCCTCTTTCTCCTTGAGACGAAATTCCCCGTCCGTGAGATCGACGAGCGCAAGGTCGAGTTGAGCAGGCCCGTCCGCGCGGATGACCGAGAGCGGAGCGTTTTCTCCGAGTATCTCGCCTCGGGACCGCAGCGCCCGAACGAGATCTCGATTTCTCGAAAGCGCGAAAGGCGAAGTGGAGAGAGGTGCGTTGACCACAAAAATGACGAGCACCCTTTGGTCGAAGCGGAGACGGGAAAGCAGGGTTTCGACACAATCCGAAGGTTCATCGAACGCTGGCACGACTACGCCAGCCGCATAATCTCGCACGAGTCCCCGCGGCCAGAGATCACGCACCGGCTCTGCATAGTGAGCGAGGTATTTCTCGATGGCGTTCAATGCACTCGCGGCATGTGAGGGAGACGGCTGACCACCTCAGCTTCCAAATCGAGCAGGCTTTGGGCTCGCTCTTTCACGTGGCTTTCCGGCGCAAACTGTTTGGCCAAACGAAAGAAGAGAGCATGATGTCGAGACTCAGCCCGCGCCAAATCCAGGTACATGTCCTTGAGGGGGTCTGACGGAGAAAGCGCGTCCGCGACCAGCTTGAGCCGCTCACATCCTCGAGCCTCGACCACTCCCGCCACGAGAAGGGAATCCACCAGCCCTTCCTCTCCGCCCTGCCGGCCCCATTTCCTCAAGGAGACCACATATTCATCTCGGTAGTCGGGGAGCAGCCGGAGGCCACGTTCACTCATCTTCAGAAAGACCCGATGAAAATGCTCAAGTTCTTCGCGAGCAAATTCGATCATAGGAATCAGAAGCGCTTCTCTGTCCGGGTAGCGTACGACGAATGACATCCCTGTCGCGGATGCTTTGCGTTCGCATGCAGCGTGGTCCACAAGAAAGGCGTCGAAGTCTGCAAGGACACAGTCGAGCCACTCTTTTTCTGTGCTTGTTCTAAGTTCTAGCATGGCTCACTCGGTTCCTTTTCCTGCTCAAGTCGTTCATTCTCCGCTCACATGAACGATCAAGCGGCGTCGATGGGCCTCTGCGCGGTGTTCACAGAGAAAGAGACCCTGCCAGGTCCCCAAGGCCAAGCGGCCTCCCGTAACAGGAATCACCTCGCTGGTGTTCGTGATGGCGCTCTTGGCGTGAGCGGGCATGTCATCCGGGCCTTCCTCGTCATGCTCCCAGCGGCGACTTTCGGGAGCTAGATCGCTGAGCCATCGACGAAGATCCCGCTGCACAGCAGGATCGGCATTTTCTTGAATGAGGAGGCTCGCTGACGTGTGCCGGATAAATACGGTACAGAGTCCTGTCGCAATTCCGCTCTTCACGACGACCTCTTCGACCACCCGGGTGATGTCGAGGAGAGCATTTCCGGCGCTCTCGACCTCAATCTGCTGTTGATGGACGGCCACGGGCCCCTTATGCGATAGGGGGCGGAACAAGAAAAGCTACCCCACCCATGAACGTCCAAGATCCCACGGAAAGTGCTCCCGGGCCAGAAGGCCCCCCGGAGTCCATCCCGGCGAGTGAGGGGCGCCTCGACGTCCAGATCCAGGGTCTCTCTGAAAAGGCCAACGAAAAACTCGCGAAGTTCTTCAAGAGATCCGCGGCTCACACACGGCTCTACTCCTTGCTGGCCTCCCTCTGGCATCATCAATCGATGCGCACGGCCAACGCCATGGCCTTCGACCTATTCCTGGCGCTGGTTCCGATGCTTGCTCTAGCGGGTTGGGCCGTGTCTGTTCTTGTCGTTTCGAGCGGCGTGAACCCCGACACTCCCTTGCTCACCGGGCTTACACCGGGGCAGCTGGAGGGGGTGATCGGAGAACACTTTCATGCCTTGCAGTCCTCACACCTCGCGCCCCTCGCCGGGCTGGCCGGGTGGTGGCTCGCGTCCTCGGCCTTCAGCACCTTGATCGACGTCTTCGAGGAGACGTTCGAGTGTTTTCCGCGCAACTGGATCCACAAGCGTATTCTCAGTCTCGGCTTCTCGCTCCTCGGTATGGTTCTCCTGAGTGCAGCCGGTACCGTAGGAGTCCTTTGGACGGCGCTCCCGGCTGGCCTCGAGTCCAGCCTGAGTTGGGTCACCAAACTCGGCTGGACGACTTCGCTTCTAGCCCTTCTAAGCTTTGTCTCCCTGACGGCCTTCTTCGCGCTTCTGTTTCGCTACTCGATCCGGCGACCGACGAAAGTCCGCAAGGTCTGGCCCGGAGCCCTGGTCGCCACCACTCTGGGCGCCATCGCTTCGGTGGGTCTCGGCTACTACGCATCGAACCTTGCTCGATACGCTCTCTTCTACGGAGGCCTTGCGGCCATCGTCATCTTGCTCCTGTGGCTCTGGCTTTGGAGCACTGCGCTGCTCTTGGGCGCAGAAATCAATATCGCTCTAGAAGACATCTCTCGGGGGCGCATCTCATCACTGGGAGCTCCGCCGCCACCCACCCCCAATGGATGAGAACAGCGTCGGCGGAGACACGGCCGGCGGGAAAATCAGAGCGCTCAGCGAGCGGCGGTCAGCTCGTCGCCCCCTCCCACACACACGCCCAGCTCCGAGTGAAACTCGGATACGGCAAGGCAAGTCCCCGCCTCAGGGCAGGTCGACTCTACGGCGACGGTGGAACAGAGCTGCATGCACCCTGCTACGGGTGAGCAAACGAAGCCGTGCGCGCATTCGGCGGTCTTGTCTCCTGTACAGGGATCTCCGGCCCGACCGGAAAGAGGAACGGTACAGGCAGTCGTCCCGTCTTTTCTGACAACGACGCAGGCCCGACCTTCTTTGCACGTGCACTCTTGTCCGTCAGGGCACGGAAAGGGATCCGAAAGCGGACAATCATCGACCGGCAAACAGACGGGCACAAACACATCCGGCGCTTCGGGAAGAGAGCGCTCGTCGCAAAACTGTTTCTTGCCACAGGAACTCTCGGTACCTTGGCAGCAGTACCTGCGGCACACCCCCGTCAGGCCTTCACCAACACAGGCAAGACCCGGCGAACAGTCCGCTCCCGTGACGCAAGGCTGAGACTCTTTACTCGCTCCGGAAGCCTGACAAGAACGAACCACTTCGCAGGGCGGCTTCTGGCAAGTCGATGCACGACCGACCTGGCACGACCGACCCGAGTCTCCGAGATCACCGGGGTTGTAGGAAATCCCTCCTGCGGCGCCCGCGGTGTCCTCCGAAGAAGCACCCCCCGCCCCGCCCGCTCCGTCATCGCACGCCTCCGCATCGTCCGGGATGCACGAGCCGCCACCACACAGGGGATCCAATTTGTCGCCCGGATTTTTGTCCGGACCTCCGTCGCCGATCGGATTCAGACTCACGCTGTCCCGCAGAAGCCCGGTGGCGTCATCGTCATCAGGAAACCCCGCCGCATCATCGGCACCCTGATCCGCGCAGCGGACTGTGCCAAAGCAGAGCAGGAGCAACAACGAAGGGCCCACGAGACGCCGCGCGCGCCGGAGGAAAAGCAAAGAGAACGAGGTCAAGGCTGTGAGTTTAGCCTTTCGGCAGGCGGACGCCACGCGGCGCCTGCCTACCGTCCGTCAGGGCGCTGAACCTGCGCCTTTCCTCACGTTTTCTGAAAAGTGCCCCCCTAGCGGGCGCCGGGCACGCGCATATGAGCCACATCGGAGTTTCCGGCCGTATCGAAGGCTCGCACCGTCACCAGGGCCCCCGCCGCCTGGGGGATCAGACTGAGATCCAGCTCAAACGTCTCCACTTCTGAGTCGAAAATGCCGTCCTTGGGTTCAAAAGGGATCCACTCTGGCTGGCCTGCCACCTTGATTTCGAGTCGCCTGACGGGACCGACACCATCCCGCGCCACTCCCGTCAGTTTTCCGCCACTGATGCTCAATTTTTCAAACCGCGGCGGAGTGTTGTCCACAAGAATTTCTTCACTGCTGAGCTGGTGCGTTTGTACCCGGTCCGGCGGATTGGAGAGCTCATCGGAGACAGTCACGCGCACTCGGTATCTCCCCTCGGGCAAGTCCTCCGTCTCCCAATCAAAGGAGCGGCTCGTCAGAATTGCATCGGGGCGCTGAGCC
>CAYMQT010000160.1:0-3435 GCA_964392575.1 uncultured Polyangiaceae bacterium
AAGTGAGTACTATGCCTAAGTGAGTACTATGCCCAAGTGAGTTCGATGGTCGAACCGTTGACGTAGGGAGTACTGAGGGACCAGTCAGGAAGTTGGATATCTAGGATGGTTTTCCCCATCCCTTCGAAAGCCTGCTTGACGAACCCGGCAGTGGTGCAAGCACCATGATCGAAACCTTCCATATCCATCATCCGAACGATGATCTTCGGCGGAGCCACTTCCACTTCCAGCCGACCCATCGTGCTATCCCGCTTCCAGAATTCTGGCATTTTCTTCGCGAAAAGTGCGGGTGTGAGCATCTTCATCAGTAGCTTGAGGAAGGTGTTCGTGGCGCCTTCTGAAATGAAGACGCCTGCTCGGATGAGTAGGTCTCTAGCCAATGCTTCGTCTGAGTTCGCTGCGCGCGCGATCAAGCGAATCGTCTCGCTAAAGTCCTCGGCTTTGCACCAGTCCGCATGTTTGAGTCCCTCGGCGACCTCCTTGATGTGCGCCGGCACTTGATCGATGACGCCTCGCGTCTCCGGGGTCTTGCGGATGAAATCGAGTACATAGAGCAGCATGTACCCCCGCACGAACGAACCATTATTTGGGGTTGTATCCACGAATAGCACCTCCGACGCAGCAAACACAAACGCACCACGTACTTCTTTAGGGTACACAGCAAGCGCTCCAACACAAATCAAATCTCACCTGAAGGCGAAATTGCCCTGATGAGCGCCTCGTGAGTCGTCCCATCGCGCGCTCACCATTCGCTCGATGGGCGAAGCCCGGAAAAAGTCGGGCTTGAGAGGTGCTGCATTTCAAATTTGAAAGGCGTTCAAATTTGAAATGCAGTCTTTGCTTGCAGACCTCCCATACCTCCCCCTCTTTACCTTCTGATGGAGACGGGCATCTTCTTCATTCCATTAAATGTCGCAGACCTAAGCCGTGCTTGAGGGGCACTGCATTTCAAATTTGAAAGGCGCATCACGTAAATCTCGACCGCTATGCGCAAGGTGAGCCGTGCAAGCGCGTTACCGAGACAAAAATGGGCTCCATGGCCAAAAGAGGCGTGATCCTTGCATTTTCTGTCAATCCTGAAGTCATTGGGAGCGTCGAAGATCTCTTCATCGCGGTTCGCAGAGGCGTACCAAAGGACGACTTTCTGTCCGATTTTGATTTGAGCGCCATTGAAGTCAACGTCCCTTGTCGCCGTTCGGCGAAAGTGAGTGATGGGAGGATTGAAGCGCAGCTCTTCTTCGACGGCATCGGGAATCAGAGAAGGCCGCTGTGAGAGCAGCGCCCACTGCTTCGGGTTCTCGAGCAGGTCTTGAAGAATGTTGCCCAGCGCAAGAAAAGTCGTGTGAGACCCCGCCGCGAGCAGGAGAATGAAAAACATACCAAATTCATCATAAGACAATCGTCGACCGTCCACTTCGGCAGCCATCAGACCGCTGAGCAGGTCATCCCTTGGAGAGCGTCGGCGTTCGTCGGCGAGTTCATGCGCATAACCCATGAATTTTCCGACCACGGCAAGAAGCTCTTCCGCGGGCAGCGCAAACTCCGGGTCATCGCGCGTGAGAATATGATGAACCCAGCGTTGAATTTGAAACTGGTCCCGCTCTGGTACGCCCACCATCTGCAGGATGGTCGCCATCGGGATCTTTGCGCAAAAGTCGTCCATGAAGTCGAATTCTCCGCGTGGGATCAGCTCGTCCAGAAGCGAGTGCATCCGCGAACGAATGAAAGGCTCCATTTTCGCGATCACGCTCGGAGTGAAGGACTGACCGATGATGGACTTGTAAACCGTGTGCATCGGCGGGTCCATGTTCACAATCATGTCCGGCGAGGCCTTTGGATCTTGTGGAGGGAGATCCTCGATTTGTCCTCCTTTGGTGGATGAAAAGGTCGTGGTGTCTTTCGAAATAGCAATCACGTCGCGAAACTTCGTCACGCACCAGAATCCTGGGCCGTCTGGCTCCTCATGCCAGTAAAGGGGAGCTTCCTTACGCAACCTTGCGAAGCGGTCGTGAGGGACGCCGTCCAGATAGATGTCAGGACTGAGAATGTCGATTTGAAATGCCATGTTTCTCCTCTGATGTGTGAGCTGATTTCCGAACTCCTCTAGCTTCAGGAGGGAACCCAATGGACCCATTGTTCATGCTCGAACATCCGACCGAGCACGCACTCTTGGTAAGCAGAGGAGAGGGCACGAGTGACGCTCCCCATCTGTCCGTTCCCGATCATGCGACCATCCAAAGCGCGCACCGGAGTTACCCCGACGGCAGAGCCGGTCAGAAACATCTCATCGGCTACGTAGAGATCGTCTCTCGCCATAGGGCGCTCCACTACAGAAATTCCCAGGCCCTTCGCCAAGACTTGCACTGTGTCCTTGGTGATCCCTTCAAGAGCCACTTGCCTCGGAGGCGAGATGAGAACCCCGTCCTGAACAACCAAGACATTTGCCGCGCTTGCCTCCGTAACGAAGCCGTTCTGATCGTAAAGGAGCGCGTCGTCGGCGCCACTTCGACGAGCATCCTCTAGCGCCAGCATCGCTGGCATGTAGTTGGCGTGAGCCTTAGCCTTGACGAGCAGACCGTTCGGGTGCCGCCCGACGCTTGCGCTCATGAGCTTTATACCGTCCTCACCTGGGCTCCCGTAGCCGCCCCCCCCCAACCAGGCGAAGGCGAGCAGCGCCACGTGAACACGGAGATCCCGACCGCGTGGGCTCAGGGTACTTGTGCCTCCGTGAAAGACGAACGGGCGGACATAGGCCTCCCGGAGGCCATTCTTTCTTACCAGATCCACCTGGGCGCGATCGAGGACTTCAGGGGTGAACGCTCGTGGGATCTCGATCCCCAAGATATGCGCTGAGCGGAACAATCGCGCGGTATGGTCGGATAAACGAAACAGCCCTACGCGATCACCACTTTTATGGGCCCGAACGCCCTCGAACACCCCGAAACCATAGTGATGATCGCACAAGCGCATCGTGGCGCGAGACCAGGGCACAAACTCACCGTCCAACCAGACTTCGTGTTCGGGCCCCGGTTCTGCGAGCATCGCTTTACTTTGCTCCTGCCCGCGTGAGTTCCACGACTCGATCAGTCATGGCCTCCACCATGTCCCAGGCTTGGGAGACCACCTCCTCGAGACGTAGATATGTCTGCTCAGACTCGTCTTGGAGAAGAGCGATGCCCATCGCCGCATGATCCGCATCGTTGTCGACGTGGAGCTCGAAGTAGTCGTTCTTCACGTACTTTCCGAGAACCGGCATGGCGTGCTTGTGGTACACTTCGCTCGCACTTTCGATCACGAGGTGAATGATCGCCGTCTTCTCTGCATCATCGAGTCGATACATCTGGTAAACGAACCAGTTGGTGATCGCCTCGATGACCGAGTCCTTTGCGTGATGAGCAGGTGGACTGGTGAGGACATGCCTCTGATCATCGACAT
>CAYMQT010000160.1:3535-10291 GCA_964392575.1 uncultured Polyangiaceae bacterium
CGACATGCCTCTGATCATCGACATGCCTCTGATCATCGACATGCCTCTGATCATCGACATGCCTCTGATCATCAACAGAGTGTAGAAGGTCATGCCCCATTTCCTCCTGCATGTGCTTTCGAAACATCGCCTCATACTCAGACTGAACGCAGCTTGCTTGCCGCGCCAAGAGAAGACGCTGGTTACCGTCGACCCAAATCTGAAGATAACGAGAGTACGTCGCTCGCCTCTGTTCATCGAGGAGTGTTCCATCTTTGAGGAGATCAAAAATGGGACGCTTCTGAAAAGCCTCCAAGCGTCTTTCGTTGTAGGCAAGGAGAGACATCAAACCCGCCTTGGGCTCCAGGTCATGGAACTCCACTCGCGCGTTTTGGGGACGAGTGTAGAGACCTTCGCCGAATTGGATCGAGAGGGCGTAGAGGTCATCTCGCCCTCCGACGAAACCGTGAGCGCAGCCCGGAGGGACGACAATCACGTCCCCCGGTGCAAGCTCTTGGTGTAGATCGCCTGTGAGCTTTCCACAGCCCGCGTACACAACCATCATACTTTGAATGGGATGCGAGTGGACCTCGAGTACTTGATTGTGACCGAGACGCACCCAGCTGATCGAGATGACCCTTTCGTCTGGCATGAAGGCCTTGAGTTCTTCGCTCCAGCGAAAATCCCGGAGTTCTCCCAGGTTGTGGATCTTTCCACCCTGCTCCACTTCGAAGAGAGGCGGAATCGTATCGAGCTTTGTTACGTGAACCTGGTTGTTCATGGGGTGCTCCAATGCTCAACCGAGGTCGCGTTGTTGCTCAAACGAAGCGAGACCACGAATATCGCTTGAAAGGGGGGGCACCAAGGTTTCGCTGATCTCCGAGCTAGAGGGCGGAGGAGACAGGCTTGAGTAGGTGCTCCTAAAGTAAACGAGGGGAGTACCATTCTCTGCTCGGGCAGACTGGACACGACCGACAATGATCTCGTGATCTCCGCCCGTGTGTATCGCCTCGACTTCGCACTCCACCGTCGCAAGGGCTCCTTCTATGAGGGGACAACACCCTTCCCTGCCTGCACTCCACCTGACCGGGCCCAAGCGGTCCGGCAAGTCGGAAGCACAACGATCAGCAATGTCTTGTTGATGTTGCGCTAGGAGGTTGACCGCAAATACACCCTTCTCGCGCAAGGGCCCGATGATCCGAGAATCCTTGTGAATGCAGATCATACAGAGGGGGGGATCGGCGGAAACCGAACTGAATGCAGTGGCAGTGAGAGCTTGTGGAGCACCATCCTCGTCCAGTGTCGTAATGACGGTGACACCCGACGCCAAGGAAGCCATGGCCTGACGAAAAGCCTCGTTCGACTGTGCTGCGGCCGAACTCTCGCGGTGCATGCCATTTCCGTTTCTAAGCCGCGGATGCACTCCCCTCCTTGGCGTCGTTCCCAGACCTTCGGGACTATGAAGTTTCTTCAAGAAATCGTAGTTCGTTGGCAGAGTGGAGATGAGTTCAGCCGAATCGAGTTTGATCTGACCGAAGATTTGATCTGCCTTGGCAAGACTCTCCGGGGAGTAGCGGATCTTCGGATAGGGCTGTTCGGGTACGACATCTAGTCCGCCGAGGACGCAGTAAAATGAACTGTTCGTCCAGAAGTTCCTAAACTCGTTGTCGAAATTGGTGTAGTAGCCGTCTACGTCGGTCAGTGCCTGGTTGACGGCGAGCCCCGCCCGGTACTTGTTCAGCTTTTCCTGGAGGTCGTCTGCCAACTTGAGTTCGTAGCGGTTGGCAAGCCAGAACGCGGTATCCTCACGGGAACTCAGGCAATAGTGGGCCTGAATGAAGTCGCGACATTCGTCAAACATATTGTCGATTTCGCTATTGAATGCGCGACTCAGGCGCGGGCTCATGCTCTTGTCCGGGAAGTGCTTGGCCAACTGATAGATGGCCGCATAGATGAAGTAGATCCCCGTTGACTCAAGAGGTTCGAGAAAGCAGGAAGAGAGACCTATACTGACGCAGTTCTTGACCCAAGTGCGACGATTGCGCCCGACACGGAAGCGGATCTTGTTTAGATTTGCTTTGTTCTCATCAATTTTCCAAAGCTTGCAGAGGTCTTGGGCTGCCTGCTCTTCCTTGGAGAATCGACTCGAATAGACATACCCCGTTCCGAAGCGACCGAGCATCGGAATCTTCCAGGTCCAGCCTGCGTCCATCGCGATGGCCGATGTATAGGGATCCACGCCAAACTTCTCATCGTCGTGCGGGACGGCGGTAGCTACTGCGCTATCGCACAGAAGATAGTCGCTCATATCAAGGAAGGGCTCGTCCAACGCCTTGTTGATCAACAAGCCACGGAACCCTGAACAATCGACAAACAGGTCGCCTGTCAGCTTTTTTCCGCTTTCCATATGCAGCGTTCCAATAGAACCGTCGGAGGCTAATTCAACCTTGTCGAGACGGTCGACGTGGTGCTCGACACCCCATCCCACAGCAATCTCCCTCAGGTAGTCAGCCACGAGATGCGCATCGAAGTGCCACGCGTAGTACATGGCCCGAGTTCCGTCCATATAGCGGGGGGCTCGCTTGGCATCGAGAAGCGGGGGTTCCTTGTAGCAGGCGTAGGTCAGGGGTTCTTGACTGCCTTCGTGTCGCTTGAGCGCCCAGTAATGGGAAAGCGGCACTCCATCGCATTCCGGAATGAGTCCAAACAGATGATAGAAGTAGTCGCTCGGGTCTTCTTTACGCGAACGACGCCAGTTCTCGAACTTGATACCGACCTTGAAGGCAGCGTTGCAACGTCGCATCCAGTCGTCTTCCTCAATGCCCAAGAAGTCGAAGAAGACCTTCTGTAAATTGGGAATCGTCGCTTCGCCAACGCCAATTTTAGGGATATCTGGGGCCTCCGCGAGGACGATCTTGAGATTTGGGAAGGCTTTCTTGAGATAAGACGCCGTCATCCAACCGGCGGTCCCTCCCCCTAGGATGACTACCTTTTCGATGAGACCGTTTCCAAGGGCGTTCTGCTGCGTTTGGTTCATGACGATTTCTCTCCTGAATAGATTCTGACGGGCCTCAAGCGATAGCCCTAGATCGAAAACTTGGTTTGAAGGTGATAATGGCCCCTACGAAGCCGATGACTCCAACTCGACGAGCCTGTGGATCCTGCGCGTCATCGCGTCGATCATCTTCCAAGCGTCGACGACGGTTTCGTGTAAGCGTTGATAAGTCTTAGGCGTCTGACCTCGAAGGAGTTCGACGCTCATCTCCTTATGACGAGCATCGTCTTCTGCATGAGTCCGGAAGTATTCCTCCGACACGTCACCTTCGAATGACGGCTTTGCCAGATTGTGGAAGTAGTCCCCCCCCGTCTCCAGAACCAAATGGATGGCAGCCTTCCCAGCGTTGTCCTGAAGGAACATCTGGTGGCAAAACCAGTTCGACGTGGCCTCCAGCACTGCGTCAAAACGCCGGTTTTCTCCCGTGATTTTCATCAAATCGTTGTGACCGACCTCTTCCAGCAAATGCTCTAAAAAGACCCCCCGATAACTCTGGTCATCGCAAGTCGCTTGCCGGGTGAAGAGAAATGTTTGAAATGCGTCGCAAAACACCCGAAGGCGATCGCGAAAGAGAGAGCGCACACGCTCTGTGCCAAGTCCTCCCTTCCCGATCATGAGAAAGTACGGATTCCGCAGAACCTCACCGGCGAGCTTTTCGTTCTTCGCGAGGAGCTGTTCCAAAGTCGTTGCGGGTGACTCCTCCCGAGCCTCAGCGTTGCTGAGGGTATCCCTGTCGAAAACCTCGTCTTCGAAGAGCACTTGCAGCGCCCGGATCCCATCGCCCTCGACCTGAGTGACCCCGTACTCGTGCCCGCCCGGGAGGGTGACAACATCGCCGCGCTCGATTGTACGAATCGTCTGTCCGACAAGCTCGCCTTTGCCTTCGAGGACGATCAACAAACTCGCCTGCCCGTGAATTCGGACGGGTAAAGTTTGTCCTTTCGGCACCGTGAGCCAGGCCATCCCGATAAGGTCACCGGGGACCGCCCGTTCGAGGTCTTTATGGCTAGAAAATGAGTTGAAACCGAGATCACCCTCCCGCCCCACCCCGGCGTTCAGTTCAGCCAGAGATACGATGAATGGTGTCGAAGGATCTTTGATTGATTGACTCTGCACGCCTTGGGTCCCTCCCTGAAGGGCACATTCTTCGTGACGCCTGCCCGCTACTTCGATGACTCCATAGTGGCGCCGCGTGTCGAACCTCTACGCAGACAAGATTCGAAGCGCAAGGATTTTTCCCGATGACAATCATCATGAACCGACCACATTTACCGGACAGAATCGTAAACGCGAAGGTCATCAGTCGCGAACAGAACCCGACCTCAAGTTTATGTTGTGAGAGATAAACGGCACACTTCAACCCGTGATGACAAGCAGTAAATGCACAGCTCGTTCTCGGGAATTCGCAGCGGCGTTTCTGATTTCTTCGCAGCCAGTAGAGAGGCCGTGTCGTTTACGACGTTCGAAGTAAAACGGATTCGCCGGAGCTCGATCCTTTCGGAACCGACGTGGAGCGCCTGTTTACAGGACAAAACGTAAGCAATTTTGCTTAGAAAACTTTGGTCGTTTGGCCGGCACCGGTGCAGGGTCCGTAAACTGTTTCAATAGCGCTACTCTTCAAGCGAAGACGGCGCGACAAAGCAGAGCTCCGAAGGGATGTAGCGAGAGAGAACCGCGTGCAAGGAAATGGAGTGCGCGCCTCGAGCAACATTGGGGCCAAAGGTTTCTCCTCTGGGCAGTTCATTGCTCACGCGAAACAAGGAGTGCAGGTTTCATTTTCATCGAGTCACTTTCAGGTCCGTTGACCGTCGAGTTCTTCACAGCTGGAAAGGAGTACTGCGGCGCAAATCAGTCCCTCATCGGAACCGCGCATCATGTCTACCCATGAGCGGAGGCAAACTTCCAGATGCGCGCGCCTTCGATCGTCATCCGTTTAGTTTCGATAATAGATCGGCGCTATCTTGCGCGCAGAAGCGCGCGAAGTGCAGGTGAAGAGGACTTGGCACTCCTTCGACCAGAGCGCTGGGAACAGCGACCAATCTCTCTCGAACCTGCTTTTAGAAGCTCAGATAGAGGAGAAATCTTGGTCTTTTGGTCACCCGGTGCTCGGGTGCTAGCCTCTCCTTGATGGGGCTGAGCGCGCGAATCCGCCCGTTGGTGGAACACTGCGATTTGGAGCGGCGACTACCTTTGGTGCCCGCCTCAGCGAAACTGCGCGGACTGTACTTCAAGAACACCGTCGCCGTGCTGAAGAAGGCAAATCTGTATGAACAGTTTGCCGAATATTACAGACAAGAGCACACGGCCGTACGCTGGTACCCAGTGGGTGAGTTTTTAGAGCAACTTGCCGTCGCTGGCGCGCTCTTGAGGGGACCCGAGCGCATTCACGAGGGAATCGAGGCAATCGGACACCACAACGCAAGCGCGTTCGCCGAAAGTTTGCTGGGGCGCGCCATGCTCCGCCTCCTCGCTCCCGATCCAGTGCGCTTACTCAAGCAGGCATCCGGAGGGCGACGCCAGAGCTGCAGCTACGGAAGGTGGCAACTCGAGTTCGTCGAACCAGGCCGGGCCGTCATGCACATGCACGAAGAGTATCTCTGGATCGAGTCGTACGTGCTTGGGGCTGCTCGGGGCACGATGGCCGCTGCCCAAGGCAGTGCGACCGTCACCTACGAACTGGATTCCCCGTTCCAAGGTCGACACTTATTGACCTGGTCTACTGGGGCCTAGTTCCACGCCTCCCGTGCGTGCACGGCTCTCGTACTTTTTTTCTCAGAAGTCACAGAGTCCTCAGTCCTCGGCCCATGTTAGCGATTTCAATCTGTTCTCTCACTAACAGATCCGCTCCAGAGGCCAAAACCTTTCACGGTTGAAATGTCCGGTCAGAAATGACCCGGCCCCCCAGCGCCTAGGCCGGCTGTTCGTCCTGGCGCGTGTCGTATATTTCAACACACTCCGGCTGCCAAACCGGCCCAAGAACCCAAATTCCACGAAAGGAATCGCCAAGACCATGCCCTCAAGCCAAAGCGCCATCCCATTGGTTTCACCCCAGGAAGACTTTGAACCCCTTCCCCCCACCTCGACTCTGATTCGACGAAGGTCTCTCCCTGATTTGTCAGCAGACCCTTGCCTCGATCTAGAGGAAGTGACCCCACCCGTTCACTCGACTCTGTCGCGCGAATCCGCAGCGATGAGGATCGTCGAAGTGTTGGTCGCCCGAGGGGTCGAAAAGTTCTTCGGCATTCCAGGTGGACCCATCTCCCCTCTCTTTGAGGCTCTGCGTCTACATCCCGATGCCGAGTTGATCGAATCGCGGCACGAGTCTCATGCTGCCTTCGCCGCGGCCGCTTACTACCGAGCAACAGGTAAGGTCGCGGCCCTTGTCGTTACCGCTGGCCCAGGAGTGACCAATGTGATCACGGGCGTCGCTTCTGCGTATATGGAAGCGGTTCCCATGCTCGTCATCGCCGGGGATGTCGCCTGGGCCTCCCATGGCGGTCGTCTGGCTCAAAACTCAGGACCAGAAGGCTTGAACATCGACGCCATGCTGGCGCCAATCACCAGCGTGCAAATTCGCGTGACCAACGGCAGAAGCGCGGTGGGACAGACCATCGCAGCGCTCGAGGCAGCAACAAATCCTCTGCGCCCAAGTCCTGCATTGCTCGTGATTCCGATCGATCGCGCAACCGCTGGTCCCGGCGGCAAAGCCGCCAAGCACAAGC
>CAYMQT010000160.1:10301-10708 GCA_964392575.1 uncultured Polyangiaceae bacterium
ATCGATCGCGCAACCGAGTACTGCCCCCCAGTCTCAATCCCTGCGCCGACCACGAAGAGTACGGTCATTGCCTCACGAGAAGCGGTGAGGACGGCAGCGCGATGGCTCTCGAGCGCGGAGCGCCCGTTGATCGTGCTCGGCGGCGGTTGCGTTCAGCACGCGCCTTGGGTTCGTCAACTCGTGGACGTGCTCGACGTGCCCTTTGTCACCACGCCCCGCGCCAAGGGTGTGGTGAGCGAAGAGCACCCCCGCTCTCTACGCACCGGGGGAATGGCCGCGTCGCTCTGGGCTCGCAACTACACCGGGAGCGGAGTCGACGTCGCGCTCGTGCTCGGCACCGATCTCGACGACACGTCGGTCGGGCCCACGCCCTACGTGGGCCAAGGTGGACGCCTGATTCACGTGGA
>CAYMQT010000161.1:0-10545 GCA_964392575.1 uncultured Polyangiaceae bacterium
TTCCGAGATCTGGGTGAAGGGCGTGGGCTGCTCGGCTGCCGTTCTAGATCACATCTAGTTCTGCAAGATTCGAAACTCGATGCGTCGGTTCTTTGCTCGACCCGCTGGGGTGTCGTTGTCGGCTATCGGCTCACTCGGGCCAGCGCCCCGCGAGGTGATCCGGTCGTCGGAGACGCCATCGTTGATGAGCCACTGGCGCACGGCCTCGGAACGCTCCTCGGAGAGCTTCTGGTTGAACTCTAAGGCCCCCTCGCTGGAGGTATGACCAGAGATCTCGATGCTGAGCGACGGATACTTCTTCAAAATATCAGATGCACCTTTCAAGGTTCCGTTGCTCGCCTTGGTGATTTGCGCGGAGCCTTGCACGAAGGTAATGCCGTCTATCGAGCCGGTGAATTTTTCGACCTCCTTGGGGAGTTCATCCGGGCAACCATCGGCATCTTCAAAGCCATTCTTGGTCTCGGGCTCGTTGGGGCATTGGTCCTTGTCGTCAAAAATACCATCACCATCAGCGTCTCGCACTGGGCAGCCGTCGGACTGATTGCCCGGTTCATCAGGGCACTTATCGCAGGGCAGTGGCACCCCGTCCTGATCGGTATCCAGATCAGGACAGCCGTTCGGACCGGTCCCCGCTTCCCGTGGGCAGTAGTCATCTTGGTCGTAAATGCCGTCGCCATCGGTGTCTGCCGGGCAGCCATTGGGCGTCAGCGCAGCCACGTCGGGGCAGGCATCCTCGTCGTCGGGAATGGTGTCGCCATCGTGGTCAGGGCGCGGTGCGGGAGCAGGCGCCGGCTTTCTACCGAAGACAAATGTCCCGCCGAAGAGGAGTTCTTCACTGAAGGCGATGCCGCCGTAGTTGTCGTTGACGCGCGGCCCCATGTTCTCGCGGAAATCGAGGCGCAGGGAGAAATTCTCGGTGAGCGCCAGCTTGCCACCCACACCAAAGTGAATTTCTCCGTCAGTGTCGCGGCCGTGAGGCTGGCTATTTTGACCGAGCGCACCGCCACCGACGAGCACGAAGGGGACAAGCCGATAAAACGGCAGCTGCGCGACAACGTGACCGCGCCACGCGTAGAAGTTCGCTCTATTGCTGCGCAAATTCGGATCGACGTTGGCGAGGTCGTTGGGCACACGACCGTCAGCCATCATGAACTCGCCTTCGACACCCAGGAAGGACAGCGGATAGTACGCAAGGCGGCCGCCCAGCTCGAACGCGGCGGTCTCATAGCCTTGATACGTAGTGCGCGGGGACTTGAGCACAGCGCCCTTGGATGGAAAAAGGACGCCTGTATAGAGCCCGACTTCCCAGGTCATCGCCTCAGGGCGGAGCCTTTTCATCCAGGGCTCCTTGTCGGCGGAGGCTGCTTTCGAGCCATCTGCTGCGGCTTCGGCACCACTGGTCCCGAACGTCAGTTGACCGGAGGCCTCCGCGTCGGCGACAGGTTCGTTGGCCGCTGCAAGCTGGGGGACAAACAGTGAAAGGACACAGGCCTGAGCGACCAATGTACGGGGCATTTGAGTCATCATGTTTCGATTTCTTCCTCCTCGACGACAGACCGTATCAGATCTCTTCTCGAAGCGAAGAGTGTATCTGCCTCACAGCACCGGCTCAATCCCCGCGGCTTGCGGCGTCTACATCTTCGGCGGGGCTTTCCAGGCCAGGAGGCCGGGTCGAGGCCTCTGCGAGTAACTTATACAGAGTGCTCATGTCGACTACAGAGTGCTCATGTCGACCATGCCAAGTGCTCATGTTGCGGTAGCGCGGCTGTTACTGCTAGGGTCCTAAAACCATGATCCATGGTTACGGTCACATGTTTCGAGCACTAGGGCACAATTCAAGAGGCTGGAGCCTCAGCTCCTCCAAGAAGGGCGGGGTGTTCTTTGGCGGAGGCCTTTCTCTTTGCGTGCTTCTTTTCCTGGTTGCACCGGGGTGCGAAAATTCGCACCGATGCAGCGAGGGGGGGAATTATGAGGCGCAGATAGAAGCGGAGGATCCTGCGGTATGGGTCGACGAGGAGGGCAACTTCCTCGGGGATTGCGAGCAGACGTGCGAAATTCCTGGAGGAGAGGCTGAGTACGCATGTGTTGTGGCGCGCGTGATTCCTGCCACGGACGGAGAGCCAAACCTTGGTGGCAACGGGGGAGTCGGCGGAGAGGCGTCGGAGTCGACGGCAGCAACCGTGGTGGTCCTTTGCGAGATCATCGGGGAGTACTGCTACGAGCAGAAGTAGCGGGAGAAGGTGCGGCAGCACACGCCGCGCTTTTAGTGCATGCTGGCGCGTCGGACGGCCCGTACCAGTTCAGTGCGGATGTTCTGCTTTTCCACGACGGCATCCGCGCCGGATTCGAGCTGGAGTCGCATGAGATCTGTCGGGGGGAGACTGGAGACGAGGACGATTCCGACGCGTCCCATCTTGGGATTGCCGCGCAGCATCCTGGCGAGCTTGTCCCCGCTGATTTCTGGCATCATGACGTCGAGGACGACGACCTTGACCTGTTCAGAGATGATCTTTTTGGTCGCGCCGATGGGGGAAGGCAGTTCAGAGACCTGGAAGGAAGCCTCCCTCAGGGTCGACCCCAAGACCTCCCGGGCTATCTCGTCGTCGTCTATGATCAGTACGTGCATGGCATCTGGGCGATAGAACGGCCGCTCACTCCGGGACGTTAACCCCCGACTTTTGAGGGAGCAGCGCTCCCTCAAAAGTCGCAAGACTGCGGTTCATTTCAACTGCAGCGCGACTCCTCCTCCCTACGTACCGCCTGCGCGCCGGGGCCTCCCACATGGTCGGCCGCGGTGCTCGCGCCTCGCGGTTTCCCGCGAGGGGGCTCACATGCTTCGCTCTATTTCTCGGCTTTTGTAGATGTGACTCATGCTCAGGGTTAACCCCCCCCGAAATAGGCGAGCGCAGGCGGAACGCTGCTCACTTAATTCCGGGTTTCGTCTGTCCGTGATGGGCGAGAGGGTCCTAGACCATGCCAGTTTATAAGCCCATCCTCGTCGTTGACGACAACGAAATCAATCAACTCGTTTCCGCTGAGACTGTGGAGCTTCTGGGTTATCCGTACGAAGTCGCGGCCAACGGGCAGGAAGCACTCGAGAAGGTGAAGGCGGGGGATTTCGGGCTCGTCTTGATGGATTGTCAGATGCCTCTCATGGACGGATATGAGGCGACCTTGGCCATCAGAAAATGGGAGCAGGGTTCGGGCAATCGCATTCCGATTGTCGCCCTGACTGCCCACGCAGACGAAGACGAAATGCGGCAGGCGCTTTTAGCCGGGATGGATGACTTTCTGGAAAAGCCCATCAACACCAAGACTCTCGAACGAGTGCTGATGGAACAAGGTGCGAATCAGCTCTTTGAGGCCATCGACGATCCCACCCGCCGCACGATTCCGAGCGCCGCGCCCGAGCTCACCCCGGACGTACCGCGCTCGGAGAGATTGATGCGGCTCTACCTAGAGAACGTGCCCCTTCAACTCAAGGAGCTGCGTCGGGCCTTTGAAGCCGGGGACGCGAAGGAAGTCCGGGCTCACGCGCACAAACTCAAGGGCAGTTGCCTGGCGATTGTCGCGGAGCCGATGGCCAAAACGGCGCAGGCTCTTCAGTTTTTGGCGGAGGATGGCAATCTCGAAAGCGCGGAAAACTACGTGGGGCGGCTCGAAGAGAGTTTTTCTCTGGTGGCGGCGCTCTTGATGGAGGAACTGGAAGCGTAGCGCGCTGGTCATGGGAGGGAGCGTGAAACCTTACTGACTCTTTTGTCGGAGTAGCGTCCTGGCCATGAACGACCGGCTTTTTCATTTCGTGGGCGGGGGAGAGGGGCAGTTCTCCATCGAGGAGATGCGCGCGGTGTGCGGGGAGAGCTTGCCTCTGGCATCGAAGCTCTATGTTGGCTTGGGGCTTCCTTCTTGGCCTGGCACGTTTTCGCTGCGCGGGGTGGTGAGCCATGAGCGCTACGTGACGCGCGCGGAAAGATCTTCGCTGGTCCTTGCGCAGGAAGCGATCGGACGAAAGGAGGCGACGTGGGGAGCGTTCATCCCGCTCAAGAAGAGCGCTGCCTGGTGGGCCCTCACTCAGGACGAACGACGGCAGATTTTTGAGGAAGACTCTGCCCACATTCGCATCGGAATGAAGGCCCTTCCGCGGATTGCTCGGCGTTTGCATCACTGTCGTGATTTGGAAGAACCCGCTCCTTTCGATTTTCTCACGTGGTTTGATTTTCGCGCAGAAGACACGTCAGTTTTCGATGATTTACTGGCAGAGCTCCGCGCCACCGAAGAATGGAAGTACGTCGAGCGAGAAGTCGACGTCCGGGTCGTCAGAAGCGGTGGCGGATGAGAGTCAGCGCGACAGGCCTACGGTGCGACGCGCGCCGAGGCAGTGCTCACTCCCGAGGGTGAACTCGCGGCACGTCTGAGGGCGCGTGTCGTAGATCTTACAGGTGAAAGGGGCTCCTCCAGGCATGGCGCGGGGGGCGACTTTTTCTCCGGCATCGTCGGGTTCGTGACCGCCGGAGAGGAACGGCCGGGGCGGGGAAATGACGATCCCTCCTTCGAGGCACGCACAGCGAGTGCCCTCTCGCTTCATGTCGTACCCTCCCGAGCGCGGGACGAGCAGGGGCAGATGCAGTTTGCTTGCCGGGTCGTCTTGGGCCACTTCGACCGTGTCGTACGCCTCCCGGCAACAAGCACCGCAGCTCAAACAGTCGAAGGCTCCTTCATGGTGCGTGCAGGCGCGGGTCTCTTCGGTGACGAGGCGGTCGTCGGCCTGACGACAACGAAGGGACAGAGAAGAGGACTCCGACGGAGCCGCCCAGGCGCAAGTCGCGCAGGTGAGGGTGGGGTCCGGGTGTTCTGGCAGGACGGCAAGATTGAGCGGTGGGGCGGCTTTGACGCGGAAGAGAAGGTTTTCGCTCGGTGTGGGCGGAGCCTGTGCGGCGGGGTCCTCGGGCTGACAATCCTGGGACGGCGACTGTCCCATCGCGTCCAGGAAAAGATGCGCGCGCCCGATGAGATCCGCGGTGACTTCTAGTGCCGGCATCAAACGGCCGCGCCACGGCTGGCGCTCCCGGCGCGCGTAGGCGGCGCGGGCAAGGACGATGCTTTCTCTTTCCTCTTCGTACAGCTCGGCGAAGGGATCGGAAGGCAGGTCGTCATAGAAGGCGCGAAAATCCGTCGTGGGGGCAAGGACCGCCCGGAGCCCAAAGGGATCGAGCAGAGCCGCCTGGAGTCTCAAACACGCATGCTCGCGCGCGACGTCGCGCCCGGTTTCATTCTCCAGCCCCCAATCCACCCAGCCAAAGCTCTGGGGTCCCTGGACCAAGGAGTGACAGATCTCGTGCAAGATCATTTGAGCGAGGCAGTCGTCTGGGTCCATGCCCGGCGCGTCACTGAGATACAGCCGTCCGCGGCCGTCTGTGGAGGCGTAGCTGTGCGGCCCACGGACCAAAGTGAGACCGAGCGAACGCGCTGTCGCGGTCCAGACGGCGTCGAGGGGATCCTGGTAGAAGGAGAGGACAGGTCGGGGCACGTTTCGGGGCTCATAGCTCCATTGTGTGCCCCCCAAAAACCGTTCATTGTCGCCTCCCCCTTGCAGCATTGCGGACACGACCCTAGGGGCTGTATTCAACATTCAGCTCCCCCGGGAGCCTCAACAACAAGGAGATTAAGAAAAATGGGCGTATTGGTGAGCCGACAGGCACCGGATTTTACGGCACCCGCTGTCCTCGGCAACGGGGAGATCAAGGGTGATTTCAACTTTTCTGCGGCCATCAAGGGCAAGTACGCGGTACTTTTCTTCTATCCGCTCGACTTCACCTTCGTTTGCCCTTCGGAGTTGATCGCGTTCGATCATCGGCTGGAGGAGTTCAAGAAGCGCAACGTCGAGGTGATCGGAGTTTCCATCGACTCCCACCACACTCATCATGCTTGGCGTCGCACCAAGATCGAAGACGGCGGGATCGGAGATGTGGGTTACACGCTCGTCGCGGACATGTCTCACGAGATCTGTCGCGCTTATGACGTGGAACTGCCCGATGGAACCGTGGCCTTCCGCGGCTCCTTTCTCATCGACAAGTCTGGCGTCGTCCAGCATCAGGTCGTGAACAACCTTCCCCTCGGCCGCAACATCGATGAGATGCTACGCATGATCGACGCCATGCAATTCCATGACGAGCACGGAGAGGTTTGCCCCGCGGGCTGGAACAAGGGCGACAAGGGGATGAAGGGCAACGCGGCCGGAGTCGCGTCCTACCTCAAGGAAAACGCAGCCAAGCTCTGAAGCGGATCGCCTGGATCCCGTCCTCGACCCCCCCCAAAGAGTCAGACCCTCCCCAAAGAGTAAGAACAGGGAGCCGGGGGACGGTCAGGGGACCGGCGCCGCCGGGTGGAGAACATCGTCATGGTTTGGTCAGGTCGGCCTCGGAGTCCTTGACTCCGAGAGTCGGTCAGGTACGAGTCGGCGTCGCGTTTTTTTCAACGAATTGGCTTACTTGTTCAGGCATCCCGAGGATCATTGGCCCGTTGCACTCATCGTGAGCATCTCGGCTCTCGATGTGGTGGCGTACTTCCTTCTGGACAGTTTTTGGCTTCTTTTGGGCTACTGGCTCCTGTTTTTGGTGCCCAAGGGCATCATTTGCGCTTGGAATCACCACCATCAGCACGTGCACACGTTCCGTGCCGCCTGGCTCAATCGGCTTTACGAGCTCTTGCTCGCGTTTCATACCGGCATCAGCTCGAATCTCTGGGTTTTGCACCATAACCTGGGGCATCACGTACACTTTCTGGACCAGGACAAGGACGAGAGTGGGTGGAAGAGGAAAAGCGGCGAGACCATGGGCGTGCTCGAGTACAGCCTCAAGATCGCTGCCACTTCGTACTACCGTGGGTTTCAGGTCGGTCGGCGTTACCCCAAGCACCAGCGCGTCTTCGTCCTCTTCGGGCTCGTGACCTTTGCGCTGCTCGGTATCATCGTGTGGTACCGGCCGCTTCAGGGGATGTTCCTTTACGTCCTGCCGATGATGACGAGCCTCGTTTACACGACCTGGGTGACTTACGATCACCATGCCGGCCTCGACACGGAAGAGTCTTTCGAGGCCAGCTACAACATCATGAACCCGACCTTCAACTGGCTCACGGGCAATCTCGGGTATCACACCGCGCATCATCATCGGCAGGGGGTCCATTGGTCCAAGCTGCCGGCTCTGCACGCCACGATCGTGCAAGAGATCCCCGCCCATCTGTTCCGCAGGAGCACATTTGACGCCTTTTTGCCCGGACCTGCCCCGGAGCCCTTGGTTTCCGATCTCGCTCTGTCGCGGGCGACGTCTGGGGATCTTTTTGAGCCGGAGTTTTAGATCAGGCACGAAAACCTGCTGCTGAGTGCTCCTCGCTTCAGCGCTGGGAGGGGGTACAATGCGGACGTCATGATTCGACGCTTCCCGGTCCTCGTGCTCGTTTTCGCCTTTTCTGTCGGCGCGGGGGCGGCCTGTACGTCTCAGAAGAAGAGGCCTTCGGGCGCGGAAAGAGAGAAGCTGATCTCCGATGAGACTCAGCAGAGTTCCAAACAGAACTATGGTCAGCAGCAGATGGGCATGGATTCTTTGAACATGACGCCTTCCGAGCAAGCTGGCATGCGGCACGAAAACGCGACGCAGCCTATCGAGCGCGAAGGCCGCGAGAAGAAGAAGTAGGCAGGTGACCTCTGGAATATCGGCGCTGACAGAAGCAGCGTTTCCGTTTCAACCGGCCACGATGTTTGCGCCCATGGAGGGCGTCACTCATCCGGCTCTGCGCGAAATGATCGCGAGCCGTGGCGGCGTCGGAGTGGTGTGCACGGAGTTTGTCCGTGTCACCAAGAACCCTCTCGGCAAGAAGGCTCTGAAAAAGCATGTCGTCCGACCGAGCCGGGGCGCCTTGAGCGTTCAGGTGATGGGAAATGACCTGTTTCAGATGGCTGAAGCGACGGAGCTGGTGACGATGGCTGGCGCAGACATCGTCGACATCAACCTCGGATGTCCGGCGCCGCGGGCGGTGCGAAAGGGCGTCGGTTCGGCCATGCTGAAGGATCTGAAGCTGCTCGGGCGTGTGGTGGAAGCCATGAGAAGTCGTACCTCCCGGCCCCTCAGTGCAAAGATCCGCGCCGGCTACGATGACTCTTCTGGGGTGCTCGAAATCGCGCGAGTCGTTCAAGACTCAGGGGCAGATTTTTTGACCGTGCATCCCCGGCGGCGGGTGGACTTCTATGACGGCGTGGCTGACTGGCGCATCATTGCCCGGCTCGCTCTTGCACTCTCCATTCCCGTCGTCGGAAACGGTGATGTCTGGTACGCGGCGGATGCCCTTCGGATGCGAAAGGAGACGGGGTGTCAAGCGGTGATGTTGGGCCGCCCGGTCTTGCGCAATCCGTGGATTTTTCTTCAGATAGCCGCCTTACAGAGCGGCGAGATACCTCTACGTCCCACAGGGGACGACGTGGTTCGGCATGTGATGGAGCTTCTCTGGACTTTGAGATCGAGCTTCACGGAGACGGCAACCCTGGGCATGATGAAGGAACAGATCCGTTATCTGGGCCGTACGATCGATGATGGGGGCGCCTTCTGTAAGCAAGCGCTCAGGCAGGAAACGACGGCAGCGCTCGTGGCCCAAGTCCAGGAGAAGATGGCGGGGCTCTCGGCCTCGGAGCTTGATTTGGGCGCCGAGGGCGGGTCCCTTATGCGGTCCGGGACTGCCGAAACGGTGGCTTAGCTCGGCGGTTTTTACTGTACGCTTGCGCAGAGTGAAGGCCTTTTGGTCTAGTCAGTGAAAGTGGAGCGATTGAGTCTGTGTCGAGCCCTGCCCTGGGCGGTGTCTGCGCTGATTTTCGGCGTGGCTGAGGCGGCGCATGCTCAGGCAAACTTTGAAGCGGTGCAGCTGGGCGGGCGCACGTCGATGATGGGTGGAGCCGCCGTCGTGAGCGGCGAAGACGAAGCGACCGCGTTCATCAACCCGGCGGCCATCACCCGCATTCCAGGGCAGTCGCTTTCGTTTTCTACGTTTGCCGTTCAATTGACGGGTCGCTCGATCGGCGGCGCTCTCGATCCTTCCGAGTCGCTGGGACTCAGTTCCTCTGACGCGAGCGATCTCAATCTGCGCATCGTGCCCAACACCTTCTGTCTGTTTCTGGACGGCCCGCCCAAAAACTCGACCAGTTATCGGAGCCGCCACAAGTACGCGATGTGTGCAGCGGCCACTGAGCGCGAGGTCTTTGACTTGCCGCAGAACGAGAGTGAGGGAAGTACGGGGGCTGCCCACGCGACACGCATCGAGTTTGTCCGCAGCACGATGGCATTTGCCTGGGGTCTTCAGCTCAATCGCGACACGAGCATGGGCGTGACGCTCAGGGTCGACAATGCGGTGCTGGAGGACAGCACCTCGGCGAGTGCTTATGACGTCGGTGGCGCGGGGCTCGACAGTCTGTCTCATGCGGTGGATGCCTGGAGCTGGGATACGAGCGTGGTTGTCGGTTTGACGTCGGCCATTTCCCGGGTCGTATCTGTCGGTGCGTCGCTCACTACCCCTTCGCAGCATCTGCTCGGGTACTACGAAGGCCACACGACCTGGGCTCCGGCCAGCGGCGGCCAAGGTCTCGTCCAGTATCACGGAGACTTTCGCTACAATCACCCCGGTGGACTCAAAGTCGGGACCTCCTTCACGTGGCCGCGTCTCGTGTTTGAAATCGACGGCTCCTTCTACGGTCCGCAGAGACGGCTCGCGAGTGCGAGCTTCGATGAGCGCGGCGTGGTTTCGGACGGGTCCGGGCAGACCACGGGTCCTTTGATCGGGCGTGGTAGCGTGTCAGAGCGAGGAAAGCCGGTCACCAACATCGCCGTCGGAGCAGAGTATTTTTTGCAGCAGGACTTCTCTCTCGTCACCGGCATCCAGACGGATTTTTCTGGCCTGCATGCGCGACAAACCAGCCAGCCCCAGGACATCCTCTTTCGTCAGCGCAAGGATATGATCCACGCGGCCATCGGTGTGAGTTCTTACGGGAGCGCGGGGAGACTTCTTTTGGGTCTGCGCGGGCACTTGGGGTTTGGGGACATCTTGATCGCAGATCCTGCTGCCTCCGTGCCTCAATTTACGGCTCTCAGGCAGACCGAGTGGGGACTTTCGCTTCTCGTGTCGGGGCGCATCAGCTTCCGCTCGGTACGGGATACCGCGGTGCGCGCGGCGACGCCTCTCACCAAACTCCCGAAAGCGCTGGAGGAGGATGATTCTGGCAAAGGACGCGACAAGGACAAAGGGTCCAAGGAGAGAGAAGGGCCATGAAGTACGCGCTTTGGTCTCTGTTGCTCCTCCTGTTCGTCTACCCTTCTCAGACGAGCGCGGAAGAAAAAGCTTTGTCCACACCTCATCGTTCGAAGAAGGACCGGGCGGGGGACTGTCGTACCGTGTGCGGGCAGCACGAGGCGTGTATCGAAACGCGCTGTGTGGAGATGTGTCGGCCCAGTTGCCGTCAGGGTACTTTCTGCACGGAAAACGGAGAGTGTGCCGCGCTGCCCCCCCCTC
>CAYMQT010000162.1:0-10401 GCA_964392575.1 uncultured Polyangiaceae bacterium
CTTCGGACGCGGCCCAGACGCGTTGCAGAAAATCAACCTTGGTCCGGGGAAATCTCAAGGGGAAATCTAGCGGACGACCACCACCGGTACTTCGACGGTCTCGAAACAGCTGATATTCGTTTCTACCCGGTAGTTGGATGCGTCAGTGTGTCGCTCGGAGTGGAAGATATCCATATTGTAAACGCGGCCCTTTTCTATCCCCAAGGCGGCAGCCTGCGCATCGAAATCAATCGTCGCAGTCAGCTTACCATGGGTGCCGCCCAGATCGAGGGCCAGCTTCCCATTGACGAAAATCCACATGTCGTCGTCACCGCTGAACGTAAAGCGTTCTCCGCCGTGGTACCCGAAGCGAACGTGCGCTTCCGTGGTGAAATGAAAGTTGTGTCCTTGCGTGACTTCGTTGAATCCCTTGCCGTCCGCAGGCCAAAAACCGCCGATTTCGTCGCTGTCGAAATAGAAGGTTCCATTCGCAACGTCCTCGGTCAGGGTCAGAGTATGGGTAAACGTAGAATTGACTGAGTCGTCGCTGGAGAACCACGAAGCAAAAGATTCCGCGTTCTGAATCGAAATCTCGTTCGGAGGAACATTCATGTTATTTTCATAGATCCAGTCCTGACAGATGATGATGTTGTTCTGAATGTCCCGCTTGCCGGTCCCGATGGACGCTTGAAACTCCGGAGTCCTCGTTCCGTCCGCCCCGATGAACAGATCAGGCTTCACGAGGCCGCAAGCCATCTCATTCTGGCCTTGCCATGCCTCCATGTCCGGATGTTCGGCCTTGAGATCGCGAACCGTCAGCTCGATGGTGGCATCGCAGTCCTCCTGGGGCTCCATGTCGTCACCCTTTCCGCCAGTGCCATCAGGGATCACCAGATCGCCGTCTCCCCCGTCGGAATCTCCGTCCCCAACCTTGAGATCACCGTCGCCATCGCCATTTTTATCGCTATCGCTTCCGTCCGCACCGCCGCCAGGCCCGGCAGAACAAGCGACGGCAGCGCCGAGGAAAAGAGTGAGTCCAGAAATGATGTTGAAGGAAAAGCGCGTCATGGGGCACCTTATAGCAGGAAAGCGGTGCCATGGCTCGGGGGAAGGCCCTTATGGGGCAAAATCCGGGGGCCGGCCCCATCGACCCGCGCCAGCTACTTCGGACCGCGGCGATCCGAAAATCAACCTTGGTCTGGCCCCCTTAAATCAACCTTGGTCTGGCCCCCTTAAATCAACCTTGGTCCGGCCCCCTTTACTTCTCTTTTCGCGCGAGTGCGAGAAGTTCGGGCGCCTTTTGGGGCGTCCCGCCCCGAAAGGCGTCCTTCAGATAGTCGATCAGCACGCGAACCGCCGGGGCAAGCAGGGTGTTGGTCGGATGCACGATCCAAATCCCGCCCGGAGGCGGTGAAAGCTCCGGCAGGATCAGCGTCAAGTCCCCCCGCTCCACCCAGTGTTCGATGAATCCGGCCGGGAAAAGACCGATCCCGAGTCCCCGCATGCAGGCGTCGACGGCTGTTGCAAAATGATTCACGGCGATGCGACCAGAAACACTGATGCGCTGCGTTCCTCCTTCTGTGTTCGAAAGCAACCACGTCATCGCTGTCGCAGACGTGCCCAAGATCACGCAGTCATGATCCCGCAACTCGCCCGCCGTCTTGGGGGTTCCGCGGCGTTTCAAATAAGAGGGCGCCGCGCACAGGACAGGTCCCGACGTCATCAGCTTCGTGGCCAAAAGCGATGAATCCGGTAGCGCGCCCGCGCGCAGAGCAAGGTCAAACCCCTCCTTCACCAAGTCGACGCGTCCGTGAGACTTGTCTATCTCAAGCACCACTTCCGGATACTCTCGCATGAAGTCGAAAAGAACGGCGTCCGCGAAAGGTTCACTGATCATGGAGAGCCGCACCAGCCCTCGCGGCGTCCCTTGCGCGACTTTGAGACTTGCCTCCGCTCCTTCGATGTCCCGGAGCGCGCGACTGATGCGTTCAAAGTAGATGCGTCCCGCCTCCGTGAGGTGCATCGTCCGCGTCGTTCTTTGCAGGAGTCGCACGCCGAGCCCCTCCTCCAGCCGCGCCACCCGTCGACTCACCGTAGAAGCGGGAACTCCGAGTTCGCGCGCCGCGCGCGAGAAGCCTGACTTTTCGACGACCCGCGCGAACACCTCCAGATCATTCAGATCCGTCAGCGCAGAAAGCCCCCGGCGAGGCAGAGGAGCCTCATCGGGAATGAATCGGTCCACCTCCACCATGAGGCCCATGGTGAGCGTATATTGCTACCTGCGCAACAATCGCCCTCATTTTTCCACCATTCTTCCTAAGATCGAGGAGCAAACACCCGTGCACTCTCGAACGCGCGCGGCGAAAACCGATGAGTGCGCCCCCCTTCCTTCACCCGCAACCGACGCTTGAGAACGAGATCGAAGAGCAGAGGATTGGCCGAGAAGACTTCACGCAAGGGCGAAAGATCCTCCTCATCCAAAAGCCCGCGCGAGCGAAGCTGAGAGAGCGAAATCACGGGATCGACGGCAATCACCGGATAGTCACTGCCGTTCACTAGTCGCTCATGGATGTCACCTTCAAACAGGAGGGTTCGCAAAACGTCTTCTTCGCGATTTCTCAGAATGACCGCCGACAGATCCCCGAACAAAAGTCCTTCGTACTTTTTCTCCTTCATCATGCGCAAGAAGAGATGTAGCGACGGGACCAACTTCCGATCCGCCACGGAGAAGTCCTCATCCCTCCCCATCGAAGCGCAATGCGCCGCCACGACGCGCACGCCCGCGTCGAGAGCGCGTGTCAAACGCAGCGGATTACCGAGCTTTTGCGCCTCTTCTGCGTGCACTGCCTGTTCCTCTCCCGTGTGAGAGATGAGGACCAGATCGAGTTGACGGAGCGCTTCGAAATAGCTCTGACAGCGGGCGTCTAAAGGATCCATGCCCATGGCGTTCGGGAGCCATTTGATAGCGACGGCCCCCGCTTTCTTCACCTTTTCAAGACGGGTGAGGGCGTCCGTGCGATACGGGTGAACCGAAGCAATAAAACCGAACCTCTCCTCCTCGCGGCACAACTCTGCCACATACTCGTTGGGCACAAAGAAGGGGGAGCGCTCTCGATCCACCGCTCCGTCGGGCCTGACGTGATGATCGAAAGCCATGAGCAGCGCCTTCCCTCGGGGGTATGCAAGCGCGGTCAGTCGTCTCAAGCGCAAGACATAGTCTTCATCGACATGCTCCGGCCGCTCGATCCCCGCGGCGGCCAGGTACATGTCAAACTTCAGGCGCTTTAGAGGTTCGGTGTGCGTCTGCATGGCCGGGTTGGTAAAACAGCCGGTTCCGTCATGCCCCAGACCGACGACATGGGCGTGGGTGTCCCAAATCAGCGTCGGATCCAGATCCGAAAGCGCCTCTCGCACGAGACTCTGAGCCGAAGCACTCAACTCAGACGTGGCCCGGACGGGACCGCTCTTGACCCAACGCGGCAGCGCCAAGCGAAGACCCACAAGACCCACCCCACTCAGACCAAGCAGAGCAGCGCCTCCCATCCACACGCGACGATTGACCCTCACACCAAGATCCTATCGCAGTCCGGCGGAAAGCGGCAGGATCCCAGAGGTCCCCTTCGCACCTGCGAAAACATTTCCGGAAAATGACCGCCGCCCCCCGGGACGGAGTGATACAGTTCATCCCTAGGCTGATCACCTTACCTTGCACCCAGAGTGCTCTGCAGCTCCCCTTGCGCAACAGACATCAGCATTTATGACAATGACGCCTTACAGAAGTTACAGAGGAATGCTGCTGCCTTCGTGGCGGGAGTTTCGGCGTGTCTCGTCTTTTCTTGCATCGGCCTTGGGTTGTTCCTTTTTTTGGTTGCCTCTCCCGCCGCGGCAGCGAACGTAAAGTTGGCCGGACCAAGATCCCTGACTCGTGGAATGCCACCCAGGGCGGTGGCCCAATTCTAAGTTCGTCTCGAAAGACAACACCCATGTCCATCAGCAGCATTTCCGGGACCTACCCAAACATCCATCGGCACCACGATTCGGTTGGCGGTCAGTGGGGCCGAATGGAGCAGTTGTACGAGGACGCCAACATGAGCTTGCCGGCGTTGGACGCTGCACTCGAAGCGGTTGGCATAGGCGGGAGCGCGGCGCTTCAGGGCGTGGCGGCGGATCTGTTTTCGGACGACCTTGGCAAAGTGCTCGCGGCCATTTGCGAGTATCTCGCCTTTGGTTGGCTAACTAGTTACGCGCGACTTGCCCAGACGGATATCGGATATCCAGCGACCTGGGCGGGCGAAGACCCTCCCTTCGAAGGGGTCCTCCGGGCCGACACCGAACTCGCGTTTGATGTCAAGGACGGTTCGGGTTCTGGCATGAGTCTGCTTCGGGACGTACTCCAGAGACAGGTCGATGCGCACGTTGGCCCCAATCAAGAGCCTCCCGAAGTTCATGTGGCACTAAATGCGCCAACCGGCCAGCGCTGGGTCAACGAGAATTTCAATAGGATTGTTGGTCCATTTCGACAGGAACTTAGAGCCAACGGGATCGCCGCGCGAACGCTACGATACGACGCCGGTAGCGGGCACATTCTGGTTGGGATAGATCGTCGAGTTGGTGCCAGTATTAGCGGATTGCGAGAGAAGGCGTCGTTCATCGCTCGTCAAATCGTCGATCATGCCCAACACAAGGCTGCTCTGCTCCGGCAGACAGCAGCAACATCGTTCTTTCTAGTCTATGTTCGTCGACCTGGCTCAGGTCTAAGCGATTTTTCCGATGAGACGCTCTGCGCGGCCGCAGACTTTCTTGCCGGGAGGGGCGACCTTCCCGACTCCTTCTCCGGCGTTCTGTTTTTGAACTTCGAGCACGTCAATGGACGGCCTGGAGCAAGTGCGCGGTGTTGGGATCGCAGCAACACGCTTGCGGCTGTTTTTGGCGGTAGTGTCCAAGTCCATGAAGCAAGCCCCGCTATCACACCCGAACAACGCACCGCTCTTGCCAGGGATCTGGATCCTGCAGCGATTGAGCCAACCACCGCGGTTATGATGGGGTCGTGCGATCTACGCGGCCAAGACTGTCTCGCTCCAGGATCAGCAGGGTCCGTGTTCGCTTTCTTTCATCGGGATGAGCAATACACTTCCTGCCAGAGGTGCCGCTCAAGATTCGACTGGCCCACTCCACAAGTCCTATGATTGTTGCAACCACACGAGGCCGGCCAACAAGGGTTTGCAGACCGACGTGCTCCTCCCTCCTTCGTCGGTCGGACCACGCGGCTGAAACCCAAGCCGTTCTGCGTCGAGCACACCGGCACCTATGAGGACAACGACTTTGGTGAGGACTGGTGGCTTGGCGACAGTAGACGTGAGTACCGAAGGGAGTATCGGCGCACGACGAAGGATTCTGGAGTCGAAGTCTGCGAAAACGGGGAGTTCAGACGTACTGGGTGGGACTTCACTGCTCGACAGAGAGCGACGAGTGCGCGGGAGCCCCAGACTGTGATCAAGGGGGGGTCTTATCGCTGCTTCTTCTCGTCGAAATCTGAAAGCTGGCAGTGCGACGAGAAGTACGGGGGTTGCGAGTAAACGGGGAGAAATTCAATGATGTACAATATTTAATTTGTTGTACATCATTGAATGAGGCTGGAAAACACCCCGAAAGCTCCTGGCTGACGCCTACCTAAAATCAACCTTGGTCCGGAGCCAAAGGAGCAAAAGCGCCCTGTGCGCGCTCTTTTTCGCACCTGAGCCCGAAAACATTTCCGGAAAATGACCGCCGACCCCCCGGGACGGAGTGATATAGCCATGCCCACGCGATCTCCGCCTGAAAACTCGAAGAGCGGTCCCTCCCTCGCGAAAGTCACCATGCTCAAGAACTCTGCTGATATTCGTACGCTCATTTGGATGTTCGTTTTCGTCCCTGGGCTGATCACCGCGCAGTACATGCACCCCGAGTGGGTCCCCTACCTGACCGTTTTCAGCTTCTACTTTGCCATCTCTGCGGCGCCCATCGCGCACAATCATCAGCATTGTCCGACCTTCCACAACAAATCCGCCAATGATTGGTTCGGCAACTGGATCGCGATCTTCTACGGCTTTCCGACCTTCGGCTGGATCCCCACCCACAATCTCAATCACCACAAGTTCGTCAACAAGCCTGGCGACGCCACCATCACCTGGCGCTACACGAACAAACACAACTATCTCGTCGCTTCGACTTACTTCTTCGTGTCTTCCTACTTTCAGGGACCGCTCTTGAAGGAATTTCTCAAGCGCGCCAAAGAAAAGAAGCCCGAGCAGTACCGAAAGTACATGACTCAGTATGTCATCGTGTACGGCACACACGCGGCGATGGCGCTCCTGGCGGTGCAGCTCCACGGGCTCGGGACGGGACTTTTCGTGTACGGGCTCTCGCTCGGTCTACCGGCGCTCGTGAGTCTGTGGACCGTCATGACTTTCAATTACGATCAGCACGTCCACACCGATCCGTGGTCCAGGTACAATCACTCGCGTAATTTCGTGGGCCGGTCGCTCAATTTCCTCCTTTTCAACAACGGGTATCACACCGCTCATCACGAGAACTCGGGCCTTCACTGGAGCAAGCTGCCTGAGCTTCACGCTACCTTCGCGGATCAAATCGATCCCGTCCTTAAACAACGCAGCTTGTGGTGGTATTGGTTCAAGCAGTACGTTCTCGCGGCGATCTTTCCGTCCCTCGGCAGCAAGCAACTCGGACGCGCGCCCTTCGACACGGGGCACGAAGCGCTCGATCTCACGACGGCCGAGGTTGGTTTCGGCGAAGCCGGAACCAACGCGGCGCGCGTTTGAGCTCACACGGAAGCAGGCATGAGCGCGGTGCCCCAATGAACGCTGTGCCCCTTCCGGATCAGGAGCTCCTGCTTGAGCTTTGTCGCTATCGGATGCCCTTCGGCAAATACCAAGGACAGCTCCTGGTGCGCCTCCCGGAAGCGTATCTGGCCTGGTTCGCCCGCAAGGGCATGCCCTCCGGCAAACTGGGCATGATGCTTGAAACGGCGCTCGTCGTGCGGACGAACGGACTTGAATCGATGCTGGTTCCCTTGATGGAAGGCAGCCCCGAGACGCCCGACGATCCCTCAGGATCTCGGCGTTAAACCCTGATTGCCGGAAGCAAAGATGCCGTCTGGATCGAGCGCGGCCTGAGCCCTCTGGATCCATTTTTGTGCCGCCTCGGATTTGATCTGCCCGAGGTATCGGGTTCGCGTCTTCCCGATGCCGTGATGATGAGAAAGCGCCCCCCCGGCCTTCATGATAGCAAGACGCGCCTCATGCTCCATCTGAGTGAAAGCAAGGATGGGATCCGCACAGCCCTTGTAGTGAGCGCCGATGTAAAAATAGACGCAACATCCTGTCGGATAGATCTGACTCACCCGTGCCGTGACGAAAGGATGACCCGCAAGACCGAGCTCCCGATGCACGCGAGTCATGGCTTCTTTGACGCCTTCGATCACCGCATCGACCTTTCCCCACGGGACGCTCGTCTCAAACGAGTCCCCCAGGGTCCAGTACTCGAGGAGAAAGTCCCGGATGTAGGCGATCCCGAAGGTGAGATTGTAACCGTCTTTTCCGGCAGCGCCCCCGCCGCTAAACCCGCCATGACGTCGGGCCATTTCCTGGACTCGCTTTTCGAGCGCTTCCTGCTCGCGGCGGTCACCCTCGTACACGAGAGTACAAGCGACCATCTGTTCGAGATCGATGCCCTTCACCTTAGAAACAAAAAACTTCTGAATCTTCTGCAAAAAGGCAGAGTCCTGTGGGGGTTTCAAGGCGCGACCAAACTGAAACTGAAGGTTGTCCACCAAACGCACGCTCGCCGGCACAGCCTGGAGACCCGACAGCTCCTCCATGAAGGCAAGCCCCCGAGACCAGTCGGGAAACACGAGCGATCCGTAGAATTGCACTTCGGGCGCCCGGTAAATCTTCACCAGCGCGCGGGTGATCACTCCCAGCAGACCTTCTGAACCGAAAACCCACTTTCGTACGTCCAGGCCATGGCTCGCCCGGGGGACGGCGCAATGATGCTCGACGACACCGTCGACGGTGACCACGGTGACGTCCAGTACGATGTCTTCGATATTGCCGTAGCGGTTCTTTTTCATGCCGCTGGCGTTGGTCGCTATCCAGCCACCGAGCGTCGAAAATTCCATACTGTCCGGCTCGTGACCCAGAGTGAAACCGTGCTCTCGGAGGTCCTTTTCTAGGAGACGCCCCACGGCGCCAGCCTGAATGCACGCGGTCTTGCTCACCGGATCGATCCACTCCACACGATTCATGCGTTCGAGCGACAAAGAAATGATGGGGAGGCTGAGGTCGGGACAGGCAAGCGCCATACTCACAGAGGTTCCGCCTCCGAACGGGATCACCAGTGCTTTGTGCTCTTTTGCAGCGGTAAGGATCGCCTGCACCTCAGCATCGCTCTCGGGAAAGACCACAACGTCAGGCACCCGAGAGATCTCCGAGTAAAGGATGCGGAAAATCTCTTCCAGGTGATGACCGTGACCGTGGCGAAGGCGAAGATCGGGCTCCTGACTCACCCGCTCAGCATCGAGTGCCCCGATGAGAGCATCGAGGAGCGCCGCGCAGGAAACAGCTTCCGGCACCTTTGCTCCCTTCACCTCGTTCTTGTCGGACGGATCGAACGGAACACCGACCGCCTTTTCTACGAAAGGGGCAAATCCCAAGAGCAAGTGACCGCCGCTCGAATAGCGCTCACTGTTGAGAAAAATGTGTCCGTCGCGCACCTGAAATGCCGAGTCGCGAAACCCCCATAGATGCGCGTGTTGGGCGTCGGTGGCAGGAACAAGGGGCCGTTTGGGGAAGATCTTCGGAGAGCTCATGGAGCGCTGAGATCTCCCGACAGCGCCCGCTTCATGATCCCTTCGAGGTCATCCTCGGTCGCAGGTCGGGGGTTGCCGCTCAGAGCAGCATCTCGAAGCGCCGTGGGTGCGAGTTCCCTGGCCTTTTGTTCGGACATGCCCGAGACCCCGGCCAGGGTGTGCGGGATGTGGAGGGTTTGGCGGAAGGCGAGGGTCCAAGCCAAAAGTGCCTCGAACGAAGCCTCTTCGAGGGAAAGATGACGCGCCAGGATCTCCGCGCGCGCAACAATCACAGGTCGATTGAATACCATGCAGTACGGAAGGAGAATGGCGTTGGCGAGTCCATGGTGCACGGAAAGTTTCCCGCCGAGCGCATGGGAAATCGCGTGAACCACCCCGAGGCCCTTTTGAAACGCAACAGCTCCCATGCTCGACGCCAAGATCAGGTGCGTACGTGCCTGAAGATCGGCGCCGTTTTCGACCGCGCGCGGCAGATGCTCCTTGATGAGTCGCATGCCCTCAAGAGCGATCCCGTCGGCCATCGGGTGATAGCCGGACGCGCACCAGGCTTCAAAACAGTGAACGTACGCGTCCACGCCCGTGTATGCGGTGAGCGCTGGCGGGAGGCCCACGGTCAACTCCGGATCCGCGATGACGTCGGGAGGGAGCATGCCAGGGTGAAAGATGATTCTTTTGACGTGATCCGCGTCAATGATGACGGACGCGCGCCCGACTTCGGAACCGGTGCCCGCCGTCGTCGGCAGGGCGATCATGGGGGCGATCCCCTCCGGCTTCACCCGCAGCCAGTTGTCGCCGACGTCCTCATAGTCAAAGACATCTCCGTCGTTTCCAGCCAAAAGGGCAACGCATTTCCCTACGTCGAGGGCTGACCCTCCACCGATCAGGACGACCCCATCGGCCTTCGCGGCCCGATAAGCGGAAAGCCCCGCCGCGACTTCCTCTGCCACGGGGTTCGAGCGGACGTCAGAAAAAACCGCCACGTCGAGGCCCTCTCGTTCAAGCCGACTGACCAGCGCCGAAAACCACTCCAAAGAACGGACACCCGGATCAGTGACGATCAAAGGACGCCTGATCCCGCGCTCCATGCAGAGAGCACCCAGTTCCTGGGCGCGCCCTGCCCCCAGGCGGTAGCGAGTAGGGTAGTTGAAATGGGCTCTGATGGGCGGCATGAGATGATCTGGCTGCATTAGATGATCTCGAAGTAACGGGACAGCTCGTATTCTGTCACTTTCACTCGCTGCTTTCGGTCTTCCCACTCGCGAGTGGCGGCGAAATGTTCGACAAACGCCTC
Organism: uncultured Polyangiaceae bacterium; assembly: GCA_964392575.1. Lineage (GTDB taxonomy): Bacteria > Myxococcota_A > Polyangia > Polyangiales > Polyangiaceae > NIC37A-2. The sequence goes on from CAYMQT010000162.1 coordinate 10,137, forward strand.
CCCGAACCATTGCGTAGCCGCTTCTGACGCCCGAAAGCGCTGGGTGGCGTCGTACAAGTTGGAAGAGAGCTTCGCTGAGCTTCCGGAGTTTTCGTAAGCGTTCCCGCTGATGGGATCGATTTCCAGTTTGTGTTCGATGCCATAGAGGCCGCTGGCAAGGGCAGCGGCCAGGACCAGGTAGGGATTCGCGTCGGCAGGCCCGATCCGATACTCGCTGCGCGAACTTGCTCCAGCTAAAATGGCGCGGATGGCCGTCGTGCGGTTG
>CAYMQT010000163.1:0-237 GCA_964392575.1 uncultured Polyangiaceae bacterium
CTTCCGAGCAAGCAGACGGTCGAAATCATCCCCGCCGAGCGCGCTGTCCCCCCCGGTGCTCTTCACCTGAAACACCCCGTCAGAAAGCTCCAAAACGGTGATGTCGAAGGTCCCGCCGCCCAGATCATAGACGGCAAAAAGGCCGTTTTCCTGCCGTTCGAGCCCATAAGCCAAAGCGGCAGCGGTCGGCTCGTTGAGCAAGCGCAACACTTCAAGGCCCGCGAGTCGCCCCGCGTC
>CAYMQT010000163.1:247-10384 GCA_964392575.1 uncultured Polyangiaceae bacterium
CCCCGCGTCCTTGGTCGCTTGGCGCTGGGCGTCGTCGAAGTACGCCGGCACGGTGATCACCGCACCCCCGACGTTCGTCAGCTGATCCACGGCGCTCTTCTTCAAGCTCTTGAGGATCTCCGCGCTCACCTCCACCGGCGACACACTCGCCCCCCCGAGATCGAATCGCACCGTACGCGCCTGCTCCTCGGTCTCCGGTACGATCAACTTCAAGTGAGAGAGCTCCGCGCCCACATGATCTTTGTACCCGCGCCCCATGAAGCGCTTGACGCTGGCAATGGTTCTTTGAGGTTCGCGGGTCAAATAGGAGGCCGCCGCGCGCCCTACGATGATGTTCCCGTGCTCTCCGTAATGCACCACACTCGGTAAAAGGCCCGTTCCGTCACACGTCACCAGCGCCTCGGGACCGTGATCGCGGAGCACCGACACGATGGAATGCGTCGTGCCGAGATCGATGCCGATGGCCTTCGGGGGAGCTTTGGGGTCAAAAATATCGAGTAACAAGGTCTTCTTTCAATCAACCAGGGCTATCCAAGTGTCCAACCGCTATCCAATTTCGTCCAAGTAGGCATTCGCCTCATCCAAAAACCGCGCGTAAAAACGCATCGCACCGAGGAGTCGATGGATCTTTGAAAAAGCTTCCGAATCTCGCTGGGGCGGCTCCTTCTGTGCCGCTTCAAACAACACTCCGAGCTCTTGAGAAAGGGCCTTCGCCTCCGCCCCCACCGCCGCAGAAAGCCTCTCCACTTGCGCAGCCTCCCCCGAGCGCCCGGCCTCCCTCAGCTCTTCACGCCGTTCCATCATTTCCATCAGCAGCAAGGGATCTGCTGCCGGTCCTGTGCCTTCCGCAAGTGCGAGGCCGAGGTGCTGCAAGAGGGCTTCGGCCCGGGTGAGCGGATTTCTAAGAATGCGGTACGCCTCGTTCACGGCGATGGCGCGCGAAAGGGCCTCGCGTCGCTCACCTGCCGGCCGCCCCACGAACTTGTCCGGGTGAAGGGCCTTGGAAAGATCCCGCTGACGTTCGGAAAGCATCTCGGTCGAGAGCTGAAACGTGGGTTCGAGACCCAGTGTCTCAAAGGGGTTCATCTGAAATAGGCCGCCCAGCTCACTTCACAGTGAAGGAGTGACCGCACCCGCAGCTCGACGCTTCGTTGGGATTTCGGAATTTGAAACCCTGAAACATCAACGTCTTCTCATAATCAAAAACGCTTCCTGCGAGGTAGACCAGGCTCTTCTTGTCTACGACAAACCGCACCCCATCCACCTCATAAGCGTAGTCGCGCGCCCGTGGTTCACCGTCTTCAAAGGCGATGACGTAACTGAAACCGGAACAGCCACCGCCTTTGATTCCAAGCCGCACGGCCGCTTCTGGAGTCCCGCGTTTTTCGAGCTTTTCCCGGCCAAAAGCCGCCGCGCCAGAAGTGATGGTCAAACCCTTCTTCGGGGCGCGCGCGAACGCATCCACCCAGGCGTCCCCCGTCGGTGGGGGAGCGCTCGGACGCGGCTCGATGGCCTTGGGCTTTTCAGTCCCGCCGAGAGTGACAACAGCTTCGCTCATCACTTCTCCTTCAGCGCCTCGCGGGCGCTCTTCTTCTTTCTGAAATCTTCGATGGCGCTCTTGATGGCATCTTCGGCCAAAACTGAGCAATGGATCTTGACCGGGGGCAAGGTCAGCTCCTGAGCGATCTGGCTGTTGGTCAGCGCTTCGGCTTCTTCCAGCTTCTTGCCCTTGATCCACTCGGTAGCCAGAGACGAGGAAGCGATGGCTGAGCCACAGCCGAAGGTCTTGAACTTTGCGTCCTCGATGACACCCTCCTCGTTCACCCTGATCTGAAGGCGCATGACGTCACCGCAAGCGGGCGCACCCACGAGACCGGTGCCGACGCTCTCGTCGTCCTTGTCAAAGGTTCCGACGTTGCGGGGGTTCTCGTAGTGCTCGATAACTTTGTCGCTGTAGGCCATGGGAAATTCTCTCTTCTGGTTTTCTCGGGGAGGGGGGTTCAGTGCGGTTTCTAAAGGATTCAGTGCGGTTCCAAAAGGAAGTCAGTGCGCGGCCCATTGGATCGACTTCAGATCGATCCCTTCCTTGTGCATCTCATAAAGGGGTGACATCTCACGCAGCCGCGCAACCTTGTCGATCATCAACTGCGCCACATAATCGACTTCTTCTTCGGTGTTAAAGCGACCGAGTCCGAAACGGATCGATGAGTGAGCCAGCTCCTCATCCAGACCCATCGCGCGCAGGACGTAGCTCGGCTCCAGGCTCGCGCTCGTGCAGGCAGAGCCGCTTGAAACGGCCACATCCTTGATGGCCATCATCAGACCTTCTCCTTCGACGAAGGAGAAAGAGAGGTTCAAATTGCCGGGCAAGCGCTGCACCGGGTGTCCGTTCAGAACGACCTCTTCGAGACCGGCGTTGATCTTCTGATGCAACCGCTCACGAAGCGCGAGGATCCGAGCATTTTCTTGCTCGCCCTCTGCCATGATGATCTGAGCGGCCTTCTGAAACCCGACGATACCGGTGACGTTCAGAGTCCCTGAACGGCTTCCGCGCTCATGACCCCCGCCGTCCATCTGTGCCACGAGGCGCACGCGCGGCCTTTTGCGCCGGATGAACAGAGCGCCCACCCCCTTGGGGCCGTAAATCTTGTGCGCCGTCAGAGACGCCAAGTCGACGTTCATCTTCTGCACATCAAAGGCCGTTTTTCCGATGCCCTGCACCGCGTCACAATGAAGAAGCACGCCCTTTTCTCGGGTGATCTCTCCGATGGCCTGGATAGGCTGAACGGTGCCGACTTCATTGTTGGCCAGCATGACAGACACCAGGATGGTCTTGTCCGTGATGGCCGCGCGCACGCTGTTTGGATCCACCATGCCATCGGTGCCGACGGGCAAATACGTGATCTCAAACCCTTCCTTCTCTAGCCGTTTGCAGGAGTCGAGGACGGCCTTGTGCTCGATCACCGTCGTGATGATGTGGTTACCCTTCTCCTTGTAGTACTCAGCCACACCCTTGATGGCGAGGTTGTTGCTCTCGGTCGCACCAGAGGTGAAGACGATCTCCTTGCCGGTCTCGGCGCCGATCAATTGCGCCAGCGTATCGCGCGCGTCTTCGACCACCGCTTCCGCTTCCCAGCCGAAACGATGAGTCCGGCTGGCGGCGTTGCCAAACGTCTCCGTAAAATAAGGCATCATGGTCTCGAGCACGCGCGGATCCATCGGTGTGGTGGCGTGGTGGTCCATGTAGATGGGGAGTTTCAAAGTCATCGGGTGTTTGGCTTTTCCTTGTGAGCGCGCACGAGAGAAACATGAGCGCCGGCCACGAGAGCCGGGGCGCTAGGCTGATCCGCGTGGCGCTCACACGCGGGGCAGGATTCCTTGTGGAGATGGTCGTCGCAGGCCGACTGACAAGCGTCGAGGTAGTTCAAACTGGACAAAAGTTCCTGTTCGAGACGATGCAGCTCGGTGAGCTTTCCCTGCACCTCGGCCAGCTTCTCCACATAGGCGCCGCGGAGAGTGAGTGCAGCTTCCTTGGCGGTGCCAGCCCCCTCTTGATCGAGCAAGAGCTGCTTCATATCGGGGAGAGAGAATCCGAGCGTCTGAAGTTTCGTAATCCAACGCACTCGCTCTACGGAATCGGCGTTGTAAAGACGGAAGCGTCCCCGGCTCCGCTCGACGGGTGAAAGCAGACCCATGTCTTCGTAAAGATGGATGGCGCGCACGGTCTTGCCCGTCGCCTTCGCCAACTCTCCCACCTGCAAGGAAGACGAAGACACCTCGTCACTCGCCCTTTCCGACGAGGGCGTGAGAATCGCCAGGTGTCTGTGAGTCTTTTCCATGTGTGGTTTCCGGAGCACCCTTGGGCGCGACCCGCCCCCTTGGGCGGTCCTACTCAAACCCTTACGTGTACGTTAGGGTTCTCTTGAGCTACATGTAGCCACCGGGTCAGGTGGTGTCAAAATAGGGGCAGAATGCACTTTTCCTATTACTTTTGCTCTATTAGGAGCATTTAGCCCTTATTTTGGGAGCACAACATCTCACCTTGAGTCGGAAGGCCCTGCGGCAGTAGGTTCGCGAAAATGAAGCCAATGAAAAGTAGGACCACCCTGGGTGTAAGTTTCTTTCTCCTCGCCGTGAGCGCTTGCTCCAACAAGCCTCCGGCCGAAGACCCTAGCTCTGCTCAGGAAGAATCTCCTCCCCTCGCTCCCGCGGAGTTCGACACCAGCGGGCTGTTCGTAGAGGGGATTGCAGGCGGGGTCATGAAGGCGACCCTCTCGCTCGAAGCGGAGGTCCTCTCCGTCGACCAGGAGAAGAGGCAAGCCGTCCTTCGAGGGCCCGAGGGCAATGAGTGGACGGTTCGGGTGGGGAAGGACGCCGTGAACTTCTACCAAGTCGCTCCCGGAGACCGCGTGAAGGTCGAAATGATGCGCGAGCTCATGGTGTACGTCAACGAAGACGGCAAAGAAGACGACACGTCCGACGGCACCGTCGCCATGGCCGCCGGCACCGAAAAGGGGCAAAAGCCCGAAGGTGTCATCGTGGCCACTTCGCAAATCACTTCGCAAATCAGCGCCATCAACCTCGAAGCGCGCACGGCCACCCTCCTCTTTTCTGACGGCAAGGAAGAAACGTTCGAGGTCCGCCCCGACGTGGATATGACCCGCTACAAAGTGGGCCAGGAGGTCGTCTTCCTCCTCACAGAGATGCTCGCGCTCAAAGTCGAAAAGCTCTGATCATTCACCCACAGCAAGCCGCAAAAGCACACCAGCCCAAAGGGCGAAGTGTGCAGCAGTCACCCCCCCCAGTCCGCAGCGGTCCCCTCGCAGTTAGAACAGCCCAAGGCACGCGAGCCCAAAGGGCGAGGAGTGACGAGGCGCGGAAAACCGCCGCCGAACAAGGCGCCGGATTTTCCGGCGGTGGGTGGGGAGGAGGAGTCGCGCTGCAGTTGAATGAACCGCAGTCTTGCGACGACGGAGGGGGCCTCTGCCCCCTCAAAAACTAGAGCGCAACGCATTTGGTGCCGGTGCAGGTGCACTCGGCATCGTCGTCGCAGATGTAGGGACAGTTGTCGGTGCCATTCATCACCTGACAATTGATGTTACAGACCGAACCTGCCTCGCACTCGATGGGGGTAGAGAGCTTGGTGTCGTTGTTGGACACGGTGACGTTGCAAACGCCTCCGTCCTCGCACACGATGGCAAGGGCCGACACGCCTTGACCGCCGAAGGTGTAAGAGCAGGTGGCGTCCGCACAGACGGCCGTTCCGATAGGACGCGCAGCGTTGGCGGTGGCGGTCACGCTACAAGCAGAGCCCGACGCACAGTTCACATCACAGGTGCCCCCGTTCGATCCACATTCGATCTCACAGATCGAGCCCGCTTCACAGTCATAACTGACATCCGTCTCATTCTGTCCGGTGTTGCTGCATGTGGCTCCACTCAGGCAAGTGAGAGCACAACTGGAGCCGCCGTTCCCTCCGCACGCGACTTGACAGGTGCTCTGACTCAAGCATTCGATTTCGACCACACCTTGATGTCCGCTGGTGACGTTGCAAGTGGCGGTGGGAGCACAACTCATGCCTTCGCATCCGTTGCTTCCGCACGCCATGGTGCAGGTGTTGCCTGCGCCACATTGAGTGTCAGCACAGGCAGTTCCAGAGCAGCTGGTCGAACTGTCGAGGCATTTTCCACCCGTAAACCCAGCGCTACAGCGATCACAGGTGCTCACGTCGATCTGGCAAGCCTCGGTACAACCAAGAGCTGCACCTCCGCTCGTGCCATCGCCGAGTCCAAACCCGGCGCACGTCTCAGAAGGCGTGGCAGCACCGTCGCAAATTTCTCCCACGCCGTTGATGGCATCGTCGCCGCAGAACTCGCACGTCGCTTCCACCCAGCCGTCACCGTCGTCATTGCAGACAGCGGTTCCGCCTGTATAGGTTGCCGCGCCCCCCACGATCTCGGCGCAGTCGATCATCCCGACACCCGCCTCGCAGACCATACAAGTCGTGAGATCCCATCCGTCACCCGTCTCGTTGCAAACGGCCTCCCCGAAAAGAAGCGTGGTGTTGCCGGGCACGTCGGCGCAAGCAAGCGTCTCCTCCTCCATGCACGAGACCGTGACCGTACCGCCCGTTCCGGTAAGACCGCCCGTCCCTAATGGTCCACTGCCCCCGGCACCGGTCGATCCACCAGACATGCTGAACGTCGTGCCCCCCGAACCGGTGGCGCCCCCCGTCGGACGGTCGCCATCGCCATCGCCACTATCCGCGTCACCTCCGGTCACTTGCGCGCAGGAGAGGGCCAAAGCAGTCATACTGATCAACGTCCAAGAAAAGATGCGTAATTGAGTCATGGGAGCGCTTTACTAGCAGAATCCGCCCGCGCCCGCACGGGGTCTCGAGAGCCGTGGTCGCGACGGGGGACACGTTCATTCGCAGCTTCTCGCGAAGAATTTTCACGCTTGTCCCACCTACTCCTACCTTCACTCTCAACAGAAATCGTGAGCGCGGTTGGCGCAAGAGTTTCTCAAGATCGCGGCCCCTGCGTTACAAATCTCTCTCCGATCTTGAAGCCCATTTGACTATGATCTGGGCGAGAATTTACGCTGCATGCGCCCCAGTTCTGGTTCGTGCTAGGTTGAGAAAGTGAGCGAAGCCGCCCGACAGCTGTTCTCCTTTTACGACTACATCCTCGTCGAGGAGATGAGCACGATCAAACACGAGTTTCTCGATGGGCAGGTCTGGGCCATGGCGGGCGGCACGCCCGAGCATGCGGCAGTTGCTGCCAAAGTGATCTCGCTTCTTGATCGTCAGCTAGAGGGGCAACCCTGCCGGGTGTTCAGCTCGGATCTGCGGATCCGTGTGCAGGCCACCGGTCTCGGCACCTATCCGGACGCCTCTGTCATCTGTGGCCACCTCGAACTCGATCCCGAAGATCCGAAGCGTCACACCGTGACGAATCCTCGTGTTCTCGTCGAAGTCCTAAGCCCCTCCACGGCTGATTACGATCGCGGGGAGAAGCTTACCCACTATCAACAGATCACTTCTGTAGAAGACATCGTGCTCGTCTCTCATGAAGCGCGGCGCATCGACGTGTGGAGCCGTTCAGGGAGCGACTGGAAGCTTTCCACGGTGGAAGAAACGGGAACCATCAAGCTCTCGTCCGTCTCCTGTGAGCTCTCGCTCGACGAGGTGTATCGAGATCCGCTCAGCAGTGAGAGTCAAGGCAGTTAAGCGGATGAGTCGGTGCTAGAACGTCGAAAGTGGTGCGTTCGTGGGGTGGTGGACGGCAAGTAGGCCGAGCTTTTGCGCCGACGCGATGTTCTCGTGATTGTCGTCGAGGAAGAGCGTGCGCGCAGGTAATAGATCGTGCTTTTGGATGAGTGCGCGGAAAATGCGCGCTTCGGGCTTTCGCATGCCGAGGTCGTGCGAAAAATACACGACTTCGAAGTGATCGAAAAAACTGGAGCGCTGGCTGTCGTGATCGCGTTCGTAGTCGGCCAGGAAGCGCTCGACGTGGATGGCGTTGGTGTTACTGAGTAGGAAGGTGCGCTTGGTCTTTTTGAGAGCGAGGAGAAAATCGAGATGCTCTTTGGGAATGGATCCCAGCATGGCGCACCATGCGTCGTCGAAGTCAGCCTCGGAGACGGGGGCTTTCGCGTCGCGGGTGACTGTTTGTCGAAACTCGGCTGGCGAGATTTCGCCCCGTTCGAGCTTGTCGAACACGTCCGTTTGTTTGCTCAGTGTGTAAAGCTGCGCGGCGTCTTGGCCTAAGAGCTTGCTCATCGCCTCGATCGACGCCTGCGGATCGAGCGGGAGGATCACGCCTCCCAAATCGAAGATGACAGCATCGTAACTCTGAGGGTCGATGATTTTTTTCACGGTTTTCGGCAAGCCAGGGATGATCCACCCAAGTGGACTTTTGATGAACGCAGTGTGATTCTCTAGCCTGATTTAATACAGCCGGCGATTCCGTTAAATTTACTGTAAAAATGACGGAAGTGGTGGCATGCTGCTTTTGTGTTCGAGCGTTTATTGAAGCCACCCGTCGGAAACAGCTTTTTCCTGTTCGGTCCCCGGGGCACGGGCAAGTCGACTTATCCTACTGGCGCACCGAAGCAGGCACCGAGGTGGATCTGATCTGGCATCGGGGCAAAAGGCGCTTAGGCTTCGAGATCAAGTACAAGGACAGCTGGACGTCCAGTGACTCCGCAGGGCTCGAAACCTTGATCGAATCGAAAATGATCGAACGAGCCTTCGGCATTTACCGTGGCCCACGGCGGCTTGTCCGAGGATCCGTCACCGTTTTACCCTTCATGGAGGCCCTAGAGGGGATGCGGAGCGGAGAAATTGGGTTCGCGTGAGCCCGGTTGTCGCGCCTACTTCCCGCTCAAATGCGCGAGCACGGGGGTTCCGGGAGGGACGATGGAAACTTCGAGCTTGGGGCTCTTGAGCTGACTTTGCGTTTCGAGCACCTCGAACAGAGCGTCCGCGATCTGTTTGTTGCGGCCGATTTCAGCAAGCGCCTTACCCACAATCAGGGGCCGGGTCGCCGCCGCTTGGGCGAAGGCGATGGCGGCCTTTCGCTCAGCCGTCGAGCGAATGACGTTCACGCGGTTGGCGCCGTCTTGTTGAATCGCTCCTGTCACTTGGCGCAGGCGGTTCACCACCTTCTGCTCGATCTGCTCAATCATACCCATATCTCGGAAATGCACTTTGCGGATGTACACGCTCCCCACCTGATAGCCCCATTCGCGGCTCTTTTCCGAGACTTCCTCGCGTACCGCCGTGCTCATCTCATGACGCTCTTCGAGTAAGTCGTCGAGCGCCATATTTGAAAGACAGCGCACAGCCGCATTGGAAAGGTTGGCCACAAGTGAGCCGCGCGGATCGGAATTCTTGTAGATGTAGGCGTGCGGATCGCTCACGTACATCTCACACCAAACTCCCACGCCCATGGGCGCGCCCTCTTCAGAGTTCACCGGCTGGCTGCGCAAATAAGTTTGATCCAGCCTCAAATCCACCACGAACTTCTTGCCAAAGAAAGGCACCAGGGGAGCAAACGGTCCCATCCCGAGCCACGGGCAATGAATCCCGGGTTCATTGATGATGAGACGAACCTTACCGAAAAGTTCAAAGACGACGCATTGACGCTCTTTCACCACGACATAGAGGGCAAACAGCCGCGCAAACGCCAAGGTGAGAGGCACCAGGAGAAAGCTACCCAGGAAGGTAACCAAGAATGAGGTGAGAAAGTCCATCAGCGTGCCCCCGCCGTTTCGTCAGTCAAAAGGACGTGTCTCGCTCTTTCATGAAGGGCAATCTTGGAATTTCTCACGTACGCTTTCACCGCTTCTGGGCCCCCCACACCAAACAGCTCATTGAGCTGCTCCGAAAGAGCGAGCAGCGGCTCCACTTCGGCGTGAGCATTGAGCGTTTCTATTTCTACGGCGCGCTTCGACTGCACGAGGCGCTGATCGGCGGAGGCCTGAGCCAAACTGATTTCGCTCGAGACGTGGTTGTGAGCCGTGTTGATGGCGGCCAAGGCGGAATCCACATCCAAGGGAGGATCGATCCCTGTGATCAGGGCAGCGTCCAGAGCGATCCCGTAGCGAGCGGCGGCAGAGATACACTCCGCCTCCATCCGGTCATTGAGATCGCGCAAGTTCTTTCGCAGATCGTTGATGGAAATCCCTTGAACCGCGTCGGCGGCAGCAGCGTCGAGAGCCGACAGATCCTCAGCCCCTTCGACTCCTTCGATGGTCACGATCGGATCCCCCGCTTTGGTGGGAAGGGTGTTCTTTGCGGCTCCTGCGACAGTAGCGGCCTGTGGCGCCGAAAAACTGGCAATGCGCGAACGCAAAATCGAAATGAAATACCCCATCACATGAGCGACCGGATTCTTGACGCCAAACAAATAGGCGTAGAGATTACGCTCAGAGACCGTGTAGCGGAGTTGACCGGTGAGACCCGTGTTCAACTGATCCTTGGTCACCGCCTCCAGAGACGTCCCGCCAGAATTGGCACGGGGATCCTCTGGATCGTAGGCAATGGAAACCGTCGCGGTAGCGATCGAGGCTTTGTGCAAACTTTGCCAAGGGAGTTTCCAGTAAAACCCGGGACCGATCACCCGCACCTGG
>CAYMQT010000164.1:0-10382 GCA_964392575.1 uncultured Polyangiaceae bacterium
GCAATTCACTTGCGACGACGGAGGGAGCGCTGCTCCCTCAAAAAACTACCACCGCAGCAAGAACAGCCCAAGGCACGCGAGCCCGAAGGGCGAGGAGTGACGAGGCGCGCTCAGCACCCCCGCCGACCATGTGGGAGGCGCGGGAGCGCACGCGATACGTAGGGAGGAGGAGTCGCAATTCACTTGCGACGACGGAGGGAGCGCTGCTCCCTCAAAAACTAAAGACTCTGCTTCACCTCTTCCATCTCGTAGACCTCGATGATGTCTTCGACATGGACGGCGTTCATATCTTCGAGAGAAATACCGCACTCGAAGCCGTCTTTGACTTCTTTGACGTCTTCCTTGAAGCGTTTCAGCCCGGAAATCTTTCCTTCCCAAACCTGCTCGCCTGCACGAATCAGGCGCGCATGAGCACCGCGACGAACCACTCCGGAAGTAATCATGCAGCCAGCGATGGTTCCTGCCTTGGTGATGCGGAAGGTCTGCCGAACCTCCGCCTTGCCGATTTCTTTCTCGACGAGCTTCGGTGCAAGCATACCCTCCATCGCCAATTTCACGTCATCGATGACGTTGTAGATGATGGAGTACTGTCGGATTTCTATTCCTTCACGCTGAGCGACGGAGGCCGCCTTCCCCGCAGGCTTGACGTTGAAGCCCACGATGATGGCTCCCGCTGCAACAGCGAGATTGACGTCGTTCTCGGTGATCGCTCCGGCCGCTTGAAGCACCACGCTGACGCGCACCTTTTCCGTGCTGAGTGCGACAAGGGATTCACTGACGGCTTCGGCCGAGCCACCTACATCCGCCTTGACGATCACCTTCAGTTCAAGTTGCTCCGCCTCCTTCATCAAGAGGGCAATCTCGTCCAAGGTACGAGGCTTGTTGCCCGCAGACGGCGCGAGACTGCGACGCTCTTTGACCTTTCGCGTTTCAGCGATCGCTTGAGCGGTCTTCAGATCCTTGACGACGTAAACCTGATCTCCGGCGCGAGGAACTTCAGAGAGTCCGATGATGGACACGGGCTCTGAAGGGCCGGCCTCCTTGTAGATCTTACCCGCCCAGTCCTGCATGGCGCGAACTTTGCCATACCCGGCACCTGCCAAAACCACATCACCGGGACGCAAGGTTCCTTCGCGTACCAAAATCGTTGCAACCGGGCCGCGACCGCGGTCGAGTTGAGACTCAACGACGATGCCGGAGGCCGGTTTGTCCGGATTGGCCTGAAGTTCCAAAACCTCGGCCTGCAAGGCCAGTTTCTCGAGAAGATCGGGCAATCCTTGCTTGGTGTGCGCGGAAACCTCGCAAAAAAGCGTATCACCGCCCCATTCCTCGGGGACGAGTCCTTGCTCGCTCACCTCACGCCGAACGCGCTCTGGTTGTGCATCGGGTTTATCGCACTTGTTGATGGCGACAATGATCGGAACCTCCGCGGCCCTGGCATGCTGAATCGCTTCCTTGGTCTGAGGCATCACACCGTCATCAGCGGCGACCACGAGTACGACGACATCCGTAGCCTTCGTTCCACGGGCACGCATCTGCGTAAACGCTGCGTGACCGGGCGTATCAAGGAACGTCACCTTCCCGCTGGGAGTATTCACGGAGTAAGCACCGATGTGCTGAGTGATCCCTCCTGACTCTCCCTGGACGATGTTGGTCTGCCGCATCGCGTCCAGCAAGCTGGTCTTTCCGTGATCCACGTGCCCCATCACCGTGACGACAGGAGGCCTGGGCCGCAAGTCCTCGGGGGCGTCGGCCGTCGTGTACGTCCCTTGAGCCTTCTGGAGTTGCTCCTCCTCGCTGACGGCGACATCCTCCACTTCCCAGCCAAATTCCGCGCCGATGATCTTTGCCGTATCCGCATCGAGGGTGCTGTTGATGTTGATGCCGGAAAGCCCAAGCGAGAAAAGCTGACGCAACATGTCTCCCGTCTTGACGCCCATGTTGCCGGCGAGCGTCTGCAACGTCACCGTCTCTTCAATGCGGACGACCTTTTTGTGGGCGTTGCGCTCCTTGGTGACAGGACCACCGCCGCGTCCTTTGCTGAAGGATCCAATGCCGCGTTGACGAGGCCCGCCACGCATCATCCTTCCGCCAGGTCCTCGCCGATTTCCGGGCGCTGGAGCCTTCGCGTCGTACTGCACGCGGCGCGGCCCTGGACGATGGTTGTGCATCGGTACGCCGGGCCGTCCTTCCCAGACGTCGATCCCCCGTTTAGGTGCGGTGGAAGGAAGACCAGGTGCCGTGGAAGGAAGACCAGGTGCCGTGGAAGAAAGACCAGGTGCCGTGGAAGAAAGACCAGGCGCCGTGGAAGAAAGACCAGGCGCCGTGGAAGAAAGACCAGGCGCCGTGGAACCAGGTGCCGTGGAAGGACGCTGCGCGTCAAAGGTGCCGCTTGCCGCGTCTCCGCCGAGCGCCGTGGCCGGCTCGGAATGCGCCAACTCCTCAAAGGGTGAAGCCGCAAGCTCCGTAGCCGCTACTGCGTGCTCTACTTCCGCCGGAGCACGCGCTGCGACGAGCGTCGGAACCACAGGTGGCCGAGACGGTGGTTCTGGCCGGATGAATTCAGGGAGCGGTTCCGGACCAGAGTCCTGCTCGGGGACTTTGGCGTCTGCCGCAACAGATGACGCATCAGCGTGAGCTGCCGAAAAATCAACTCCTCGACTTTCAAAGTGAGTCTCGCTCTCTCTCCTCACAGGGGTAGGACTCGAACCAGACGAAGAAGAAGCTGCCATCGGCGCGTCTTCCGCGCTGCTCTCCTTTCGCTGAGAGGTTTCTTCCCCGTCACCGACCTTGCGGCGACGTACCACGACACGTCGTTGCACCGCCCCCGCCTGCTCAGGCTCAGGCGTGGTTGCTACAGAGGACCGAGCAGGTGCACCCTGACCAAGGTGGCGTCGGACACGCACTTCATCGTCCGCCGAAAGAACGCTCATGTGGTTCTTTACATCCGGCACATCGAGGGACTTGAGGACGCTCAAGAGCGCCTTGTTGTCCATTTCCAATTCGCGCGCCACTTCGTAGACGCGCCGTTTAGCACTCATTCAACCTCACCAAGACCGTTCGATTTCCGTTCCATTTCGCTACCCAAACCGGGGGCGTTCTGGACCAGAAGGGCCATGGCGATAGCGCCAAAAAGGCCTTTCGCCAACCCTCTATCCGTGACCCCGACGACTCCGATTTCACCACGGTCAAAAAGGCCGCCGAATAGCTCTTTTGTGCCCCAAGCGAGCGCCATCCCTTCGGTCACGGCTTGCCTGACGGCCGGCGCCTCGGCCGCCGCCCGGGCGTCTTTTGCAACGAGGACCAGAAACACCTTTCCAGTCAAAACCGCCTCAGAGACGGCGTCCGTGCCGTAAATGCCCAAGCGTTGGCGCCGGAGCGCTCCCAAGAGGAGCGAAACCCGATGCTCTGCCGCCTGCCGCAGGAGCTGTAGGGCAGCTCCCCCATCCTCTTCCACTTTTACCTTGAAGCTACGCGAAAGAGCCTTGGGCAGCTGCTTGAGACAGGCCGAAGTAGCGTGCGTCCAAGCCCCGCGGCCAAAGGAGCGGCCGGAGAGATCCGGAAAAACCGATCCGTCCTCATTTCGTACCCAACGAATGAGTTCCGCCTTGGGCGCTTCTTTTCTGCACGCCGCGCAAGTGCGGACCGGATCGCCGGAGTCTTTCTTTCGTTTGGTCATTCTGACCATAGGTACGTTGTCTCCTCAGATCTCCGGCTGGGCGCCCTCAAGGACACGCGGGGCAGCACTCTGCCCCGCGCCCGAGGACGATCACTCTTCAGACACGTTTTCGGCCGCACTCTCGGAAGCAGCTGCCGACGCGCGCTCCCCCTCCAAGCGATCCGCCAGCTCTGCCCTCGCGGCAGCGATGGTAGGAAGCTCGACATCCAAAAATCTCTGCGCGGCTTCTTGAACGAGGCGGGCCTTCTTCGTGCCTAAGCGCCCGCGAATCGCCAAACGTTCTGGATCCTCGCTCGCGACGTCGCGCACGTTCTTGTAGCCCGCTTCCTCCAAGAGTTGGAGAGTCCTGAGACCGACGCCGTGAACGAAACGAAGCTTCTCACGTTCGCTGAGCGGTTCCGTCCCGCTGGAAGCAAGGGCAATCCGCTTCTGACGCAGGCGCTCCATGCCGGACTCGGCGGCATCACGCAGGACCTGCGCGTGCTCCTCATCGGAAATTCCATCCACCACAAGTAGTTCTTCCGGAGTCGCTTCCGCCACCTCTTCCAAGGCACGAAACCCAAGACGATAAAACGCGCGCGCAAGTTCGTCGTCCACACCTTCGATTTCTCTCAGAGCGCCGAGCGCTTCAGACTCGATCTGCTTGAACTTGCTCTCGCTGATGATGTCGAGCTTCCAGCCCGTGAGCTGAGCTGCGAGCCTGACGTTCTGACCTTTCCGACCGATGGCGAGACTCAGCTTTTCGTCTGGCACCACAAGCTCCATGCGGTGATCCGCCTCATCCACAATCACCTTGTTCACGTCGGCCGGCTGGATCGCATTGATGATGTAGCGCGCAGGATCCTCGTCGAAGGGAACGATGTCGATCTTCTCTCCTCTGAGCTCCTGAACGACTGCTTGGACGCGAGAACCCTTGATCCCCACACAAGCGCCCACGGCGTCGACATCCGAATTCCTGGAAGCAACCGCGATCTTGCTGCGCGAACCGGCTTCTCGAGCGACGCCTACGATATTGACGATGCCCTCATAGATTTCAGGCACCTCGGACTGAAAGAGTTTCTCAACCAGCTGTGGCGAAGACCGGCTCAGGATGATCATCGGACCACGAGCTTCGCGATCGATGTTCTTCACGTAGGCAACAATCCGATCACCGGGGCGATACGTTTCTCGGGGAGTCTGCTCTCGTCCGGGCAGAACCGCCTCGGTCTTTCCCATATCGACGATGATGTTGTGCCCGCGCTCAAAGCGATGAACGATGCCGCGGATGAGTTCACCTTGCCTGTCCTTGTATTCCTGAAAGATGATGTCGCGTTCGGCATCTCGTACGCGCTGCAAAAGTACCTGCTTGGCGGTCTGGGCGGCGATACGACCGAAGGAGCTTCGCGCCTGCGACATATCGAGCAAATCGCCAAACTCTTTGTCCTGCTGACGCGCAGCAACGGCATCCTTGGGGTGCCAGAAAACCTGAAACCCCAATTCTTCGCCCACCTCTGCCTCCAGACCCACTTTTTCAGCTTCTTCCTTGGATAGCTGATTCTCCGGGTCCTCCACCTCTTCAACGACGGTCATGTACTGAAAGAGATCGATGGTTCCGGTCTCTTCATTGAGAGTCGCTTCCATCTCGCGGGTTTGACCGAAAGCGGCTTGTGCGGCCTTCAGAATCGCGGCTTCCATCGTCTCAACCAATACTTTTCGCTCAATGCCCTTCTCGCGGGCTACTTGATCGATCATGCTTAGAAGATCACCTTCTCCTGCCATTTTACTTACTCCGTTGTTGGGTTCGTGAGTCCTTGCTCAGACGGTTCAGGCCGCCTGATTTCGACTCACTTGTTTTTGGGTTCCTGGCGGGCGGCCTTTTTTTGTGCCGCGATGAGCGACCCGCCTGGTTCCAGGAAAAGACCAGGTGAGCGCTTGCAATTTCTTCTAGACCAAACGAAAGGTTTCCGTGGTCGGTGGACACCTCCACGCGCCCCTCCTTGTCGAGGCCGTAGAGCAGACCTCTGACGGTCTTTTGTCCCAGAAATCCTTCCAGCTGGCTTGGCTCGCAGAGCTTCAGCTTCACCTCTTGACCGGCAAAGCGCTCATAGTCGGAGCGCACGTAGAGGGGACGCTCCACACCAGGAGATCCCACCTCCAAGCGATAGTTGTCGGGGATGAGATCCGTCTCGTCGAACTTCTCCGAAAGTTCTCGGCTCATCTCAGCACAAAGATCCACGGTAATGCCGTCCCCCGTCCGCTTGGTCCCCGGCTTTTCGATGGTCAAAATGAGAACCTTCCCGTCCCGGTCCCCGCGATAAAGGAGCTCCACCCCATCCACATTGTGGGCAGCAAGAACGGTCTCGACCAAGGCCAAAACCTTGTCTTCTTCGAGTCCGGGAAGTTTCTTATGGGAAATCGACATTTTCGCCTGGGAGGGAACGAAACTGACAGGAGGAGGGAGAGGAGGAGCGTGAGCCAGCAGCAAGAGCCGGTCAAAATGAAGGTGTTTTTGCAGACTCAGGCGGAAAAAAGACCAAAAAAAACCGGGCCGCCTCGCGGGGGCCCGGGGGATCCACCCAAATTGTCAAGGCCGGATGTAGCTGATGCCCTCTTGGGGCGCAAGCGCTCCTCAAAGCGCCGCATTTGGCTCCCTTTTACTCGCTGCTCGAGAGCGCTAGAACCTGACCTAGGCAGACGTGGCAAGCGGAGGCATCGTTTCAATCGAACTCGTGGTGGGCGCCGCTACTTTCGTCCTTGGGACACGGCTCATTTCGCTGATCCAAGCCACGAGAAGTATCCCAGGTGCCCACGCCCAGGTGCTCGAAGGGGTTTCGGGAGGGGATCTCCAGCGTCTCCAGAGCAAGGCACGAGGCCTCGGATACCAGAATCCCTATGGCGACCTCGCGAGCGATGTCATTCGAGCCGGTCAAAGCGATGCACGAGACGCCGATGAACGACGCGCCCTCATCAGTCAAGCTGATCAAAAGGCCCAGAAGAGCCTTGCTCGTCGTACGCAGCAAGGTCAGACGATGGACCTCGTCGCGCTCGGAGTCGCGTGCGGGATAGTTACCTTCGCTCGAGATGCGCTCCCCACAGGTCGCCTCTTTTGGTCCCTCGCGGGCGCGATCATGATCCTACTGCTCTCGACGGTAGCGGCCCGAGGACAACTCAAAGCGAGCGTGGCGGGCGCTCTCGATTCCTTGCGCGAAACTCTCGTTTCTCGTCCGCAGCTACCAAGCATTTCCGACGGTCCCATCGATTGCTTCTGGTGCGGCGCGCGGACCGAAATCGGAACGTACGAAATCCGCGCCCAGGACAGCGACGATGTGTCTGAGGTCGAGGCTGCCTTGTGCCCCGATTGCGGCAAATTGGTCACGACCCTCACCGTCGAAGACTCGGTGGATTCCGACGAACCTGAAAACAGCGAAAACGCCTACCCAAGCGCCCCAAACAGCAATCCGTGAGCTTTCTCAACAGCTAGTGTATGAGGGGCCAATGAACGAGACGGCATCCGAAGGCCTGCGCGCCGATCAGCAGACAAGCAAGAGCCGCGAATACTACGACGAGTTCTCCAAGGGCTACGAAGCCCGCCGGGGAAAGAACGTACCCCACGGCTATCACGAGATGCTTGACGAACTGGAAGCGGGCTGCGTGGAGCAATACGGTCGGGACAAGGACGTCCTAGAAGTCGGCTGCGGTACCGGGCTCGTGCTTGCGCGCATCGCTCGCTTCGCCGGAACCGCCCGAGGCATCGATCTTTCGCCGGGAATGCTCGAAAAGGCCAGGTCCCGAGGTCTCGACGTGGAGGAGGGATCCGCGACCGAACTGCCCTACGACGACAACAGCTTCGATGTCACCTGCTCCTTCAAAGTACTGGCCCACATCCCCCAGATCGATCGCGCGCTTTCTGAAATGGCGCGCGTGACTCGACCTTCTGGAATGATCCTGGCCGAACTCTACAACCCTTGGAGTTTCCGGGGGGCGCTCCGCGTGCTCGGACCCGCGAGGAGCATCGGACAGACACGCAAAGAAAGCGACGTCTTCACGCGCTTCGATAGTCCGACTCGGGCCCGGGAAATGACACCGCCCGGGTGCCGGTTCGAGGGGGGACGGGGCGTTCGCATCGTCACTCCCGCCGCACGCATCGTCGATACCCCGGTCCTCGGTCGGGCCTTCTACGCGGCGGAGAAGCTCCTCGCAGACTCGCCGCTGAGCGTTTTCGCCGGATTCTACATTGCCAAGTATCGTAAACTCTGACGGGCACACAGTCTAACGAGCACACAGTGGACGCTATCAGTCAAGAATCGACCCTAGGGGGCTCGCGAGCAGAGGAATCGCGAACGCGCAAGTCTGCGTCAGACCGTCCGACGTCCTGGTGGCTCCTGGCGCTCCGACGCCGGGCGGAGAAGATGCACGACGAGTACCTGGATCTCAGTGAGCCCATCGCCTTTTCATCAGACAAAGAACAGAGGGCGGCGATCAAGTTCTTCAATGCCGCCTTCCGTGCCGAGGAGTCCGGGCTTCGGCAGGCGCACGAACTCTCAGCTGAGGTCGCTGAGTGGGATCCCGATCTCAGCGAAGTCCTTCAGCTCTACGGAAGCGAGGAAGGGTGGCACCGAGAGCTCGTCACTGAGTTTTTGGGACACATTGGCGGCGAAGTGACTCCGATGGGGCGCGTCACCCGTACTCTCTATCGGCTCTACGCCCGGGCCAAACGCATGGAGACCATCGTTCTGGTGAACCTCATGTTCGAAACCATCGGGGCGACCACCTACCGCATGGCGCTCCGGAACGTGAAACAACCGGCTGCACGTCAGATGCTCACGATCTTGACGAGAGACGAATCCTTTCATGTGCCCCTCAATGTGCACTTTCTCAAGCACGTACTCGAACGAAGGCCCGAGGCCCGGCCCCGTCTCAGGCGCATTTTCCTGCTTCTTTTCCTCAGTCTCGTGGCTCTCCCGCTCGCGAGTCGCCCCAAAGCCAAGGCCTTTGACCACATTCCCGTCAAAAAGCTCGCTCGGGGGTATGCCGAACAACTCGCTCGCGTGTTTTTGAGTGAGCCGGATCTGGGACTCAGTCCCCCCCGCTGGCTCTTGCGACTCATGGGACTCGATCCCGAGCAGCTCATCCGCGGGGAAGGTCCTTCCGTAGCAAGTGTTCAGGCGGCGGAAGAAGCCATCGATCGAACTCGGGTGGAAGTGAGCGCCTGGTAGGCGAACTCCTGGTAAAGCCAGGCACGGAAGCCCTTGGCCCACTCAAGCTCTTCAAAAAGAGCCGATCACTCCCACAGAAGCTCCCCCCGGCCCCCCCGCAAAAACCGGTGAAAGCATAAAACCGGACTTCTCCTCATCTTTCTCGAGTTGTCGCTGAAGATCGGGCGGGAGGGCCCGCTCCCGAGTTCCGATGATCCGCTCAGCTTTGAACGTGAGATGTGCCTCGAGAATTCCCAGGGCAGCCACTCCCAAAAAGGCCCACGACGACCACGTGAGAACCTGGTGCGCTGTATGCAGGTTCTGGTTGTGAGAATCCGGATCTGGGATTTGATTGTTCCCCTTGTTGGCTTCGGAAACGAGCCCCTCAAGAACGAGTCCCGACGTCACCGCTGTCCCCAGCAACAGAACTTCGCTGACCAAAAAAACGCTACCAAGAGCCTTCTTCTGATTTTGAAATTGCCCGATCCCAAATGGAAGGCTCGCGATCGCTCGAGAATTTTTTGCCACCACGAGCTCTTGCTGGGCCAGTTGTTTCAGTTGCCGCTCGCGCGCTTTTCGCTCCTCCGCCCGGCGCCTCGCGATTTCGTTTTCGCGGCGTAAAAGGAGCACCTGTTCCTTTTCTCGGTCGGCAATGAGCTGCTGCACCTCATCCCGCACCTCCAAAAACAGGCTCACAACCGGCGGAGGAAAGGTGAGGCTATCGGGCGAGGGCATCAACGGATTCTCACGCAGTGCCGCCAGGAGCGGCGCCCGGGCCAGCTCCTGATCTCCGTCGAGCAAGGCGCAGGAAGAGAAGTAGAGGCGAGCCGGCTCGATGACGTCTTTTTCTGTGAACGCGCGCGGGTGACTTGGGTCGAGGAATTGCTGCAGCTCCTGAGAGCAGCGAGCGTAGTCACCGGCCATGTAAAGCTCGATGATTCGATTCAGCTCCCCGCGGTCACTTGGACGAGAAGCTGAGTGAGTGCTCGTGACCCGGTCGCTCGACGACTCAAACGAGGAAGCCTGCTCCTCCGCCAAGCTCACCTGAAAAACCAACAGACCGCCCCCCGCCACCAGAACGGAAACCAGGCGTCGAAGCAGACAGGGGCGAGGGAGGGAAAGGCAAAAGGGGGACAAGGGGAGCCGTTCGAGCGCTGGAGCGAGGCAAGAGCCTGACCCGTTAAATACGGGTCAAGGTGAAGGTTCGTCCAGGTCTCAGGTCCACGTCAACGCGTTTGGGCTCCCCAGGTTCGTCCGGGGGCGGAAAAATGGTACATTCGAACTGCCGGGAGGGCCGATTCATGGGCACCACCTGAGATCCGCCCGCCACAATCACCCCGCCAATCCCGCACGACGCGCGACTCCCGTCCGGTCCCTGCAAGCGCAAAGTTGCCGGCCGAAACTTGATCTCTCCCCGCACGACTTGATCACCTTCACCCGCGACCACCTGAACGGTGACCGGCGGAGAAGTTTCACAACATTCACTGTCCGTGGGTCCGCATACCTTCGAGTTCGTCCCCCCGAACAGT
>CAYMQT010000165.1:0-10344 GCA_964392575.1 uncultured Polyangiaceae bacterium
GCACGCGAGCCCGCAGGGCGAGGAGTGACGAGGCGCGGAAAACCGCCGCCGAACATGTGTGAGGCGCCGGATTTTCCGGCGGACCGTAGGGAGGAGGAGCGGGAATTACTTCCCGCGACGGAGGGAGCGCTGCTCCCTCAAAAGACGGAGCGCTCCCTCAAAAACTAGCCTCCGGGGCGCTGATCAAAAACTCGATGAAGTCCTGGCGCAAGCGAACGCGGTAGGGAGGAACGGGGCCACGGAACTCAAACTTGACGGTGGCGCCGCCCGTGTTGTTGTTGGCACTCACGGAAACGATGCGCTTGTCCCGCTTCTCGATAGATTTTCCAGACTCCATCGCCTTTCGTCCCGGAACGACAACAGTGAAGCCATCGGCATTGGCCGCTCCAGCCAGGGTCTTCCCCACTCCATCGAGTCGAACACGATGAATCGTTGGCAAGTAGAGTTTTCCCTTCCCCCAGGGAGCTCCGGCATCCTTTTCCACCTCGGCTTTGGGCGCGTCCCAAGATTCATCCTGAACGGCGGCGGCGGCCGAACGCTTCTCGATCTCGACTTCGGATTCTTCCGGGACAGCAGGCTTCACAGCCGAAAGAGCCATCGCTTGTGGTCCAAATAAAGGCACTTCGGCGACGACACTTGCCGTGTCGGTGACCTTGGCCTGCGGTTTTGGGGCCTGCGGCACAGTGGCCGATTTCTCTGCGATTTTCACCTCTGCCTGAGGCTGAAGCTGTTCGCTCACGATCTTCTTCGGCTGCGCCCCATCATCCATAGCTCGGAGAGCAAAGGCGCTCCCGCCGAAAGCGACGAAGAGCAGACCGAAAATGGCTGCCGCTGGCGCGCGCCGCACGGACCGCTTGACCGGCATCGGCTCAGACCGACGCGCGCGCGCGCTTGGTGAAGCGAGCCCCAGATCATGAATCCCCGAACGCAGATGCGAAGGCGCTGAGCGCCGCGAAGGATGAGAGGTCTGACGTCGTTTCGTCGGGGGGTGCGCGCTAAAGGTAGCCTTCTTCACCTGAGTCTTCGCTGGTCCCTTGACCTGTTCCAAAGACTTTTGCGCCCGTTGCGCCACCGTGCTCAAGACTCCACCGGCCTTGTGAGCGACAAGGCTCGCAGATCTCATCGCGCCGCCCAGTCGAGCCCGCATGGCTTCAGCCGCCGGTTCCCAGGGGGCTGGATCTTCCTCATCGAGTCCGCTTTCAGCATCTTGCCCCGCCGCACCGGAAAACGCCTCGTCATCATAATCCACGCCTCCTGCGGGAGCGGGTGTAGGAGTGACCCCTTCATAGCGCAGTTGCACCACGAGTTCCGGGACTGCCGTGGCCGGATTGATGATCACGTTCACTGAATCAACGTGGGCTCCTCGTTTTCCTCCGCCCTCAACGGCCTCCACTTCGAGTTCACGTCCGACTTTGAGAAATTCAAGACAAGAACCCACCTTCAACTTGCGAGAACTTCCCTCGTGCACACAAGCCTTCATCGGCGCGCCCAGTCCATCGATGTGAAGCTTGACCCGTGCGCCTTCGGAGGCGAATTCTAACCGCCCTTCGCCTTCGCTCTCCTCCTCAAGAGCCTCTTCCTCCGCTTCTTTTTCGGAGGGTCGATCACCCAAGCCTCTGAGCAGGTGTGCAGAATCAGCGTCGAGAGCAGTAAACTGTATCCCAAACTCGCCACTGTCTTCACCCTCAGCGCGCCAGGCTACTCGCCCCTCGACGAGGATTTCCTGGTCATCATGATTGAGACGACAGACCAGTTCTTCTCCTACTTCCGGCAGGTAACTGGTGCGGATGTTCATCCCGCGACCGCTCACGTTGGCGCTCTGTCCCTGAAAAGGAGGAAGCTCTCCCTCCTGGGTACAGATGTCTACGAGGGTGGTCAGGGACACACGCTTGACACTCTGGGCTCTACGTTCTTCAGAAAACTTCATGATGTTGTGCGACCAAGGAAATCGATCTCTTGCGGACAAGCCTTGGGACTTTGGGTTACGTTCTTGGAGCGCTTTGGGCCAAGAAATCCGCCTCCCTGGGGCGACCCTCCTTCCTCAGAAAAGCGACAGGGGAACGGGAGCTTGATATGACGGGCAGCAATGGCGCTTCGTCTCACTATCCTGACTGCTGCCATCGAGCCCAAAGCCAGCGTCCTCGTGACGGGACGTCGAGTAACCGTCGGGCGAGCCGAGGACGCGCATGTGCGCATCCCAGACCCTTCCGTAAGTCCCCACCACGCAACGATCATGAAGCGGGGAGAGCACTACCTTCTCGTGGACGAAAGTAGCCTGCACGGAACCGCCGTCATGGGCCGAGGACAGAAAGAGCCGATCTGGCTGGCGCCCGATTCGGCGCGAGTGATCGAAGACGAGGAAAAGATCTGGTTTGGGCAAATAGAAGTCGCAGCGACCCTCGAAGCGGCTCCTCGCGGCGCGCCTTCAGGAATGGAAGAACTACCTGAACTCCTCGTTCGCGCAGGTCTCACTGCGGCAGGCCTCGAGATCACAAACGAGCTCGTCGAAAAAACCCTGGCAGAACTGACAGAGCTACCAGAGCAGCGCCTTTGGATCGAAGAAGAGCAAAAAGCGGCTGAGATCCCCCGAGGGGTTTCCGATCTGAGACAGGACGACGAGAGTCCGCCTTTCATCACCGACGCGGTGGTCGCCGGGATCGCGCTCTTCATCCTAGCCGGATGTGCTTACGGTCTTTACGAGGTTTTCTACTAGAGCCGTTTTGGAACGATTCTTGGATCGTGCTAGCGATGGTGAATGATGAAGAGAGCGGGCGTTTTGATCGGGGTTGCCCTGGGATTGCTCTCCTGCTCTCCGTTCAAGGGGGAGGTCACGTGCAATGACGTGAGGGATGTCGAGTACCACTGGCAGGTGGAACTCCTCGACGTTTCGGGGGACGTGGTCCCCGAAGAGGCATGGGCACGGGATTACTACGGCATCGTCACCTATACGGAGAAGGGCGCATTCCGCTGGCAGTGGTTGAGTGAGAAGCTGGGCGAAACCCCTGTTATGAGCCAGCCGGCTTGGCCCCCCCGAGGAGAGCGTGAGAAGCCGGTTGTATACAGCCCCTGGGAAGGCGATACCATTTGCTATCTGAAAGCCCCCGTTTCCCTCGTGAGTTCCACGCTCATTTCCTATTCGGGTGACAAGAGAATTGAAGACGGGGAGCTTGTGGTGGATCCCGGGTACGAGCGGGTTTACGAGATCACCCTGCGGGCCAGGGGCCCGATAGATGACGTGGAGTGCGTTGATCAGTCCGTGGACGTCGAGTGGGTGTTGCGGCTAGAGATCGATGAGGAAGGACTGAACCCCGTCAGGGGGTCGTGCCACCATGATTGAGTTCTAGCGGTCAGGGTTCGCTGATTGAAGACGGAGACCATTAGACACGACATCGCCAGAAGGGCGGGCCCGATTGTAGCCGCGGGGCCGGTACTTGGGGGGAAGTCCTTGATGGATCTCCCCATTTTCGGACAACTGATAGTTGAGATAGTCGAGCCACGAGTTCGGCGCAGCTTCAGCCAGACGATGTAGATCGGCGGCGTAACTGTCGTAAGCGCCGCTCTCCCAGATGCACTGAAGGGCAAGCGCCGTGAGTGCTTGCGAAGAGGCGGCACCGACAAGACCTTTCAAATAATGCGGGCGAGCCTTCTGAAGCTCACCTTTCCGACACCAAGTATCGCCAAGATAGATACGCCCCATGGGCCAGTCTGGAGCCAGCCGGACGGCAACCAAAGTCGAAGACAGGCGCTGGTCGAGATCGCCGCGAGCCCCGATCATCACTCCGTAGTTCAGATGCGACTTGGCGCTGGCCGGTGCTCCCAGCCTGGTCGCCTGCCAGAACGTGAGGTCATCGCTATACACCAAGGCATGAGAGCGAGCCGCATGCGCTTGAAACAGAAGCGCGAAGATCACGAGCATGCGAAGCCGCGGACGAAGCCAAACCTGATCGCTGGCCACAGCGCTTCCAAGAAGGAGACAGACTCCCATCAGAGGAACGTAAAAGAGCCTGTCGGCACGAATCGTCGGTAGTAAGACGAGCGCCCCCGACACCGGCAGGAAGGTCACCAACACCCAGGCCGCCCCGACGGCCCAAAGTCTCGCCTCACGCGAAAAGACACGGCGTGAAAAAGCGCGCCGCGAAGAAACATAGACAAGCACCGACGCAGAGAGCCCCGCAAAGCAAAGTGCCCCTAAAACGACTGAGCCCGAGAAAAGGGCGATGGACTCACGGGGAAAGGAGTAATCGCCCGAGAAATGCCAAGGAATCAGCGCCTGCAAGCCTTGCTTGAAAAACAGACTCACAGACGACGCGAGTCTTTCTCTGACGCCCTCGGAAAGGAGAGGGTTGTTCATCGTATCGTGGGGAACCGGCGGCTGCCCAAACCAGTGCAGGAAGGCCGACGTCACATCCCTCCCGGGAAGAGCATTGACGATGTCTTCTTGCGGACGAGCGGCGCCTTGAAACATCGCGCGACGAAAATAAACAAACCCGAAAAGGCCCACGGCCGAGGAAGCAAAATTCAGAAGCGGAACTGCTGCGCGAAACAGCCGTCCACTCTCGCCACGCAGGAGAAGGAGAGCGCTCAGGCTCAGAGCCAACACAGGCATCACGAGCATGGTTTCTTTGCAGAGTAGACCGAAGAAGGTCAAAGGGCAGAGCAGAAGCAGCGTCGAGAGAACTCGAAACCTACGCGGCGAAGGGTCGCCATACGCCCAGACCAAGCACAAGAGCGCTACGCCACACGAAAGGCCCACGAGCTGATCCGCCAGACCAACGACTCCCGACACCGCCTCCGTCGACAGCGCCGCACAGCAAAAAAAGAGCCCCACGAACCAGGCACCGCGCTCTGCGATCTGAACGGCACCGCGCTCTTCCGCCTGAGGCGCGAAAGCTCTACCCGAAACCACCGGGATCTTCAGGATCTGCAAGGCTATCAGCGAAAGCACGGTCGCGGTGATCGCATGCACCAGAACATTCAAAAGCTGAAGGAAGAAGGGAGTATGAAATGTGAGCGTGAAGGCGAGACTCCTCCACAGTAAGTTGGGCAGGGGTCGGTAAGATCCGATCGTGCGCTCCGGACTGCGCCCCCAAAAATCCACAGCGAACACTTGATCTACGGCTACGTCACCGAGCAAGTACGGATTGGCTAAAATGGCCTCCTGCTCATCAAAAACGAAATTGGTCCAGGGCGGACGAAGGAAGAGAACGGCGCTCACGGCCAAGAACGAAAAAAAAAGCCGGAGGGGGGTCGGAGCGGGCACGTCGTCAGTGTAGCCTCGCCGCATGCACGAGGCGCCCCCTGGTCTCAGGATCTTGGAAACCCGCTCAGAGGGACCGGGCCGAGCCGTCTACGACGCCGAGCAAATCTCGCTCGGCCGAAACGTGACGCTCGTTGGTCTCGCCTCCGGGGTGCTCTCGACCTCGCCTCCTGCTCACAACCTGAGAAGGGAGGGTGAAGCCCTCGCAAAACTAGATCACCCCAGTATCGTCCGGCTCTACGAGCTGAGAGAACAAGAATCTCAGCTCTGGCTCGTGCTTGAGGCAACTCGGGGTACGGCCCTCGGCGCTCTCGTCTCGAAGCGACTTTCTTTGGAGGCAATCGCTGCCATCGGACTCGATCTCGCGCGCGCCTTGGCTCACGCGCACGGGCGCGGACTGGTGCACGGGCACCTTCACCTCGACTGCGTGGAGATCACAGAAGAAGGGCGGACCAAGCTAGGGGGCTTCGGCCGAACGGCTCAGTCAAGCGAAACCAGCGAATCGCTCGATCCTGCATCTACGCTTGCCCTTTCTCCAGAGTCGACGGTAGGTCGCGCCACGAGCGAGCTGAGCGATCTGTTTGCCCTCGGATGTCTCCTCTACGAACTCATCGCCACGGAACCCCCTTTTGGACCTGCCTCGGACTCGCACTACCCCGAACGTGTGCGACACGAAGCGCCTCGTCCGCTTCTCGCTTTCCGAGAGCGAATTCCCGGCCCCTTCTTGGCTCTGATCGACGAATGCCTCGACAAGATGCCCTCGCGACGACCCGAAAGTGCGGACGCGGTCGTGAGCAGGCTAGAGAAGATCGTCACCACGAATACGATGCCTGTGATCAAAAGCGAGCTTGCGCGGATAAAGACGCTCGCGGACGCTGAGGATCGGGCCACCGATCACAGTCTATCGAGCATCGGCCCCGCTGAACGCCATCGGATGCGACGACAGGTCTTCGGTTTTTCGGCGCTCATCACCGCTTCCCTTTTCGGTGCGCTCGTTTGCGCCGCACTCTTCTGGCTGGGGCGCACTCGGGTCGCTGCCACGACGAATACGACGCTCGACCGCACCCCTACTCCGACTGAAGCTACGATGCTTCGTGTGGTGGCTACCCCCTGGGCGCACGTGTTGGTAGACGGCGTGCACGTAGAAACGACGCCCTTCGCTCAACCCCTCTTGCTCAAGCCGGGAAGGCACCTGGTCCGGCTTGAGCACCCGTACGCTCCGCCTGAAGAACGCCCCATCGACGGCCAGTCCGGTCAAGCGGTCTTGCTCAATGTGCAGATGCACGTAAAGCCACCGCTTGATCTGGGGCCTGTAGGACCACCGCCTCAAGAAGACACTCCGTGAACTCAGAGTCTCTTCTCCGAGGTCGACCTTACTTTCCGGTTCCTGAGGGCCAACAGCCCGAGAGTGAACGCGATCAAGGCCCACGTCCCGAACACCGAGCGGACGGGTGACTCTGACTGAAAGGTGCCGATACTTCCTGTCAGCGCCACACCTGCGGCCAGGACGATACCCATGAGCGCTTCGCCGGTGATGAGCCCGGCTGCCATGAGCAAGCCGGGATCTGGGTCCGCCGCGCGACGCTTGACGAAGGCCGAAAGCACACCGCCGAAGAAAACCGGAACGGTCACTTCGACCGGTAGGTAGAGGCCTAGCGCTACGGCCAGAACCGGCGTCCTCAAGGGAACGCCCCGTGCCACGAGAACCCGATCGAGAACGAAAAACCCGACTCCGATGCCTGCCCCGGAAAGTAAGAAGGACCACGGCAGCGAGCCTCCAAAAACTCCCGAAGCGACAGCTGCCATCAGCGTCGCTTGGGGCGCACGCAAGGGCGTTGGGTGGTCAGTCGTAGGCACGCCAAATCCGTACGAAGAAAGCAGCAGGGACAGTACGGGGGCAAGGACGAAACTCGCCGAGAGCACGCCGAGTATCTGTAGGATCTGCTGACGATAAGGGGCCGCACCCAAAAGCGATCCCGTTTTCAAATCCTGCATGTTGTCGCCGCCGATGGCGGCTGCCGTGCAGATGATACTTCCGACGAGGATCGCGGCGGCAGGCCCAGCCGAAACCTGAGTCGCCATACCCACAGCCTCCACTCCGAGGAAGGAAAGGAGGAGAGACGTGAGCAGAATCGTAGAGAGGGTGACGCCACTCACCGGGTTGTTGGAGGAGCCGACGAGACCGGCCATGTAGGCCGCCACGGCCGAAAAAAAGAAACCAAAGATCATCACCAGGCCAGTCAGAAGAGCTGAAATGGCCCAGGCCTGCGTCAACACTCCAAACACGAGGTACGTCGGAAGCGCGAGGAAGAGGGCCGACCCCAGCACCCATTTGGGCGGGAGATCGCGTTCTTCCAAGCTGACCTCCGCCTGCTTCTGAGTGATACTGCCGAAAGCCGCTCGAAGAGCAAACCCAAGCGCCTTCCTCACGTCGAAAAGAGCGAAGAGGCCGCCGACGGTCATCGCGCCCACTCCCAGGTAGCGGGTCTTTTCGGACCATGCAGTCCACATCGCCTCTAAGGGGGTGCGATCTGCGGCGGGTTCAACCACGAAGGGGAGGACCAGAGCCCAGTTGATGACGCCTCCCAAAACGATCACAGAAGCGATCTCAAGCCCAACGATGTACCCCACCGAAAACAGAGCAGGCGACGCCCCCGTACCGAGATAGAAATGCTTGCCAAGCAGAGCAACGCTTCCTTCCAGAGTCGACCGGGTGAGCGCCAGACCTGATTCAACGAACTTAAAAACCGCTCCGAACACGGCTCCCAGCAAGATCGAACGCAGGGAGGTCTCCCCGCCGCTGTCCCTTTTGCCGCCGCTGTCCCCTTTGCCGCCGCTGTCCCCTTTGGGTTCATGACCCGCCCGAAGGACATGATAGGTGGCCGTCCCCTCCGGAAACGCCAACTCAGGAGAGGAAAGAAGGGCGCGTCGCAGCGGGATCGTGAACAGCACGCCGAACAACCCCCCTAAGGTGATCAGAATTCCTGACGTCAAAAAATCAAAATCAGCCCAGGCTCCCATCAGTACCAGCGCTGGCAAAGTGAAGATGGCGCCGGCAGCCGCACTTTCTCCCGCGGACGCGGCCGTCTGCACCAGATTGTTCTCGTAAATGGTCCCACCGACGGCGCGAAGGATCCCCATCGAGACCACCGCCGCGGGGATAGACGCAGAGACGGTCATGCCGGCAAAGAGCCCCAAATAGGCATTGGCCGCTGCGAGAACGACACTGAGGAAACTCCCTAGAACGACCGCCCGTAGGGTCAATTCTCGGCGTGACGGATCTGACGTGTGCCCCTCGCGCAAAGTCATGGCCAACCCCTTAGCGCCAGCGGACCCGTTCGAACTCAAAAAGGCGGGACAGCCGCCGCTGTTCCCTCACAAAAGCAGCGTACGGGCGAGGGACACGAGCATCGCGAAGGAACATGCTCATCACCCGCCCCGCGGCCTCGGCATCGTCCGTGGCCCTATGGGCATTTTCGAGCGCGATGCCTAGACGCTCGCACACGTCTCCAAGAGCGCGGCTTTTCTCCTCCTTGTGAAGTTCACGGGCCCAATCGAGCGGATCGATCCACGTGACCTCCGGGTGAAAGGCAGGCGGCATGGAAGCCGGAGCACCGAGAAGTCCGCTGCGCTGCGCCTCCTCCAAGAGAAAGTTGCGATCAAACTCCGCGTTGTAAGCGAGGGGAAGGTGACCGATCACGGAAGCGATGACCTCGGGGAGGATGTCCTTGATCGGGGGCTTGTCCGCTACGTCAGCGTCCGTGATGTGATGCACTTCCGTCGCTTCGGCCGGGATGGGTCGCTGAGGATTGATGAGCCAGCTCTTCTGTCCGACGACTTCAGCGCCCCGGAAGAAAACGCAACCGATCTCAATCACCCGATCTTCTGCCGGATCTCTCCCCGTCGTCTCTGTATCGATCGAAACCCAGGGGATTTCTGAGATGTCGGTATCAGCTCCGAACTCTTGGCTGAGTCCCTCCACGCTGATGCGGATCAGATGCGCAATCGCCGGATAGTGGCGACCCGTCGGAAAACATCCGCCCCCGTCCGCGGCGCTCCTCATGGGCGTCCCCTTTCTGAAACCAGTAGAAACGGTGAAACCGGCATCGTCACGTGCCGCCAGCTTCGACAAGCTGTCGCTCAAGAGCGATCCATTCCATGAGCCCGCTCTTCAAGTCTGTCCCGTAATTGAAAAGCCGACCGTTGATGAAGATGGTAGGGGTGGCGCGCAGTTTCACCTCGTCCGCTTGCACCTTGTCCTTGGCCACTCGATCGGCAATGTCTTCGCTGCGAATATCCTTCTTGAACTTTGCCAAATCGAGGCCAATTTCCTCGGCAATTTTGGCTAAAGTCGCTTCTGTCAGCGGCACCTGACTCCCGAACAGTGCCGCATGCATTTCCCAGAATTTCCCTTGCCGATCCGCAGCTACGGCTGCGCGCGCGGCGGCTTCCGCATGCTCGTGCATGTCGAGGGGAAAATTCTTGAACACAAGGCGAACGTCCTTGTTGCTCTTGACGACTTCATCGAGAGCGAAGCTCGCCGCACGACAAGCCGGACACTCGAAATCCGCCCATTCCACGATGGTGATCGCGGCACTATCGGGTCCCTTTGCTGGAGATCCAGACAGATCGATGGACATCACCGCTTGCGGAGAAAAGCGCTCCTTGTACGCGGCATCGACCTGAGCGCGAGTCTTCCCTTCACGCACCTGGCCTACGAGATAATCAGCGGCGGGCTTGCACGCAGAGCACTCCCGCTTCTCCTGCACGCATTTGGCGACGCTCACGGGAACATCCTTGCAGGGAGAGAGCAGTTCAGTCACATGGAGCGACCACTGAGCTTCTTCGCGCGGGGACAGATCCTTCGTGTCCACCGCAGGGAGGACCACCCGAGTCGGCTCGGTCGGTGAAGCTTCGAGCGCCTTGTCGTCCTGGCCGGGCGAACGACAGGTCGTCATGTTTAAGTTGATGAAGGCGCTGCCCAAAAGGGCAACCAGTGCTCGAACCGTCAACATCGGGGCCGGAGGTTAGATCGGCAGGACGCATCGCGAAACCGCCTGCCTGTGGTAAATCGCTCCCTCGTGAAC
>CAYMQT010000166.1:0-6518 GCA_964392575.1 uncultured Polyangiaceae bacterium
TGAGGAACTGGGCAGCGCCGATGAGGGGCTGCGCTGGTCCTCAGCCGCACTCTGAGCAAGCGTTGCAAACTGATCGAACTCCGACGTCTCCAGCGGACGGCGCCACGCACGCAGGCCCATACTCTCGATGAACCCGCGCACGCAAACATCGCCAGCCTGTGCGCTCGGCGTGCAGCCGACGAACTCTGCGCGCCTGGTCGCATCATCGAACACCGCGCCCACAGCACTTTCGATGGCGGCGTGATACTGCTCGACGCCGCGCTCCGTGGTGACGACGGTAGCGGCGCCTATGACGGCGAAGTTTCCGTTCCAACTGTCAGGGTCGAGTTCACTGGTGCTCACCTCGACCCCGAGCAAGTCCCGCACCGCGTTACGAAACTGCGCACGCGTTAGGCGGCGCAGCATGCCGGGAGCCGGTTGGTACGCTGGCGCAACTCGGGAGACTTCCTCCCCCTCACTGTCACCGTCGCCGCCTCCCTTGATGACGCCCCGCGCATCGCCGAGTTCTCCAGAGCCTTGCGAACCCGAGAGCTCGCCCGTGCAGGCGCTCCCGAACCCGAAGAGCAACACTGAGGCAAGCATTCTATACTCTCGATAGAACTTGGCTCCAGAAATAAAATGCACCACGTCCTCTTAGTGGGATGATCGAGCGTTTGGGATCACTCATGACTACTGTTTTGCGCCCACGTGGAAGGCGATCGCCGCTTGCGCTGCGACGTTGAGCTGCGCCACACCACCGGCGTCGACGACGACGGTGGTCGAGCAGGCGGCGCCGCCCGAGATGACGTCGCAATACGTGCCGGCTGGTAAGCCGGTCTGTAACGTCTGCAGCAGCGTGCCGGAGGAGCCGGCGTTGATGGCCACGAAGCCCAGGTTGCCGCGCCCGAAGGCGATCTGGCTCGATCCATTGTCCCACCAGTTGGTGACCGCGGCGCCTGCCGTCTGCGAACGAAACCTAACCATGCCCGCGATGTGCGGCGCCCGGTGCTCGCACACCCATTCCCCGGAATTTGCCCCCGCCCTGTTGGCCGCGCAAACGACGGGGGAAGTCGCGCCGGCCCCGTTCGACGGCGGGCCCCGATCATGCTCCGTCGCGAGGTCGAAGGCGTAGCTCGACATGATCATGGGATAGCCATAAGGCCACGCCAGTAGGAAGATGTTGGCGAGATCGTGGAGCGCGCCATCGCGATAGGCCAGAACACGATTGCTTCGCTGTTCGTCGTGATTGTTGCTGAACGGCACCGCCCGATCGCTCGGTAGCATGCTGCCTCCCACCAGGGTATCGAGGTTCGAAATGTTACCGCTATTGAAGCGACTTCTCAGGCCCCACCCGAAGCGAAACTCATTGACGTCTGGCGCATTACCGCCGGTCGTGATGCCGTTGATGTACTCGCCAGCGTTGATGGCTTCGTTGCCTGGATCGATCACCTCGAGGAAAAAATACGGGGAACGGTCTGGACCGGCTGCATTCCGGACCAGTGTGATGATGGCGTCGATGTCGGCGGGCGCCATGTGCTTGGCCGCGTCGATGCGAAAGCCGCGCACGCCCAGATCGACCATGCTCATGAGGTAGTCCGCGATCTTCTGGCGAACCGTCGCGTTTTCCGTCCTCAAGTCCGGCAAGCTGGACAGTTCGCAGCTCCGGACATTGTCGGCGGACGTCGCGTAGTCCGTGGGGCTGATCTGGCAAGCAGGAGCGTGAAAATCGCTCGGGCCGTAGAGACTGCCGTAGTTGTATTGAGAGTAGGCTGTGCCGGCGCTGCCTACCGAACCCTGATCGGCCATGTGATTGATCACCGCGTCGGCGTAGATGGCCACGCCTGCTTCGGCGCAGCGGGTCACCATGTCGCTCAACTGCTCGGCGTTGCCGCTGCGACTGACCAACGAGTAGCTGACCGGTTGGTATCGTTGCCACCACGGGTAGTTGGGACCCAGCACCGCGTGCTCGTTGGGCGGCGAGATCTGGACTGCGGCGAATCCGTTGGGCCCGAGGTATTCTTCGCATTCTCGGGCAACGTCGTCCCAGCGCCATTCGAACAGATGGACGAAGACACCGGCTGTCGGTTTACCCCAGGGCAGCGCCGTGGGGTTTCCGGAGCCCGTGTTGCCACCAGTATTCTGAGCGCCCGCGTTGCCACCAGTATTCTGAGCGCCCGCGTCGCCCCCGGCTCCCCCACTGATGCCGTCACTACTTGCATTGCCGACGCCCGCGGTCCCACCCGCTGCGGAGTGGCCGCCGCTTCCAATCACCTCTCCGTTCAAGTCGTTCGAGTCGTTCGAGCTAGGCTCATTGCTCGAACACCCGGCAGTCGCCAGAGCGCCGAGCCCGAAGAGCAACACTGAGGCAAGCATTCTATGCTCTGTGAAGCACTTGGTCATGATTCCCACCTAGGCTCGCTCAGTGTCACGTCAAACCGTCGAGGCCGCCGGTGGATCCATCGGTGCTGCCGAAGCTCGTCACTGTGCCAAGGCCCATCAACTGGCACAAGCTGACGAGCAGTCGATTGTGCCGCACACCACCGCTGTACTGAAGATAGCGTCCCATCGGCAGCGCTCCGCCCAAGCCTCCCGCGAGCACGAACGGCA
The DNA here is from genome assembly GCA_964392575.1 of uncultured Polyangiaceae bacterium. Classification (GTDB taxonomy): domain Bacteria; phylum Myxococcota_A; class Polyangia; order Polyangiales; family Polyangiaceae; genus NIC37A-2. Next base: position 2,587 of record CAYMQT010000166.1, read on the forward strand.
CTCTGGAGAAGGAATGATTGTTGCCCTTCCCGACCTCCGAACCCCAGACGACGAGGGTGTGATCGAGCAGCGTGCCGTCTCCCTCGGGGATACTCGCGAGCTTGCCGAGAAACTCGGCGATCTTCTCGGCATACCAGGTGTAGATCTTGATCAGATCGGCTCGCGCCTGGCCGTTGCTGTCCGGTTCATGGCTGATGTCGTGATGGCCGCCGTTGACGCCGAGCCACGGGTAAGGACTGTTGTCGTTGTCGCCAAAGCGGAGCTGAAGGCTGGCGACTCGCGTGAGATCACACGAGAAGGCGCCGGCCAAGATGTCCCATTGTTGGCTCCAGACGTTGGGCATGTCATTCAGATTACTTCCGCTGATCGTCGGCGGCGTGCACTCGCGCGTCGGCGTGGCCGTCAGCCGACGCTCCAGATCCCTGACACCTGCCAGATGAGCTTCGATCTTGAGTCGATCCTCGGAGGCAACCTTTGATTCCAGTCGAGTCAGATCCGCCTTGACCGCATCGATGACACTCTGCCGCCGTGCGCGCTCGGCTAGAGCGGCCGGATCCTCCACGGCGCCCGGCGTCGCGTTCGCGAAGAGGCGCGTGAAGGCGGCTCGCGGGTCCCGCTCGGGCTGGAGGGGCTGCCCCCCCGCCGCGTAGATCATTCGGGTATTCGGCCCGTTCCCCGACCCTGGTATCACGCCGAGTTCGATCGACGGGAACGGAGTCTCGGCGCCGATGCCCTGCGCGATGACCTGATCCACCGAAGGGCCGTCGACCCAATCGAACAGGTCACCCTGATAGTTGAATTGATTCCCAGAGCGGAGATGGGAACCGGTCCACAGCAAGCTGAAGCCCTCGGTATGCGGCGGCGCCGTCACGTTGCTACGGGTCACCTGAAGACCGTCCAGGACGATGAGCTTCTGCTGGTAAGCCGAGAGCGGCGCGAGAATCGGGCCGAGCTCGAAATCCGTGACGCTGCCCGACGGTTTCCATGCGTCGTAGATGGTACCGTGAGGCGTGTAGACGATGACGAGCCGCTTCGGGTATGTCGCCTCCTGACCGCTGGCGTTGAGAAGAGGAAGAAACGGCAGAACTGCCGCCGACGTCCCGAGGGCTTGGAGCAGGCGCCGCCTGGGTATGCTTCGTAGAGAAGAAAGGGATTGTTGTTGGAGTGTTTTCATGCTGCCCTGCGAATCATGCTGCTCTTGCAAATCATGGCGCTCTGCGAAAGCGGAAAGCATCCGAGAGGACGATCGCGCGAACGAGCTCTCTCAAATCGAAATCCGAAGCCTTGAAACTCTGGTGAGCCGAAAATAGAGAGCAATGGTCTTCTCCGGCATTGCCGCGTCCGATGCCGTACTGGAACCAGTGTTTGGTCACGCATTCCTGGACTTGCTCGCTCTGAGCCAGGCGCTGCATGAGTTCGACTCCTCCGCTAAAAGTGCCGTCGGCGTCCCCACCACCCGCAACTGCACCCGTCGCGTCAACGGGTAAGCCACCATCGAACTCCCGATAGCGCCCGATGGCGTCATAGTGCTCGAAACCGAAGCCGATCGGATCGAGAAGCTCGTGGCATCCGGCACAACCAGGGCTCTCGGTGTGAGCCGCAAAACGCTCTCGCGTCGAAGCGTCAGGCGCCGGCTCAGGCGCAACCGTGTTGACGTCCGGCGGTGGTGGTGGCGGTGGGGAACAGAGCAGCGCCAGGCGGATGCCCATGCCGCGCAGCACCGGCGATGTTTGATTGGCGTGAGAATGTGCAGCAAGAAACGCCGGTTGCAGGAACAACCCTCCACGTAGAGTTGCATCGAGCGGGGTCGCCACCGTTTCATCGCTTGCGTCGATGCCGTAGATCAAGGACAAAGGACCATCGGCAAACGCGAGCGGGGCCGTGAGCAGCGATTCCAGACGCCCGTCTCCCTCCATGAACACGTGAGCGGCGAAGCGTGCGCTGTCGAGCTGCATCGAGCGTGCGAGCGTCGCGTCGAAGGTCGGAAACAGCGCTGCGTCTTTGGGCTTGCTTTGAAGCGAATCAATACCGAGCCATTGGCTGTGAAACGTCTCCAGCATGTCCCGCAAGCGCGGGTCGGTAAGGAGCCGATCCATCTCGCGCGAGAGGCCTTCCTCGCTTTCGAGATCACCCCGCGCGGCCGCTTCAAGCAATCTCTCGTCCGGAGCCGAATCCCACAAAAAGAACGACAAGCGTGAGGCAAGCTCGTAACCAGAGAGCGGGGTCATGAACCCCTGGTCCGAGAGTTCCACGCGGTAGAGAAAGTGCGGTGAAGCCAGGAGTGCCGTAGCGACCAACTGTATGCCCAGCTGATAACCCTCCGCTGCGTGCCGCTCGTAAATCGCGTTGAGTTCGGTCACCTCGACGTCATCGAGCGGTCGTCGGAACACCCGCTGTCCGAAAGTCCGCACGAAGCTGTCCACGCACGCCGCGTCGCCGAGGGCTGCTCGGTTACAGGGAATGAGGCTTTCGACGCGCGCGGCAACCTCCACCGCGACTTCCTCGGCGACTTGAAAGTATTTGTCGACATCGAGGCTCGCGACGGGCGCGGAGATGTTGTTGCGAAACGTGCCGAACTTCTCGTCTTCCGGCAAGCCATCGTCCGAGTCGCGCTCAATCGAGAACAGATCGAAAATCGCATGTACGTACTGCTTTTGCGTCAAGCGCAGCAGCGGCGTCCTGCCGACGCTGCGTTCGTCGCACGCCGACGCGTCACTGAGCGAGCCTGTGTCCGACGGTCTGTCGCCGTTTGTCGGATCACCCTGCCCGGCCGTCTTCTCGACAGCGTCACCCGTCCCTCCGTCGATGTGAGCGACGCACCCGAGCAGGAGGAGTAGCCCTCCACTCATTGATGCTGAGGCAAGACAGCGGCGACTCGAATGCATCATGTCCTCATCTTTGTCACAAGCTCGAAGGCTGCCCCAGACGACATGTTTGTCGCCGTCACCCGAGCGGAAGATTCCGTCTTCACACCATTGTTCGCTTCAGTCAACTCGGGGTTTTAACCAATGGAGCTTCATCTGTGTTCGCTCGCTCCTTCAACGATCACAGATGTTCGCATTGCGCGCATTCGTTCGAACTGGTGGCCGGCGTGACCGAAGAACTGCTTGGTTTAGATCACAAGTAAACCAGTTTCATTCTTGTCTCATGGTTATAATAAACCCATAATCAAATCCGCGCTCCCGCTCAAAAACCACAGTAGCTTGCGCACGTTCATATGAGGCATCATCATCGACCCAACCTTGGGCAAGACAATGCCCGCGAAAGGATTTTTTTCAGATGACAATGCGTGACAAGAGAGTGCTGCTTGCCGGCGTGTGTGGCCTGAGTCTCAGCGCAGGGGCCTGTGCTTCATTCGACAATGAGACATCAGATGATGAGAACAACATGTCTTCGTCTGGCGGCGGTAGCGGTGACGGTGACGGTGACGGTGACGGTGACAATGGCAATCAAAACAACTCTGGGGGAACGAGCGATGAAGGGGGAGACGGTGGGAACGGCAACGGCATCAACACCCTCGATCCCGGTGCGGGCGGCACTGGCACAAATGGTGAGGGGACCGGCGGCGCCACCACAAGCAATCCTAGTGACCCCTTCGCCGTGTGCCCCAATCAAACGTATACGCCTCAGCTGACACAGACGGGTGCCTGCGCAATGAGTGTTTTTCATGGCGGCCCCATCGCAGATTTTGAAACGGCAGAACAAGCAGATTGGTTTGGAGCCTACGCCAACGATCCAAACCTACCGCCGGCAGGGACAACGACTACACCCCCTACTTTTCTAGAAACTCCCGTCAACCGGGTCCCTGGAGGTGCCAACGGCACTGCGTACTCCATCCAGTATACAGGCAGTGGTTTTTCAGCCGCGAACGAAAATGGAATTCGCCTCAATACCGCCTTCAAGTATGCAGGTGGTGGCGAATGCCAAAATGT
>CAYMQT010000166.1:6528-10199 GCA_964392575.1 uncultured Polyangiaceae bacterium
ATGTAGCAGGTCAGATAGGTGTAGCAGCTGGCCTGACTGGGTTGAGTTTTTGGGCAAAAGGAACGATCGCGCAAGAAGTAGGTGGCTGGATGAAGCCCGCAAATACTCTCGTTGTCCTCTTGGGCACTCAGAAGACAGTCCCCGTAGCCGAGGGAGGTGATTGCGTAGTAGGCACAGATCCGCTTTGTTACATTCACCCGGATTACCAAATGACTCTCACGGGTGACTGGAGGGAGTATCGCATCCCGTTCGACTGCTTCGGAGACGGTAGCGTTTTCGATGGACACGTCCTGTCTTTGCTCTTCCACGCGCGAGGGGCGAGCTTCGACTTCAGTATCGACGAAATCAGCTTTTACTGATTGGCCTTGGAGGGCGGCTCATTGCGAGAGGGCGGCTCATTGCGACAGAGCGCGGTGCATGCATCCTTGAAGGCCGTCACCAGGCGCGCATCTTCATCGAGTGCTTCTTGATCGGGATTGTCGTGGAAGTGTTCGCCGAGGAAGCTCAACCGGTAGCTGTGCGAATCGTTCGAGTATTCGAGAAATCCACTCGAGACGAGATCATTGATCACCGCGAATACAGCCTCCGGATCATCGTGAGCGAACTCGCGCACGATGGTGAGCCGACTCACCTGTGCCTCGCGATCGAAACGGGAGAGAACCCTTAGCCAGAGAGAATTGTGGAACACCCCTGCCTCGGCCTCGGCCCGCCGCATCTTCCGCTGATAGCCCCTGAGCGTCACCCCGAGCATGTCCGAGGCGATTTTACGTGGGATCCCACGGGCTTCGAGTGAGCGCGCGAGTTCGAGGAAGATGCGGTCGGTGACGTGTGAGAGCGGTACGCGAGCTCCTGATGCGGTGGCGAGCTCCGCGACGAGCACGCTCGCTTGCTCGATGATCGAATCAATCAGCACGCGAGCGCGTAAGACTGAGTCCGTCGGGTATCTGTGCATCTGTGCTCAGTGTAGATCGAACGAGTCTCTCGCGATGCGCTTTCTTGTGAGACAATGGTCTTTCGTGAGCGAATGACGAAGAGTCGTAGTTAAAGGAGAGATTTAACTACCTGGCACTTGTTGGCGTGATAATGAAATATTGCGCCTGGACAGCGGCGACAAACATGTCACCTGGCAGACGTCTATGATCACATGCAGAACAATGGTGTGGACAGAACAGCACGCACCTTGATGCTTCGATGGGATGAGCGGAAAGCTCCGTTTGATCGTCGAGTGGATGTGGTTGGTCGAGTGGATGTCTTCGTGACTCGCGACCAATTGAAACCAATTGAAGAATATCGCCTTCGAGGGCGTGGAGATGATCGATGCGTCGTGTGATTTTAGTTGCTAGTGTGATTTTTGCGACGGCGGTGCTGGCGTCGTCATGCTCAGCTATCAGCGGGGACGGGAACGCGGATGAGGGTACCGGGGACGGGAACGGCTCTGGGGCGAATGGCTCTGGAGCCAATGGCAACCTCAACGACGGTATGGATGACATCATCCCCCCTATGGATGACGATCTCATGGACGACCCCGACGAGCCGCCCGTCGTTCCTGTGCTCGACGGTACGATCAGCAGCAGCAGTGGCGACACCATCACGGTCACGGGCCAGCCCGCGACCGTCCAGTTCGCGCTCACGCTGTCGAGCGGGTCCACACCGGACGCCTCCGACATCACCTGGTCGGTGGATAGTCCTCGCATCGGCACCGTCGACGCGAACGGCGGGCTATCGCTCTCGGGCAACGTGGGCGGCCCTATCGTCATCACGGCGACGCTCGGCGGAAGAAACGCCACCACGACCCTGACGGTGAACGTCGACATCGTGGACACGGGCAATGTTACAGAGGGAAATCGCGGCTTGCTCGAAGCGGGCGGAAGTGCCGATGCGGCCTTCAGATGGCTCTACCCTTACGACAGAACCGTGTTTCCCCAGGGGCTCGCCGCCCCCTTGCTCCAATTCGCAGGGGCGGGCGCCACTGCGATGTACATCAAGATCACGACGCCTCATTTCAGCTACCGGGGGTTCAGCGGTGCGTCGTCACCCCTGCGGCTTTCGATCCCGCAGTCGATCTGGGACGGCATGACCTATACGGCTCGCGCCACAGGGCCCGTCCAGGTCGAGGTCACCAAGCTCTCGGGCAGCGTGGTAACGGGGCCGATTACCGAAGACTGGTACATCGCGCAGGCGTCGCTCAGGGGGATCATCTACTACAGCACGTACAAATCTCCACTGACAGGTACTATAGGTGAAAATACAGGTGGTCTGCTCCGTATCCGACCCGGGCAAAATGCGGAGGTGGTCCAGCCGCTCCCCCAGTGTCCGGCGTGTCACAGCGTGAGCGCCCAGGGCGACGTGCTCGCACTGAGCTACGGCGGAGCCAGTGACCCTGATCAGGGCAACACATGGAACCCCATTGACAGTTCCACCTACAATCTTGCCGCGAATGGCGCGGTGGCGTCGCGGACGACGAGCAACAGCGGCCAAATCTACTCGATGATCGCGCTGACGCCCGACGGAAGCCTGGGGCTGACCTCGGGCGTGCCCCCTGCCGCTCAGGAGCCGTTCCTCTACCATGGGGTGATTTCCCCTGGTGGTATCCAGAGCCGCCTGGTCAACACGCAGAACAGCCAGGTGATCGCGACGAATCTCAATAATCACGTGCAGTACGCCATCGCGCCGATGTTCTCGCCCGACGGGACACGGGTCGCATTCGTGAACGGAGACCTGCGTACAGCAGCGGGGTGCAACACGAGAGACCACCTCAACCCCGTCTTCAACCCTCCGTACAACGGCAGCACGACCTCCCCTCAAAACCATACTATGCAATGTCGCAAGGTCCTCTCGATGCTCAATGTGGATCTGGGCGCTACGCCGCCCGTGTTCTCGAACCCGGTGAATCTCATCGACCGGACGAGCATTGGCGAGGTCATTGCTTGGCCGACCTTTCTGCCCGACAGCCAGGGGATCATCTATCACGAAGGGGATTCCTTCGATACCCATGGTGCCTATCATGCCAACGCGACCGCCCAATCGATCGCACGTTACGCAGAGCTTAGGCTGGTTGAAACTGCGACAGGGACCGTCAAGACCTTGCGGTCGCTGAACGGCCGCGATCCCGAAGGCAATATCTACCTGCCATACGGCTCGGCAGAAGAACGGATGAACTACGAGCCGAACGTCCTCCCGGTCGCGATCGGAGGTTACTACTGGGTCTTGTTCGCGAGCCGGCGCGTGTACGGCAACAGGATCGGTCCCGACGGCGACCTCAGGACTGTAAGGGATGGGATCCAACCCGGAGCTCACGACCCTTGGGGAGATGGTTCTGCCCCGAGCTGGCGCAAGAAGATCTGGATCGCCGCGATCAACATCAACTATTCCGAGCTCGATGATCCCAGCTATCCGGCCTTCCTCCTCCCCGGTCAGGAGCTCGAGTCCGCCAACATGAGGGCCTTTGCAGCGTTGCCGCCGTGCAGGCAAAATGGCCAAGGCTGTGATTCGGGCTCCGACTGCTGCGAGGGGTTCTGTCGACAGTCCGCCGACGCGAGCAGCGGCAGCGGTGGACCCATCTGCATCCCCCCTCCTGAAAACACATGCTCGCTCACGGACGAGCCCTGCGATCCGGCCGTGTGCTGCAACCCCACCGCCATCTGCCTCAACAACCGCCGCACGGCTCCGCC
>CAYMQT010000167.1:0-10188 GCA_964392575.1 uncultured Polyangiaceae bacterium
GGCGATGATGCGGATGAGCGTGAACGCGGCACCCGGATCCGCATCAGTGGAAACACCTTGACCCTGAGCTGGGACCGAGACGATTCCAACTTCGCGACGACGGATGAAGACGATCCCATCGAGTATGTCGAGTACGCAAGTCTGGACAGCATCGTGCTTCGGCCGGCAGGCGGGCGTGTGGATCAGGAAGTCGGCCTCGACGCCATGCTCGGCACCAATGTCGTCCGCGTGTACATCGAAGGTGACGCTCCGACCAACGGTCCCGGACCCATTTTCTTTGAGTCCGTCACCCCGAGCTTCGCCACCCGTAGCGTGACCTACACCTTCAATCAGGCCATCGAGTTCGTTTCGACGGCAAATCTCGAAGTGATGGAAGAAGCGATCGACAACAACTTCTTCATCGACAGCCCTGACGCCAACTTTGACGCTGTAATGAATATCCTGCCCGCGAGCGCCTCAGCGACGGTCCAGGAGCGGGGAACCTCGATGACGATCACCGGCAGCAGCTTGACTTTGAGCTGGGACGGGACCCTTGAGACAACGGATTTGGCCGATCCGATCAACAGCATCTCTTTCGGCGGACTGAATTCGATTCAGATCCGCCCTGTGGGTAACGGATCCAACAGCCAGGCGACGACGCTGAGTACGCTTATCGGGACGACGGTCGTGACCGTCTTCCCCTAAAGTCGGCGCCTTCTCTCCGGCTTGCCGGAAAGGAAGACAGACGCCCGCTCGCTCTTTCGATAAGGAAGGGGGACGGGCGTCTTCTTTTTGTCGCCGGGGGCTGATCAAGGGTTTCCGCCCGGACTCTGCCTGAACTGAGCGTGCACCAGGGGCACCAGGAAGTACGTCAGTACCAGCACCAGGATCACCGAGAAACCGAGCATGAGCCCTACCCCCGTCCCTGATGAGCTTTTCTGGTCCTTGAAGGTGCGGCGCGCGTACGGTCCTCGGTCCGAAGTGTGGGCGGCGCTTTTGCGTTGTTCTTCGGTTTTCCCACGCATCGAGTAGTCGGCCACAGGTCACCCTACACCAGATCCCTCCGCCGTGGGTGAGCGGAGGCGAGGACTTCCCCATTTTTGAGATGTGACTTACTCTCAAGTCGGGTGTTGGCGGTTCTATATCCTTTGCGCAGGGCGAGTCGACGCATCTTATGGATCATCGCTTTGTCGTCGGTGCTCCTTTGTGGCTGTCGGATCCGAAAGACGCCGCCCGAGGGAGATGGCCCCGTCCCCGTCTCTGAGACATCTGGACTTTCGACCGGCGGTCATGCGGGCGAGGAAACGGTTCTTCTGGGCGGCTCTGGTACAACGAGCGCGTCTGACGCCTCGGTGAGCGACGAGGGGAGTTTGTCGGATGAGCAAGGTACACCGAACAAGCAGCGTACACCAAACAAGCAGAGCTTGCCCGCGCAGGGGCTCCTGGAGGAAGAAGAAACGATAGATGGCTCTGCGGGGAAGCCGTCTTTGCGCGAAGGCTTTCGAGTCTATGCATTTTCGGGCGGCGCTGCTCTGTCCTCCCGCACCAAGCGCGCTCTCGAAAAGCTGATCTTCGACGGGACCGCCGTAGACGTCGCCGTGCGCATCGTAGGGGTGCTCGAAAGCCTCCCTGCGACCAACGCCGGACTCGGCGCTGCCCTGCGACTGGACGGGACGACGGTGGAGTGCGCCGCGGTCGTCCTCGATGAGGAGGGGAGGGGAGCGGAAGTCAGCGGCCTGCGTCGGGCGCGTCAACCGAGTGCGGTGGCCTTGGCGCTCTACAAGCTCGGTGGAGGCCATGTGACTGGGGCTTCTGGAGACGAGCTCGCGGAGCGTCTGGGACTTTCGCTCTCGAGTTTGGTGACGGAGGAAGCCCAGGCTCGTTATAAGCAAGATTTGGCACGATTGGTTCAAGGAAATAGCAGCGCACAGATCACCTCCCTCACTTCGCTCTACGTGTCTCAGGCTCTGATCACGGAGGCTCTTCGGACCCCGGTGCCGACAGAAGAGGAAACCCGCCTTCCGGTCTTCGCCTTGGTGAAATCCCCGGATGGCAAGAGCGGGCTGGCCCTCAGCACGGGCGGACGACCGCTGTCTTTGCCCGGGGAAGCGTTCGAGCGACAAGACACGCTTCGCTTCGCGTCGCTCCCGAGCGGTGAGGACTTGATAGGGTTACCCTTCGGTGCGCCGTGCTCGTTCAATGCAGAGTCGGCTCTGAAAACTTTTGCGCAGACACGGACGAGCAGTCTTGTCGTGTCCGCTTGGCAGCGAGCGTGCCCCGGCGGCCATTATTTCCTTCGAGCAGGCGACGCAACGTGGACCGACTTGAATGAGGAATCATTCTATATTTTCCCGCCGAAGCCCGCTCTCGTTCCTCCTGCTTCTGCGCCCGCTTCCGCTTCTGCGCTGGCTCCTTCTGCCGCTCCCGTGCCCCCGCGCACGGCACCTGCCCCGACTCAACCGCCCACGGTGCCCGTCCCGAGAGTTGCCTCCGGAGCGGCTCAGGAGGGATCAGAATGAGCACCTCTCTGATCCTCGTCGTCGTGGTCACCTTCGCGTTCGCCATTGCTCGCGCTCTGACTCAGCGTCTTTCGCGCTATGTTTCCCTCTCGGGGGTTGAGTATCTCCTCGTGGGTTTGGTTCTTGGACCCTTGATGCCTTGGAAGGTGCTTTTACCGGAAACTCTCGAAACTCTCCGTCCGCTGGTGCAGCTCTTGACGGGACTCTTGGGCTTTCTGCTTGGAGTGCAAGGGAGGCACGCCCTGCGAAAGTCAGGGGCCGCTCTCGTCGGAGTCGGCGCCGCGGGTATGGTCGCGCTGGGAACGACCGCCGTCGTACTTCCGGTTCTTGTTCTGCTTGTTCCAGAAGCTCCCGGCGAGACGGCGGCGGTGCTAGAGCGGGAGATCTTCCGCACAGACTCTTGGCGTGTGGAGCTGCACGTACCGAGTCGACTCTTGTGGATCTCGCTGATCATGGGCGCGGCGGCCGCGTCTGCTTCGACCCACGTCGTAGACAACGGGCGCAAGATCTTTCGCTCCGAGGGGCCGGTGGGAGATCTCGTGGCCGCCTCGGCGCGAGCGGGACAGATCACCGGCGTGTTTGTTTTGGGTGCCGTTCTCGCCAGCGCTCGCGCTACCGAGTCGGCGACCAGATTTCAGATCACGCTCATCGAATGGGAACTCGCGGCGATCGCCTTCGGCATCGTGTGTGGCCTACTGTTCGCTCTCTTCTTAGGGCGCGAAAGCGATCCGAGCCGTATCTTCTTGGCGTCGATTGGGCTTGTTACCTTTGCTTCGGGGATCGGATCGGCTGTCGGGGTTTCTCCGATTTTCGTCAACATGTTTGCAGGTCTTACAGTCAGCTCGACGAGCCCTCACGCAGAAGTCATCGACGGGCATCTCAAGAAGCTCCTGCACCCTTTGTTCGTGCTCTTGATGGTGCTTGCGGGTGCGCTGTGGGTGCCGACAAAACCCCTTCTCTGGATCCTGATCCCTGTCTTCGTGGTGTCCCGTCTTGTGTTTCGGCGGATCAGTCTCAACGTTCTTGGCGCTACGTTTCTGGATCCACCGCCCCCCACACGGAACCTGGGCAGCGGCCTCTGGGCCCCGGGAACCTTTGCCGTGGCGATAGCTGTGAGCGGGGCTCTGCGCTTCCCGGATCTGTCGGACATCATCCTGAGCACGGTGGTCGTAGGATCGCTGTTCAGTGAACTCTTCAGTCATCGCGCTTTGCGGCGCTTGCTGGATGACGCGGGGGAAGTGGCCGTGGAGGAAAAGGAGTCATGAAGATTCTGATCTTGGGTGCGGGTGAAGTCGGAGCACACCTTGCACGGGTGCTTTCGCCTCATGCCGAGATTGTTCTGATCGACCGAAATCAAACGGCGCTGGGCTCGGTGGAGGACGGGCTCGATGTGCTCACTGTTGCCGGTGACATCACACACCGAAGGGTTCTTCAAGATGCGGGCGCCGCGCAAGCGTCGCTCGTCATCGCGGTGACCGGCTCGGACGACGCGAACCTCGTGGGAGCAGCCCTGGCGGCGGAGATCGGAGCGAAGAAGTCGGTCGCTCGCGTGGACGATGCCTCTTTTTACCAGACCAAAAACGCCGTCGAGACGGGGGCCCTCGGCATTCACGTCGTGCTTTGTGCGGCACGCTTGGTCGGGGATGAACTCTTGCGCATGATCTCTCAGCAGTCGGCGGACTCGGTTCAGTCGTTTGGGCGCAACATGCTTCACGTTGCAAGTCTGGCCGTGAAGGAATTTCACCCTGTGTGCGGCAAACCCGTATCCGCTCTCAACCTCAAGGACGGCTGCGCGCTTGCTTTGGTCGGACGAGACGGGCGTCCCATGCTGCCCGCCGATGCTTCACGCATCGAGCTCGGCGACCATCTCGTGCTCTGTGGTCCTCCGGTGCCCTTGACTCTCTTGAATCGAAGTCTGACGGGGAGCGCTGCTGGCAGAGCGATGGTGATCGGAGGAGGTGATGTCGGAATGCAGGTGGCGCAATCCCTTTCAGCCTTCGAGGGGCAGGTGCAGCTCGTGGAGAAAAGCCCTGAACGCGCCGAGTATCTGGCCGAGCACCTGACGCGTGTGAATGTCATCTGCGGGGACGGGTCGTCCATCGCGACTCTGCGAGACGAGCACATTCAGTCCGTCGATTACTCGCTTTCCCTCACGAGGAGCGACGAAGTCAATCTCATGGTCAGTCTCATTGCCCGAGAATTGGGGGTCTCTTCGACCTACACCTTGGTGCATCGCCCTGGCTACGAAGAAGTATACCGCCACCTCGGTGTTCATGGCACCACTGGGCCCCACGATGTCCTCGCGCGGGCGGTCGCTCGCATGCTTCCCTATGCCAAAAAGGGGCAGGGTCAGGCCTTGGCCGGAACTCATCTCGAATGCATGGAGTTTTCCGTGCCTCGGAGCTTGAAAAAGGAGCTGCCCTTGGGGCGGCTCTCGCTCCCGCCGGGTGTTTTCTTGCTGGGCCGGGTCGAAGAATCAGAAGGTCTCCTGGCGGCGAAAGATCCCGTCGTCTCAGGTCAGCTCTTGATCGTGGCCGCGCCTCCGCACCTGTTTCTGGAGACCGAGCGCTACCTTTCACGTTTGGGGGAGCGAGGGTGACGTTTAGCATCGTCGCGCGTCTGACCTCGGGGCTCATGGGCATGGTGTCCCTGTTGCTCTTGTTTCCTCTGGCGCTTGCGGGATTCGACGGGCTCCCGCGTCAGGTGCTCGCTTACGCGGTAGCCCTGGTCCTTTCAGGGGTTTCCGCCTTGGTGCTTCGGTACTGGGGCCGGGGACCCGTGCCGACGGTGCATCGCAAGGACGCGCTGGGTGCGGTGGCGCTGACCTGGCTCATGGTGGGACTCTTGGGAGCGGTGCCTTTCATGGTCGAAGGCTCGATCCCGAGCCTGGCTTCAGCCACTTTTGAATCGGTCAGTGGCTTTACGACCACAGGGGCTACGGTCGTCGCGGACGTTGGTAGTCTCAGTCGCCCGTCCAATCTGTGGCGATGCCTTTCGCATTGGGTGGGTGGAATGGGTATCGTCGTCTTGTTCGTCGCCGTATTTCCGCAGCTCGGGGTGGGCGCCAAACACCTGTTCAAGACGGAGGTGCCTGGGCCCATCACCGAAGGACTCCGGCCTCGCATCACCCAGACCGCCCTCGCCTTGTGGTGGATCTATTCAGGTTTGACGATGATTTTGGCGCTCATCCTCATGGGCCTCGGGATGGACTGGTTCGACGCGACCTGTCACGCTTTTTCCACCTTGGGAACCGGTGGGTTCTCTACTCAGCGCGCGAGTATCGGCGCCTATGACAGCGCCGCCATCGATTGGGTCATTACTGCGTTCATGCTCATCGGGGGCCTCAATTTCGGTCTCTTCTACGGTGCCCTACGCGGCCGGCTGCGCGAACTCACGGACAACTACGAGCTTAGGTTCTTTCTCGGAGTGAACGTGGTTGTGACTCTGGTGGTGCTCCTTGTCACCCTCGGTCGCCACTCAACCTTGACTGAGACTTTGCGGCATGCAGCGTTCCAGACAGCGGCGGTGACGACGACGACAGGGTTCATGACCGATGACCTCGACAGCTATCCAGACGTAGCTAGGTACATTCTGTTTCTGTGCATGTTCATGGGTGGATGTGCTGGGTCGACGGCAGGAGGTCTCAAGGCTTCTCGGGTTCTGGCGCTCTTGAAATTGGTTCAGCGAGAGTTGCGCGCCGTCGCGCAGCCGTCGGCCGTCGTTCGCATTCGTCTGGGCGGAGGTGCCGTGCCGAGCAAGGTCCTCGAGGGCATCACCATCTATTTCGCTAGCTACTTGGTGCTCTTCGCCTTTGCGTCCCTGATCATGGTGGGGGTCGGTTTGGATCTCATCAGCGCCATGAGCTCGGTCGTCGCCTGTCTGTCCAGCATTGGTCCCGGCCTCGCTCAAGTAGGCCCGACTCAAAACTTTGAGTTCGTCCCTGCGCTCGGAAAGTGGGTTCTTATCTTTTGCATGATCGCCGGGCGGCTCGAGGTTCTGCCTCTGCTCGCCCTGTTTACCCGGGAGGCCTATCGGCACTGAGTGCCGATAGAAGGCAACATGCGAAGGATTCTCGTTCTTATCGCGCTCTTGGCCATCATGCTCGGTCTGCGCCTGTTTCAGGCACACACCCAAGCTGCGGAGGGCGCGCTCGTGTTGGCCGCGATCGGATTCGTTCTCCTTTCGTCCTTTACGGTCGCGGAGATGGGCAGCACGCTCACCCTGCCGCGGGTGACGGGCTACATCATCACCGGGACCCTCCTGGCGAGCTTTGGCATTCTGTCGTCGAAGGTCGTCCTTCAGATGAAGATGTTCAATACGTTGGCGCTCGGGCTCATCGCCCTCGCTGCCGGCCTCGAACTCTCCGTCACTCAGCTCAAAAAGGTGCTGAAGACCCTCACCGTCACGACCTTGGGGAAGGTCTTGCTCGGGGTCCCGGCGGTGTTTTCCGTCTTTTACGTGTTTGAACGATACCTCGGCCCGCTCGGCCTGGATTCCACCTCGCAGATCATCGGCATGGGATTGGTGATGGGTGCGCTCTCCCTAGGGACTTCCCCGGCGATTGCCCTGGCGGTGATCAGCGAAACCAAGAGTCGAGGTCGGCTCAGCGATCTCGTCCTTGGGGCTTCTGTGCTGAAGGACTTGGTCGTGGTGGTGGCCCTGGCGCTGGCCGTTGCCGTGGCGCGCGGTGTGGTCGCGGCCGGGGAGAGTGGGGGACATGGCCTCGCTCACGTGTTCGTCGAGATCGGCTACTCCCTCGCCGCCGGAGCGGCTCTTGGCGTGCTTCTCATTCTTTATATCCGCTACATCAAGGCCGAGATGCTCTTGTTCGTGGCGGCCATCATCCTGGTGGTGGCGGAGGTGGCCGGGATTTTTCATTTGGAGTTGCTGCTCGTCTTCATTGCGGGCGGGTTTGTGGTCCGCAATTTCTCGAACTACGAGCATGACCTCCTCGATCCCGTGCAGATGGTCTCCCTGCCGGTCTTCGTCGTCTTCTTCACCATTGCTGGGGCGAGCATCGATCTTGCCGCGACGTTTCGCATTCTTCCCCTTGCTGGCGCTCTCTGCGTCGTACGCGCGATCGCGTACTATTTCTCTGCGCGCATAGGAAACAGCATAGGCAAGGAAGCGGAGGGGGTTCGCGAGAACGCCTGGCTTGCCTATTTACCCCAAGCGGGGGTGACGCTCGGACTGGTGGGGCTCGCAGCAGCACAGCTTCCTATGCTAGGAAAGTCCATTGAGTCCACGGGTATGGCTGTGGTGGCGCTGAACCTCCTCGTCGGCCCGATAGCTCTGCGTGCGGCTCTCAAGCGAGCGGGGGAGATCCCCGAAGGAGACGCGGAACAAACGCGTCCGAGTACCGACGGAGGGGAGGGCGAGGAGAACCATCCTATCCTTCGTCTGTCGGAACCGCTCAGGGATGCGTTTTGGGGTGTCGAGCATCAGTTGATGCATCACTTCGACGAGATCTTTCGTTCTGACTGGATGCGCTGGTCTCGGGAGATGTCGGAACGCTGTTTGGCGCTTGGCCGGGCAGTCGCCGCAAAAGAAGAAGAGGACTCTTCGGCGTTTCGGAAGACCCTTCACACCAGCGAAAACGCCTTGGCTCTGCTTGCGGATGAACACCGGGAGTTCTTTTTGACCACCCGTCGGGTGGTGCGCACTCTTCCTGACGTCATCGACGTGCCTCTCGAAATAGAAAACCGTCGCCTGGTCGAGGGAGATAGCTTTGGCATTCGCTTGCGCAAACGCGCTGCGGGGATCGGTAGGCTCCTGACGTTCGTTCGCCGCCCCGTGCGGCGTGTTCCTGTTCGAGAACTGGGTCGATTGCATTTTGAGCCGCGGCTCGCAGAGCTCTGCGCCAGCGCGTGGACTTCTCGCATGCGAACCGTGGCCGGAGTGCTGGAGGATCTTACCTCGTTTGCCCGGGGCGGAATGGATCAGCCTGAGTTTGAGGCCAGGGTCGCCCGACGCTTTGACGCCTGGGAGCGACTCGTGCGTCAAAATGCGCGCTCCCTTTGTCGGCGCAGTGTCGCTTCGCTCGTCAGGCAGGCCGCCGTCGTTGATTCGGCGTATCTGGCCCGAGGGGCGGTGCGCGCTTCGGGTGCCGAACGCCATGTTCACAGTGCGCTCTCCGATCTCGAGGACGTGGAGGGATGGGTTCGCGCATTGGACGCGGCCTTTGAGGGCATTGTGCTCCTCGGACAGACCGAGCGCCTTCGTCAGCATTTGGAATCCACTCTTTCTCAAAGGGTGATCGGTCCTTGCGAGGCGGCTATCGAGGAGATTGCGGGTGTTTTTCTCACCTGGGCCGAGGGACTCGACACGCTCGCCGTACCCCTCACCACCGAATCTGAAGAAGAGAAAATAGGTAATCCCCCTCGCGGCAAAGCGCGAGGCGCGAGCACCGCGGCCGACCATGTGGGAGGCCCCGGAGCGCAGACGGAACGTAGGGAGGAGGAGCGGGAATTCACTTCCCGCGACGGAGGGGTCGCTGACCCCTCAAAAGATAACAAGATCTTGGCAGATGTGACTAATGCTCAAGAAGAGGCCCTCTCAAAGGACCTCACGCAAGCCATCGCGGCCTTCGATGCGCTCGATGCACGCGTCCATGATGAAGGAGCGTCGGCGTTCGAGGGTGCGATGGCGGCCTTTCGCACGAGTGTCGACCTCCGACCTGTGGTGCATCAAGTGACGGCGGCCGTGGGACAACTTCCGGAGGAGGTGGTCCTGACGCGCGCAGTCACCCGAGCTTCGGAAGTGTCTTCTCCGCGTTCCCTTTCGTATCGCCGGATCGAGCCGCGAAAGATCGCTTCGGCTCGTCTGCTTGAAGACGCCATGAGTGAGGCGGAGAAATTCGTGAGCGCTGCCGAAGAGCTGCCCCGCCAGGTGCTTCGATTCGTGTTCGCTCTCTTGGAAGCCACTCGTCTCGAGGTGCGTGCTCTGTCGAAAGAACTCCACGGACAGCTTGCCCGTAAGAATCTGAGTGAGGCCTTGAGTCAGCGTGCGCAAGAGGTGCGGGCGCACGTGGCAGAACTGCGCGAGACGGAGCAGGGGTACTTTTCTGGACTGAGGAGCGCCGTAGGGAGGAGCCTACAAGAACTCTCGAATCAACTCGACGAAGGCGGCCTCGGTTTGGGTGAGCTCGTTCGCGGGCGCCGTTTGGGATTCTTGGTCGAGAGCGCTCTGCGGACGGTGGATCGCACACTCAGGCGCGGAGCAAGGCTTTTTGAGCAAGTGGAGCGGGTCATTCGCGAGGCCGTCCGCAGCGAGATCTCGCAAGAGGTGCAAGCAAAGTTTCAAGGGGGCGATTTTGACGCAGCCGCGATCCGGGCTTTCTTGGACAGGCACGCTCCTCCTTCCGTGGTCAGCGAGTACGCCTCTTATTTCTTGACCGCGCCCTTGCGAGAGACGAGCCAATTCGTTGCCCATCGCGAGGTGCTTCGCGAGATCCTCGCGGCCGAGCGAGAATGGGTTTCGGGGGGACCGTCGTCCGTGCTCATCGTCGGTGCCCCCGGCTCCGGGCGCACCAGCCTCCTCAACCTCCTCCAGCACGGCAGCTTTGCGAAGAGCCTGGTGAGACCCCATCCCGCGCGCTGGCGTCGCAGCGTAGGTCTTCTTCAAGCTCTCGCTTATGAGCTTGGGTGTCGGGCCCGGCCTCAAGCCATCGAAAAAGCTCTCTCTGGGCGCG
>CAYMQT010000168.1:0-10178 GCA_964392575.1 uncultured Polyangiaceae bacterium
GTTCAGAATTGACCTCCGGCCCCGAGGCGTCCCCTTCCGGGCGGCGACTTTCGAGCTTTCAGTCTGGATCCGTCTCTTTGGGGTCGAAAGGCGTCTCCGTCGCCACCCCCGGCAGGGTCGAGGTGACGTAATGTCCCGCCTACCCTTCGGCATGTCGCGACCAGAAGGAAAGGTGTACGCTCGTCCCATGCTCGCCGCGCCAGCGTTCAAGGACCGTGAGCTTCCTGTCGTTCTCGAAGCGCTCCTCGTCGTTGCGTGGGCGGATGGTGTTCTCGGGGACGGGGAAGAAGAGTCTGTAAGGAGTGCGCTCGGGGTGCTCTTCGGGAGTTCGACGACCCTTTCGGTAGCGAATCAGAAGCGGCCGGATCCCGAAGAGACGGCCGAGAAGCTTTTGCTCCTGGACGCTCCCAAACAACTCTGGATCTTGCGACAGTGTTATTCTCTCGCCCGAGCGGATGGCGAGGTTTCGGGACTCGAAATCGAGGCTCTGAAGCTTTTGGGGAAGGGGCTCGGCCTTCGAGAGGATCGCTGGCCGGAGTTGTTCTCCGTTTTCTACGATTACGATAAGCTCGAGGCGAGCCTTTTGGACGTCCTTGCGCAGACCCCCAGTGCTCCCAAGTCCAGCCTGATCTCGGTTCATCTGAAGCGCGCAAAATGACCTGATCTCGTGTAAGCTCGCCTGTACCCATTCTAAGACCGCTTACCCACTCTAAGACCGCTTCCCACTCTAAGACCGCGAAAACGAAGGTAGAGTGAGACCGCGAAAATGAAGATAAGATATAAAGTGAGACCGCGAAAACGAAAATCGAGCGGAAGGACCGTCAGCATCATGAAGAAATCGTCATTTTCCCTGGTATTGATCATGCTCAGCACCCTTGTCGCCTGTGATGAGGAAAAACCCTCCGTAGAGGAAGCTGCGCCCGCGGAGGTCCCCGCCGGGCCTTCTGCGGCAGAGATCGCTGAGCAAGAGGCGGCCGCTAAAAAGGCTGCTGAAGAAGAGGCAAAGCGGGCGGAAGAGGAGGCCAAGGCTCAACAAGCGTTGGCTCAAAATCCGCTCACGGAATGCTGCCGCTCCCTGGGTCAGAAGGGCTTTACCATGCGAAGCCCGGAATACATGGGCGCCTCGAAGATTTGCGGAGAGGCCATGGAGGCAAAGAAGGAGCTGGCGGACATCCTGGGCGCCATCAAGACCGAGCTCAAGGGCAAGGAAATGCCCGAAGAGTGTGCAAAGTAGTCCCGATCTGAAGGAGAGACTGTCGCGCTCCTCCGGGGCGTGATACGCGCGCCTTCGCAGATCTTCCCGGCCCTTTGAACGCGGCCCTCGAGGACATTCGTGACTGGTTCGTTTGACATCATCAGCCCTATCGATGGACAGATCCTGCTGTCCAAAAACTACCTCAGCGTCGCGGAGGCTCTTACAAAGCTAAAGCGAGCAGAGGCGGCGCAAAAGGTGAGCGCGGAGAATTCCGTTCTCGACCGCGCTCTTCTATGCCGAAGGTTTTTGGACGCTTTCGAAAAAGATCTGGAGAAAAACGCTCGCGCGATCACCCGTGCGATGGGAAAGCCGCTCTCCCAGGCCAAGGCCGAAGTGGCCGGGATGCGTGCGCGTACGGAGGCGTTGGCCCTCGCCGCGCCCCTGGCCTTGGCCGATCAGAGGTTGCCCCACAAGCCAGGCGTAGAGCGCATGATCCGTCGTCAACCCTTGGGGGTCGTTCTGGACATTGCGGCCTGGAATTACCCTCTCGTCGTTGCTATCAATGTCATCGCCCCGGCGGTGCTCGCCGGAAATGCCGTTTTGATCAAGCACGCGCCCCAGACCGCCGAAGTCGGGCGCATGTTCGAGGAAGCTTTCTTGGCGGCCGGAGCCCCAGAAGGGCTCGTCCAAGACTTCATGGTGGATCACCCGACCGTGCAGGAGGTCCTCGAGACGGGGCGCATTGCTCATGTGGGATTTACGGGTTCTGTGGCTGGCGGCAAGCAAGTCTATGCGCGCGTTGCCGCCGCGGGTCTCACCAGCTGCGGTCTTGAACTTGGCGGAAAGGATGCGGCGCTGGTTTTGAGTGATGCGGACATCGAGCACGTTGCGAAAGAACTCGTCGAGGGGGTGTTCTACAACGCAGGCCAAAGTTGTTGCGCCGTCGAACGCATCTACGTCCCAGAGGATCGGCTCAAGGACTTCACGGAGGCATTTTTGGCCGAGACCTATCGACTCAAAATGGGCGATCCGCTCGGGAGCGGGGTGAGCCTCGGGCCGGTGGTGAATGGTGCCGCGGCGCGGCGGATTTTACAGCAGACCGACGAGGCCGTTCATCGAGGGGCCAAGGAGGTGACCGAGCGCGGTCGGTTTGAAGTTCCCGACCGGTCGGACTGCTACTTGCCTCCGCGCGTGCTCGTGAACGTCAACCACGAGATGCGCCTGATGAAGGAGGAGACTTTCGGCCCGTCCATCGGCATCATGGGTTACAAGTCAGAGCAGGAAGCCGTCGCTTTGGCCAATGATTCGCCCTATGGGCTCACGGCGTCGGTGTGGACCAAGGATGAGGAAAGAGCGCACGAGGTGCTGGATCAGTTGAACGTCGGCACGGTGTATCTGAACCGGTGCGACGCCGTGGATCCGGAGCTCCCGTGGGTGGGATCGAAGGAGTCAGGACTCGGGTTTACGCTGTCGCACCTCGGCATCCAGGCGCTCACGCGCCCCAAGAGTTACAACCTGCGCATTTTCCGTGAAGAAGCGCTTGAATAAGACTGTCGTGACAAGGTCCTCGCTGAGCCCATGTTCTCGCTGAGCCCATGTTCTCGCTGAGTTCATGCAAGAAGAGGGCTACTTCACAAACGAATTGCAGGGGAAGCTGATGTAGACGTCGGGGTTTACGACGGTCTTCACGGCCAAACAGGAGGCGCCAAGAATTTCCAGTTCGTAAGGACCGTTCATGCGCCAGCCATTTTCGTTCTCGAATTCTGCCGTTTGCCCGTTGATCAACACCGTACCGAGGTTTGCAGTATTGGGATTCACTTCGGCACTGAGGGTGTAGGCGCAGCTCCGGAGCGCTCCGACGATCCCGGCAATGTCTGCCTTCAGCGCTGCTGGATCCGTCGGGTTGAACACCTTGGCGGCACCGCCCGTCGCCGAGTAGGTGCCCTGGGTGAAGGAGCCCATGGGGCAATCGACGGGCTCCGGGCGACTCTGTACGGGCTGACCCAGGCCGGCGTTGGCGAGATCTTGTAAGTGATTCACGCCGATCTCTCCCACACCGATGGCGAAGGTCCCGATCCCCTGAGCATAAGCGGCCTGGACGGCGGCGATGGCTTCATCCTGTCCGCATTGAGGATCAGGCTCGGAGCACCGATCCGGCTCTCCGTCGGTGACGAGGAGAATCGACTTGGGACCGGGCTCAGTGAAGGCAGCCAAGTGTGCGGTGGCGGCCAAGATCGCAGCGCCGGTGGGTGTTTCGCCTTTGACACCTGTCAGGATGGGATCCGAACTCACCTCATCGTAACGGGCCTTGATCGCGTCATAGTTACCCAGGCCGATCCCGGTCGGATCAAACTGCGGGCAAGTGCCGACTCCGGCCTGATTGGTGTAGGCGGCAAAACCGAACCGGATCCCGCCTTGCAGATCGGTGACGGCCCCGTCAGGTCCTACCAGCGCATCCTTGAGCGGTTCCCAGCGGTTGGGGAAGGGAGCGAGCGGCAGATCGAACATGCTGGAAGAGCGGTCGACCACCAACATCACCGTAGGGATAACGGTCTCAAACTCGACCTGGAGGTCGTTGCAGCCGCGCACCTTGCCCGGTCCGAGCTCCCCGTCTCCATCCCCCAATATGATGTCATCCCCGTCCCCACCGTCAGAGTCGCTGTCGCTGTCGCTGTCAGAGCCGCTATCGGCGCCGTTCTTTTTCCCGCCACTTTCGCAAGCCGGAGTCACCAGCAGGGCTGCTACTGCTACCGAAGCAGTTGCTATTGAGGAAGAAGAAATAAGCCTGACGTGTCGCATGGTGCCTCGGTGAAGAATAGCGCATCGCTCAAGAGATGACGAGCGACGCGCCTGGGTAGGCCGCCAGCTCGCCTCACGTCGGATTAGGGGGTGTGGCGTGCTGGATGCTCTGGTTAAAAGATAGGAACGGTCTTGCAGCCGGCGACGACCGTCACCGTGCCTCCACCGAAGTTTCCGCACACGGACGGGCATACCTTGATGACTTGCGGATCAGCCGGGTCGTCATAGTACCACCCGGGCTTGCTCGTGCATGACCCAGGTCCATCCGTTTGCAGCACCGCTTGAGGCGCGCCTCCGAGCGGAGTGAACTGCATGTTCACTTGATCGGTATCGAGCGGGCTTCCATCTGCCGCGACCGGGAAGGCGAACTCGCACAGGGCAGGGCTATTGGCCACACGACGGAGGGCAGAGAGGAGTTCTTCGATAGGCGGCGGGTCGTCGGGATTCACGGTTGCCGATTCGGCGACGAAGTACCCGTCGCCGGTGCCCCCTGCACGCGCTACGGCCTCCAGGTTAGCGATGGGGCCCAAACCAACGACGAAGGTGGGAACCCGGATCTCACCCTCTTCAGGATTGTTGTAGGAGTGAGCGACAGCGGTCAGCCCCGCGATGGTCTGATCGTCGCAGGCCGTGGGAAAACCATCGGTGACCCAGACGACCGCGACTCCGCGACCGATGTTGTCGGGTTGTCCGGCCCAGTCACGAGCGTAGGCGAGGGCGCCTTCCAAAGCAGGAACGCTCGTCGTAAATCCTCCGTTTGGAAGGGTCGGGTAAGCGTCGATGAAATCATCCGCGCCCCCTGGGAGCTCAGTGATGGCCACCACGGGTGACATGTAGTCTTCCACTTCACAGCTGACCTGCGAATTGACGGCGGGCTGATTTCCGTTAGGCGGATACATCCAGTTTCCTGGTTGTGGGAAGAAGTCCAAACCGACGCGCAGACCTGCCGAACCTTCGTCCTCGACAAACTTTAGGATGGCGTCCCGCAAGACCTTCCAGCGCGTCGGCGCGCCGGCCTGATTGTCAGGCACCGTGTGGTCTATCATTGAAATCGACTGATCGATCATGAAGAGAATATCGGCGGGCAAACTCTCCGCTTCGCGGGCTTCGACCGCACAAGCCTCGAATTCATCGGCAATCTTCGGAGTGCCGTCACCGTCACCGTCACCGTCACCGTCGCCATCGCCGTCACCATCACCGTCGCCAGCATCTGAATCCGAGTTTGAATCCGAATCCGAATCCGAATCGCTTCCCGAGTCAGAATCTTCCTCGTTGCTGCAACCGGGTACGAGCGCGAGTGCCCCGATGAGCAGCGACGCTGCGGTGAGTGGTCCCGTACATTTTCCTGTGCCGATTTTCCTCATGACAGTGTCCATGTTGCGTCTCAATTGCTCACAAGTAAAAGGAAAAACTGCGTTATCGAGGCTGGGAATCTCATTTGACTCACCTCTCGAACATCCCGGCTGATTTTCTTTCGCTCGACTTGAATGAGGTCACGCGGGGTGCGCGCACCTGACTGGCTACTCACGAGGCGAGAAAATCACGAGGCGCTTCGCCCATTTTCATAAAGGAACTCGCGTCTTTGTCCCTTTGCTTCGACGCAGCTGGGAGGAGCCTGTTGCCCGAGACCGATACCGCTTACCTGAATAACTCAGGCTAGAGTGGAAAGATGCTACTTGACGGCGATTGACCGCTGCTGCTGCTACTGTTTACGGTAGAGTCGCCGAAGGGGACGCAAAATCGTGGCCCCTCTCTGTTCGGCTCTATTTGTTTTCGGCTCTATTTGTTTTCGGCTCCACTTGTTTTTCGGTCCGTCTGTTTCGGCTTAGGAGGAAATCGTGCGTCAATTATTCCTTGGAATGGCTCTCTGCTTGGCAACTCTACCGGTCGATCTCGGCTGCTCTTCCGATGACGACGATTCGGACGGGGACGGACCTCCTCTGCAAGGAGACGGCGATGGTGACGACATCATCCCCATAGGTGACGGCGATGGTGACGGCGACGCACCGACCTGCCCTTCTTTCACCAACATCCCTAACTGTGAGGAGCAGGGGAAGACCGCCAAGAAGCGCGAAGTCAACCTTCTGCTCGTGATCGACAAGTCCGGCAGCATGGACGACAAGGGCGGGTTTGCTGATACGAAGTGGGAAACCATGAAGGCTGCTCTCGAGGAAGCCCTCAAGGAGGCTCAGCTAGAGATCAACGTTGGCCTTTCGCTCTATCCCTTCCCCAACAATCCTGCGATTGGGATCAACAAAGAACTCTGCTCTAAGGACGGCAACTGTTGCGAAACGCCGACGAGTTCAGAGCCCCAGGTTCTGATAGGTCCGGGCATCGACACCGTTCCCCTGATCTTGGAACAGTTCACCACTTGGCGTCCGGCCGGCGGAACGCCGACGTCTGCTGCGCTTGAAGCGGCCCACGACTATTTCGCCAATGGGAGCGGCAAGGATCTCACCGGGGACAACTATGTAGTTTTGGCCACGGATGGCGGACCCAACTGCAATGATGACATCAGCTGCGAAGCCGACGGGTGCACCCTCAACATCGAGAGTCGCGAAGATTGCACGCCGGACGGCGACAATTGCTGCGTGGGCTCGGCTCTCAGCCTGGCTTGCCTCGATGACGGGGCTAGCGAGCAGGCCATTTCTCGCCTGAAAGACGCGGGTATCGACACCTTCGTGATCGGAATCCCTGGCAGTGAGCAGTACGCCGGAGTTCTGGATTCCTTTGCCGAGGAGGGCGGCCGAGCGATCGAGGACGGAGCGCGTAAGTACTTCCAGGTGGAAGGTCAGGGTGGTGCTGGTGCACTTGCCGCCGTCTTCAAGCGCATCACTCAACAGCTCGTCACCGGTTGCGACATTCAGCTTTCCGAGAATCCTCCGTCGATTACGAAGATCAACGTTGCGGTTGATTGCGAGCTCATTCCGGCAACGTCCACCAGCGGTGGTGGCGGAGCAGGAGGAGCAGGAGAAGAAGAGGTGGCTTGGTTCCTCGATACGGGTGTGAGTCCGCCCACGGTTCGCCTGCGAGGTTCCCTCTGCGAGCGTGTCGAGCAGGGCGTGGACCGGGTAGATGTCATTTTGGGCTGCCCGCCCGTTCTCTGAAACCCAACGCTCAGCGGAGATACGGAAGCTCGTAGCCTTCACGCCTGATTTGGTGGGCGACAAAGAAGGCTTCGAGCTCTCGCTGAACCGGCAAAAGCAGCGCCTTGTCGTCGGCGAGGTTGTGTTCTTCGCTTGGATCGGTCTTTAGATCGTAGAGTTCTTTGCGACCGCTCCGCGTGTCGAGGATGAGTTTCATGCGCTCTTGGCTCACCAGGGCCCGCATGAGCCGGGTCTCGCTGAGAATCGGGCGCGTGAGACGCGGGGGCTCGTCGGTCAGATAAGCAAGCAAACTCTGGCCCATAGAGATGCCAGGGGTTGCGAGCGAAAACGCATCGAGCACCGTGGGTCCGAGATCGATGAGGGACACGAGATCGTCGACTACCTTGGACTCGCCATCTGGTCGCCAAAAGAAGAGCGGGACGTGCATGCCCTCGTCGTAGAGGGTCGTGCCGTGGGTGTTTGACTTGTGCTCGCCGAAGGCTTCTCCGTGGTCGGCACTCACGATCAAAAGGCAGCGGTCGCGGAGATTTTCTTTGGAGAGCTGTTCGACGAGAAGCGCAAGCTGGCTATCGACGAGGGCGACTTCCGACACGTAGCGTTCAAACGCGGAGCCCTTCTTTTTCTTACCCTGATCGTAGGGCGCGTGGGGATCGGAAAGATGGCTATAAATGAAGGCCGGGGTAGCCTTTTTTGCATACTTGCTCAGCTTCTTTCGCACCTCTTTCATCACCGGCGGTGACGGGGTGTAGTAGCTTTCCTTTTTCGGGTACGGAATATACGTGTCCGTCTGAAATCCGCCGAGGATGAGGTCGTTTCGTAGCCAGCTGACGGATCTCACGTTGGCGGTGCGGACGCCGTTCTTTCTGAGCAGCGCGGGGAAGCGAGGGGTCTCATCCTCATGAACGGAAAGGATACCCCGATCCCGACCTTCCATCTGCGACCAATACTGCTGAGAGAAGTAAGTGCCTAAGAAGAGTCCCGAAAGCGAAACCTTCGTCAGGGTGCCTGGGCTGCGTGCTTGGGTGAAGGACACCCCTTCGTCTCTGAGCCGGGCGAACGTCGGTAGCTGTTGATCGTGCTTTCGATTCAGGAGCAGATCCGCGCGTACGGCATCCACGGTGATCAGAACGACGATGAGGTTTTTCGGAAGGAGAGGCGGATCCGTCGGCGGGACGTCCGGGTGAGAAGAGCGGTCCTTGAACCATTCTGAGGTCGAGCCGTCCGTCGCAGGCGCTTCATCATGAGCTATTTTCTGCTGCAAGCGAGCGAAGATGGGAGCAAAGGCGGCGCCACTGCTGTTGGCGAGGTGCGCGCTGACTTTCGAGCTCGGGAGCACGAAGAGCGGGACGGAGATGAGCACGCCGGCGAGAGGCCAAGCGAGCCTGGGAGGGGCCTTTAGCCACGCGGACGGGAAAAGGTGCGTGAGAGCTTGTCCGCTGAGGACCAAGGCGATCATGGCGGTGAGAAAATGGATGCCCGGATAGTCGTGCACGAGGACCCGATCCCCGAGCCAAACGAGGAGCACTCCACAGAGGAGGCTCAGACCTCTGAGGCGTGGCGTACGGAGCGCGTGAGCGAGAAAAAAAGCGGCGGGCAAGGTTCCGCTCAAGAGGACGATGAGAAAGTGATAGACCAGGGACGGAGGGAGCAGCTGCTGTCTCGTAGAGAAGTGTTCGAGATCTTCTCCCAGGGTGAAAAGCCCGAGCCCATAAGACAGCGCGCAAAGGAGCAGAGGGTAGAGCGCTCGCTTGCTTCGGGCAGGAGCGAGCAGAGAGAGTACCGCTCCCAGGGCGGCTCCCACGGAGAGGAATTGAGCTGCGTCGGTCGCGGCCGCAGCGAGAGAGACGTCGCCTCCAAAGCTCCAACAAAGCAGGCGAGTCACCCCGAGCAGGACGCCGCTGAGGAAAAATCCCCAGCCGGGGGCGGGGCAGGGGAGCTGAGTGGGGACTTGAGAGGACATGGATTTGTAAGGGGACAAGTGAGCGTGCGGCGGGCCCTGCCCGGCTGGGGCCGAGCCTAGAGCAGGTGCTTCTCGTGAGCCACTTTCCGAAACCGGGACACCTGGCTAGCCTGCTTCTGTTGGGAGTGAGCGATGTTGCAGTTCAAGTCAGCGGAAGCCCTGGAAGAGTACCTCGACTCTGAGAAGATTCGGTTTCACAAACTCGCGGTCGTCGACATCGACGGCGTGCTGCGAGGGAAGTACATCAACCGACAGAAGTTGAGCTCTGCCTTACGGGGCGGACTTGGCTTTTGCGACGTGGTCCTTGGATGGGACAGTCAGGATGAACTCTACGACAACACGAAGCTCTCGGGATGGCACACGGGCTACAGCGACGCGACGGTGTCGCTCGACGTAGGCTCCGCGCGACGGTTGCCTTTTGAAGATGACACGATCTTCCTTCTAGGAAACTTCGAGGGCCCTCACACGGGGGGGTGTGCGCGCTCGCTTTTGGGGCGTGTGGTGGAAAAAGCTCGTGAGATGGGTTTTTTCGCGCAGGCTGCGCTCGAGTACGAGTTTTTCGTTTTTGACGAGACGCCGGAGTCCGTCCGCGAAAAAGGGTACCGCAATCTCAAGCCCTTTACGCCCGGGATGTTCGGGTATTCGGTGCTCAGAAGCAGCGTTCACGCTGAACTTTATCATGATCTGCTCGAAGACATGCGCGCCCTAGACGTCCCCATCGAAGGGCTTCACACGGAGACCGGCGCCGGAGTCCTCGAAGCAGCTCTCCAGTATTGCGAGATCGGGGAAGCTGCGGATCGAGCAGTCTTGTTCAAGACCTTCACGAAGGTGCTGCTTCAGCGCGAAGGGCTCATGGGGACGTTCATGGCCAAATGGAGCAACGACTACCCCGGTCAGAGCGGGCACGCGCACGTTTCCCTCTACAATGACCAAGGTCAAAACGTCTTCGAGGAAAAAGGCAGCCAGGGAATGAGCGACACCTTTCGCCATTTTCTGTCCGGGCAAGTGGCCCTTCTTCCGGAGTTTCTGCCCATGGTCTGTTCGACGGTGAACTCCTATCGCCGGCTGGTGCCGGGACTGTGGGCTCCCACACACGCGACCTGGGGCATCGACAACC
>CAYMQT010000169.1:0-10174 GCA_964392575.1 uncultured Polyangiaceae bacterium
TCAAGATCCGCGCTTTTTCGATCCCCCTTCCAGATCTGGGCGCGATTGCACCCAATTCACTTCCGGCGACGAGGGGTGCGGCGTCCGCACCCCTACAAGAAAGAGCGCTGCTCCCTCAAAAGACCAGCTGCGCGAGGGCGCCTTCTAGCTCCGAGAGCGCATGCCCGTCGCCAGCTTTTTGCGCAATGAGCACGCCCTTTTCGAGCCAGGCCTTCGCCTGCTCTGGGCGTCCTAGGTCGATCAGCATCTGCCCGGCCATCAAGTATTGCGGAACGTACGACGGATCTGCTGCGCTGAGTTCCTCGAACGCACGCAGAGCGTCTTCGCTGCGCTCTTCCTTCTTGAGTTCCATCGCGAGCGCGTAACGCGCGAAGGAGTCCGCCTGCCCGCTTTCAACCATTTTTTGCAACATCATGAGTCGCTTGTTCATCATTCAAACTCCAAATACTCGGCGACGATTCTCTTGGGGCCGTAGCCCGGAAATCGCGCGACGACGGTCGGCTGAGCGCCCGTTTCTACGCGCTCGACGATACCTTTTCCGAACTTCTTGTGACGCACATGCTGTCCGGGCACAACAACGATCCCTTCCTGATCGTAGCTCTCTTGATAGAAATCATCGTTTGGGATCTCATCGATTGCGTCGCCCGCCCGAGGGACCGTTATTTGGCTTGCGCTGGTGCGGCCGCCTCTAGACATGCCCTCAGGGGCGCGATTGCCGAACCCTGCGGAGGAGGGGGAAGAACCCCCAGAACCGAAACCTGCCATTCTTGAAAAGCCGGGCAAGTGGGGGCGCGATTCTCCAGAAAGCTCGGCGCATTCTTTCGGAATATCGTCCAGGAACCGGCTCCGGGAAAGGTACTTCGTGCGGCCAAAAAGGAAGCGGGTGCCGGCGTGCGTGATGGTGAGATTTTGCCTGGCCCGGGTGATGGCCACGTACGCGAGGCGACGCTCCTCGTCGAGTTCTTCGGGATCCTCTCCGTCGAGTCCGCGAAACGGAAAGATTTCTTCCTCCATGCCCGTGATCCACACGCACTCGAACTCGAGACCTTTCGAGCTGTGCACGGTCATGAGCGAGACCTTGGGAGCGTCTTCTAGGTTGTCCACCGCGGCGACAAGGGAGACGCGCTCCAGGTATCCGGTGAGACTCACCTCCTCGCCGGTCTGTGGGGCTTCCGCTTCGTACTCGCGCAGGGAACCGACGAGTTCTGCGAGGTTTTGCAGGCGCGCGTCCGCTTCTGCGGTATCTTCCTTTTCAAGCAGGGTTTGGTAGCGCGTCTCGCGCAGGGTACGCTCGAGGAGTTCCGAGGGGCTCAAGGAATCGTGGGCCGTTCTCAGACCATTCATCAGGTCAGAGAACTCGCTGAGCTTCTTCATGGAAGCGGCAGAAAGGGATCGGTCGATGAGGGCGTGGCTGAGGGTTTCTGTGAGGCTTGTCGCGTTCTCTGCGGACAGGTCTAAAAGTTTGGCCACGGTCTTCTGACCGATGCCTCGTGCCGGAACGTTGATGATGCGTAAGAAGTCCGTGTCGCTTTCGGGATTGGCGATGAGGCGCAAGTACGCCAGCATGTCCTTCACCTCCGCGCGGTCGAAGAAGCGCATCCCGCCGATGATCTGATACGGAATACCCGCTCCACGCAGAGACTCTTCGAGGACCCGTGACTGAGCGTGCGTGCGGTAAAAGACGGCAAGTTTCGAGGCGTCCACCGCTCTTCGCGCGGCTCGGATCGCTTCGGTGACAAACGCGGCCTCGACGCGCTCGTCGCTGCAAGCGTGGATACGAACCTTGTCTCCCGGAGGACTCTCGGTCCACAGTTCCTTGGGCTCGCGGTTGTGGGCCGGGGCGATGACTCCTAGGGCTGCGCTGACGATATTTTTGGTTGAGCGATAGTTTTGTTCGAGCTTGATGACTCTCGCTTCTGAAAAGTCATTCTTGAATCCGCGAATGATGCGGACGTCGGCGCCGCGCCAGCGATAGATCGATTGATCATCGTCTCCTACGACACACAGATTGCGCGAGCTCGCCGTGAGAGCGCGCACGATGCGGTACTGAACCATGTTGGTGTCTTGAAACTCGTCGACGAGAACGTAGTCAAACTTACGACGCAAGTCGTCTCCCGCGGGACTCTTCGGATCTTCGACGATCTTGAGCAGGAGCAGATCATCAAAATCCACAGCATTGCTGCGGCGGAGCGCAGCCTGATACTCGCGCCCGAGAGTGACCAGATTCTGATCGTAGCCGTCCTTGAGATCCACTTCAGCGGGGTCAAGTCCTTCCCCCTTGGCGGCGCTGATGATGGCCCTGACCTGTTTGGGGGGGTAGAGGCGGTCGTCGAGGTCGAGCTCCTTCAGGATGCGTCCGATGACGGCTTTCTGGTCGGCGTCATCGTAGATGACGAAGTTGCGGTCGAGTCCCACGGCGTCGTGATGCCGCCTGAGAAATTTTGCGCAGGTGCCGTGGAAGGTTCCTACCCAGAGATCGCGAGCAATCTCCGGTCCCGTCAGCTGTTCAAGCCGCTCGCGCATTTCGCCAGCCGCTTTGTTGGTGAAGGTGACTGCGAAAATACGGTAGGGTACTACGCGCTCCGAGGCGATCAGGGAGGCGATTCGGTAGATGATGGTCCGGGTCTTTCCGCTCCCCGCTCCGGCGAAAATGAGGAGCGGACCGGACACGTGGGAGACCGCGGCGCGCTGAGGTTCGTTGAGAAGCTGGGCAAGATCCGTCATGACGCCGCTGTTCTGCTAGCCCCGGGGGACGTGCTGACTCAAGGACTATCTCCTGAACACTGATTTCTGCTACGAAATCGCGTTGCCCGCTGAGCGAGCCCCCATGGACTTCGATCCGTTTACCCTGAGCCGCGAGGTCGAGCGTGCTGATCAGCGCTATCGAGTCTTTCATCGAAGCCTCAAACGGTCACTCTCGGTGACCGATCCCTTCTTGGGCTCAGAGTTGTTCGGTCGCACGACTTTTGAACAAGTGCAGCGTCTTTCTGTCTCAGATCCGATGCGAAGGCCGCTTTTGCGCTGGGTGCACCGACTCACGGAAAGGAGAATTCATGTACCTTGGACGGTAAAGGAGGCCGAACTCGAGCGAGCAGAGGAGCACGGCCTCTGCGCCCCGGTCGATGCGCGCCTCACTTTGCGTCAGCTCCGGCACTTTTCGCTCTTTGGTCCCGTCGAAGAGCGCCCCGGGTATCTGAAGGCGTGGTTTCAGTCTTCCTTCGCACTCAGTGCTCATCGGGGCGAGATGCTTGCCCGAGAAACCGAGATCGCTCGTCTCCTCCATATCGAGGACGCGCATGCGCTTTGGTCCCCGCTCGCCGTGGAGAAACAAGACGGCTTTGAAGATGCGCTCGACACTTCAGAGTCTCTGGCTCAGGAGGCGCTTCAGGTGACAAAGAGCGTGGCTGAGGAACTCGTGGGGCCAGGGTATCTCGGCTTTGCTTCGGCTCTTTGCCTTTCGCCCCTCACCGAGGGATGGCCCGCGCGCCTCAGTCCCGATGTCCTGCGCGGGCTCTTTTTGTCGAGAGAACTCTTCCTTGGGGTAACGCCGGATCCCGATCCTTTGCCTGAGCGCCTCTGCCCCGCCTCGTTCGTGCGCGCGGGTGTTCTCTTGGGACAGGCGCTGAGTCTCGCTGCTCGTCCCTTGGATCTTCCCTATGTCGTCGCGCGAGATCCGGATGACCTGTTGGGTTATGAAACGGGCGCTCTTTTCTTTTTCTGGATGCTGTCTCGCCAGTTTCAGATCAAGGGACTCGGACTTTCCGCTGCCCGGGTGAGGGAGCAGAGACGGGCCACTGCGGCGGGGATTGTGACTGCTGTTCGGCTCCAGGCGGCTCGGGTACTTCTGTCGCAGGCGGCCCTCCGGGGACGTGCGGCTGTCACTGCGACCTATGCTGAGCTCACCCACACGCTTCTGGGTCAAGAACTTCCAGAGGGAAGCGCTCTGGTGAGCTTCCGAGCGCGAGGGAGCGAGCCGGCTCGATGGGTTGCGTTTCTTTCGGCGGCCGCGCGCGTGGGCCACTTTCAGAACACGTACGATGAAGACTGGTATCAGAATCCCCGGGCGCAGGAGGAGCTCAGAGCGACGCTGGGACAGCCAGAGTCGACGGTCCGCTCTGCTTCGACCTGTCGGGCAGGACTCGCTCGCCTGCTCTCCTTGTGTGGAGATTTCTAAGCTCTAGTAGTCGGGATTACTGGACCCAAGTCCGAGCGATTCCACGTGGATATTGAAGCCAAAAACGATGGCGGTGTAGGTCGGATCGTTGAGACCTCTACGCACGGCAGCGTCGATGGAAAAGCTTCGGTCCACATATCCCGCACCGGCGCTCAGGGCGTGACTTCCGAGCCCGTGGTCGAAGCGGTATCCGGCGCGCACCGCGACCCGATGAGCGATCAAAAATTCCCCGCCTCCGTTCAAGCGAGTGTTGGTTGCGCTATAGGTGCGCCCCTCGATGACCGCATCGGCGTTGAGTGTGAAGTCACCTGTCATGAATCCAACGCCGACGCCGCCCATGATCGGCAGGAGGGACGTTTCTGGATTGGACAGGTTGTGACCGGTGACGGAGATCGCAAACTGTGGGATCGGCCTCAGGGTTGCCCCTACGTCGAAGGTGATCGTCTGAATGATGTTCTCACCAATCAGCCCGCCGCTGGCGCGGCTTGCTCCCAGAGGCCCTAAGCCATCCTGCCTGATGGTTACATATTTTCCCATCAAACCCAGGAAAAACATGTCGCCCAGAGGAACACCCAGGGCGAAGCGCACGTCCATCCACTCGCGCTTGATGCCGTCTGGATCTTGCAGAGTCCATACGGCGCCGAGCCCTCCTGCAATTCCGGTACTGCTGATGAGGGAGTCCACGATCGCTCCCCCGTAACTTTGCCGGCGCGACTCGGGGTAAATCTGAGCCATCGCTCCCACATGATAAACTTGGGCGATGGCTGTGTTTGCCGGGTTTGAGTAGAGTGCTGTGATGGAGTTCGAGGTGGCGCGAGGAGCACCACCGAGGGCTGTCATGCGAGGGGTCTCGTGCTCCGCGTAGTTGTGACCTACTTCAGGAGGCTTGGGACTCGGCTCCGCGCGCGCGGGAGTGACCAAGAGAAGGCCGACCGTTACGGTCAGTGCGGAAAGAACTCTCGCGCAGACAAACGCGGCCGTCCTCGGGCCTCGGGGAGTGATCTCGGGCGGTGTGCGCATGCCCCTTAGCCCTTATCGAAGACGCGGGCGCGGGGCCAACAAACCGACAGGGCCTGACACGTTCAGGCCTAAACGAGGTCTAGACGCCCAGGTGAGACCATGTACCCAGGGGGATGACGAAAAAAGACCTCTTCACCCCGATCCGGCCGAAAATTCCCGCTCCGTGCCCAGGCAAAAAAATCCACAGCTAAAAGCTGGTGAGAACGAAGACTCTGAGAAAGTCGAGGGTTGAAGATCTTTTGTGACGGCGTTAATCGAGTACTCCGGCCGGGCTCGAGCATCCCTGCCTGAAGCTCAGAAGAATATCGCGCACCCTCTCGGAGGGACGTGAGAGGCCACCGGGGGTGGCTTTCTGAACATCGGGGGTCTGCTCACTGCTCACCGCACCGTTGGATCTTTCCTCGCGAGTGCTCTCAAAGTTGTCTCTCTCTTCTCCCTATGCGCCTACTCTCGGTGGATCTCCGCCGGGCTACGCTCCGAAAATCGCTTCGGATAGGGAAATAAACGGGTATCCACAACCTGTGGATAACTTGGGGTTGTATTGTCAACTAACTGTTTCCGAATCATTCCACCTGTGTGCATTCAAAGGTGGCGTCGCTGATCTGACTCTTTCTCGTTCTTGCGTCCCACGATGCTCTTGCGTCTCATGATGAGCCTAACGAAACCAATGTTGTCTGCCCCCCTCGCTCAGGATTCTTGGACTCGTGCCATTGCGCACACGAAGAGCCGTTCTCCGGCCACTTTTGAACAGTGGTTTTCGTCGGTACAGTTTGATGGTCTGACGGAAGGTGTTCTTCATCTCTCCGCTCGCGATGAATTTGTGCGTGATTGGGTCAAGGAGCACTTCCTGCCGACGCTCGTGGCTCAGCTGCGAGCGGAGATCGGGGCTCAGATCGAGGTGCATTGGTCCATCGCTGCTCAGCTATCGACACCGGTTTGCGACGCCCCCGGGGTGCGCGAGGCGAGAATCGTCCCCAAGGATCCGAAAAGTGGTGGTCAGCTGGGCGCCCTATCTTCTGCTCATTCTTCTTCTGTTCGTCCTTCTCCCGTTCGCCCGGCGTCGGTTCGTCCTCACCCTGCGCCGGGATGGTCCGAGCGCCCGCGGCGATACAGTGATATTTCGGAGATTGTGGGTAGCAGTGATATTTCGGAAAGGGTGGGTACGAGTCCCCTTTCGGAGGAAATCGCGCGCGAGCGTTCTCAGGTCCGTATGACGAACAGCTCGGTGCGTTCGTCGAGTGCTCCGGGGGTGATCGGGCTCCTCAACCCCAAATATACCTTTGAAAACTTCATCATGGGCCCCTCCAATGAGCTGGCCTACGCGGCCGCCTTTGCGTCGGCAGGGGGTGGTGGCCCTCGCTACAACCCGCTCTTCATTGCCGGTGGCACTGGGCTCGGTAAAACGCATCTCATGCACGCCATCGCGCACAAGATCCTTCAGGATCGTCCGGAGGCGCGCATCATCTCTGTGAGTGCGGATCACTTCACCAACGAGTTCATCGAGGCGCTGCAACACAAACGCATGGAGGAGTTCCGCGCCCGCTACCGCAGCAATTGTGCCGTCCTTTTGCTCGACGACATTCAGTTTCTTGCCGGCCGTGAACAGACCCAGGAGGAGTTCTTTCACACGTTCAACTCCCTCCATGATGCTGGGGTGCCCATCATCGTGACGAGCGATAAATATCCCCAGCAGCTCCAGCGCATGCCGGAACGTCTGGTTTCTCGCTTTACCTCGGGACTAGTCGCGGATGTGCAGGCGCCTCAGCTCGAGACGCGCGTGGCCATCTTGAAGAAGAAGGCGCAGATCGAGGGCATCATTTTGCCGGATGGGGTGGCTGTCCTCCTTGCGCAAAACGTTCAGAGTAACGTGCGGGAACTGGAAGGTTCGTTGATTCGTCTGGCGGCAAAAGCTTCGCTGACGGGTCGCCTCATCGATGAGGCGCTCATCCGCGAGGAAATCGCCTTGGTGAAGGCACCTTCTCAGCGCCTCGTGGGCGTTCCCGACATTCAGCGCGCGGTTTGCAGTCACTTTCGAGTGACGAGCGCTGATCTTCTGAGCAAGGATAGGCACAAGAGCGTGGCGTTTGCCCGTCAGGTGGCCATGTATCTGTGCCGTCAACGTCTGAAGTCTAGCTTTCCAGAGCTTGGACGAGCCTTCGGGAACCGAGACCACACGACGGTCATGAGCGCCGTGCGGCGAGTGGAGTCTTTGCGCAAGCGCGACCCGCAGGTGAATGCTCACCTGGAAGCGATCGAGTGCAAGCTTGCCGCGAGCGCTGAGTGAGCGCTTTATCTTTCTGAGTCGGCGCTGGACTTCGCTTGACTCGCCGGCGCCGGTGTAGAAGGAGCTTTGTCGGTCTTTCCCTTCGGAGTCTTCGGAGCGACGTTGCGCGAAGCGACTCTGGGTAGAGGCATGGGTGCGTCGGGACGGGATTCCGGGACCTGATAGATGGCGGAGGCGACGTGGAGCACGGTTGCGTTCATGACCTCGGTTGCGGCCTCACCGAGGGGAGCGCCGTAGGCGAATTGTGCACGAGAGCGGGAGGCGAGCGTTTCTTCGGCGACAATTTTCCCTTCGCGGAGCAGACGGAACCGACTGCGCGCACCCGCCGACCAGCCAGGACCCGCGTCATCGGGGGGCAGAGCATCCAGAGTGACGTCCACTTGAAGAAGGTAGTCGCTGGGACCAGCGTCTTTGGGCGTACC
This sequence comes from uncultured Polyangiaceae bacterium, assembly GCA_964392575.1. Classification (GTDB taxonomy): domain Bacteria; phylum Myxococcota_A; class Polyangia; order Polyangiales; family Polyangiaceae; genus NIC37A-2. Next base: position 7,901 of record CAYMQT010000169.1, read on the forward strand.
GATGACGACTTCGGGGAAGGTGGGCCAAAGGCTACGAGCCAGGCCTTGCTCCAAAGCCGGCCGGACATTGTAAAAACACACCGGATGAAACTTCTCATAGGCGACGCATTGAGTTTCCCGACTCTCTTCGGTCACATGGATCACGACTCGATCCGTATGAAGGACGCGATCTCCCGGCGGTGGGGGGAGCTTGGAGGTTTCTATCGCTGCCCAGTGGTGCGTGGTGCAGCCGATACTGGAGCACGCTCCTAAGAAGAATAGCGCGTGGAAGAGGAGCGGGAGGGACTTCGACGTCATGGGCCAGAAACTACGGCACTCGAATCGAAGGGCCTACTTTTCGGCGACTTTCCCTGAATTCGGCGGCTTTCCCTGAATTCGACGGCTTTCCCTGAATTCGGCGGCTTTCCCTGAATCGGCGGCTTTCCCTGAATGAGTGCAACAACCCATCATCTGCTACAAACCTGTGAACGAGGCGTGTCGGGGGGGTAAATCTTGTTGATCTTGGAGGAATCTTGGAGGAATCGTGCAGCTTTGATTGTAGAAAATACGGGCTTTGCAGCGGAAATACCCTATACTTATTTCATGTTGACCTTACGACGAGTTCGAGAACTCCAGGACCGCAGGTCCCGGGTGCGCTTGGAAGACGGTCGTGTGGGTAAGATTGTTCGAGTCGACACGACGTTCCCGGCCAACACTACCGAAGTATCGGTATACACCGAGGACGCACGAGGCCCTGGAGATGCACAAGGCCCTGGAATCGCCCGAGTCACGCTAGACGTGCTCGATGCGGTTCAGGATCTCGATGCGGTTCAGGATCTCGATGCAGTTCAGGATGCGTCCTGAGACACGCGTTCGGTCGGTGGTGAGATCTTTGGGTCCCCGCCGGCAGGAATGCGGATTTTTGTGGGACGCGTTCGCAGAGCTTACGCCCTAGGCGTCGCCGGAGCTGTCGTCGCCGCCGTACATGGCTTCGGCGATCTCGAACGCCGCATTTTCCAGCTGAGCATGTGCTTCTCTCAGAGATTCCAGATCGGAACCGCTGGCGAGCATCGCTCGCAGCTCTTCAATGTCGGCCTGCACCTCGGCGGAGCGTTCCGGATCGAGTAGATCGCCATAAGCCGTGATGGCTTCTTCCGTCGTGTAGATCAGGGTCTCCGCCTGATTGCGAAGTTCGGCCAGACTTCGACGGAGCTGATCCGTTTCGGCAAACCGCTCCCCTTGAGCGATCAAATCGTTTACTTGTTCTTCGGTGAGGCCACTCGCGGGGGTGACTTCGACCTTCGTGGAGCGGTTGGTGCCGAGGTCAATCGCTTCGACGGAGAGGAGTCCTTCTGCGCTGACGCTGAAGGTGACCTGGATCTTTGGGACTCCTCGCGGCGCCGGGGGAATGCCGGTCAGCTCGAACTCGGCCAGGCTACGGTTGTCCACGGCCATTTCGCGTTCCCCTTGGAGCACATGCACGGGCACAAAGGATTGATTGTCGACGCTGGTGGTGAAGATCTCGCTCTTTTCCGTGGGGATGGTGGTGTTTCTGGGGATGAGTTTGGTGAAAACGCCGCCGCCCGTCTCGACGCCGATAGAAAGGGGCGTCACGTCGAGCAGCAACATTTCCGCGATTTCGCCTCCCAAAGCAGCGCCTTGGAGCGCTGCTCCGAAGGCGACCACTTCATCCGGGTTCACGGTCTTGGCAGGGGAGCGTCCGAAGAAATCCTTGACCGCTTGTTGCACTCCCGGCATGCGCGTCATCCCCCCGACAAGAACGACCTCCTCGACAGCCTCCTTGGTGAGCCCTGCATCTTTCAGCGTAGCCTGACAGGCTTCCAGCGTACGATCGACGAGAGGACGAACGAGAATGTCCAGCATGCTCCGAGTGAGCGTCTTTTCTAGATGAACCGGGCCGCTTGGAGTGTTGGCGATGAACGGCACGTTGATTTCGGTTTCTAGCGATGAAGAGAGTTCGTGCTTGGCGCGCTCAGCGGCTTCGCGCAGGCGCTGCAGGCTCGTACGATCGGCGCGCAAGTCGATGCCTTGGGTGGTTTTGAAATCGTCCGCGAGCATGTCGATGATCATGCGGTCGAAGTCCTCTCCGCCTAGGTGCGTATCACCACCCGTCGCAATCACGCTGAAAACTCCGTCGGAGATTTCCAAGACAGAGACGTCGAAGGTACCTCCGCCCAAGTCATAAACGACGATTTTTCCGACGTTTCCTTCGTCTAGGCCATAGGCGAGGGCAGCCGCCGTCGGCTCGTTGATGATCCTCTTGACGTCGAGGCC
>CAYMQT010000170.1:0-6875 GCA_964392575.1 uncultured Polyangiaceae bacterium
TGGCAGTGTTCGAGATAAAGAGCCCTACCAGCGCGGTGACGAAGAACATCGCCAGCAGGACTGCGTAGGGCCCCAGTGATCCGAGGGCATGGACGAGCCCTCCTGCCGCGAAATCGATGGCGCCGACCTTCATCAGCGCCGTCGCTAAAGGCAGGACAGTTGCTATCAAGAGCACTGTTTCCCAGCTGATGGCCTGTTCTGCCGATTTTACGTCGATGCAACGCAAAAGCACCATGGAAAGCGCTGCGCAAATCACGGCGACGACCGGAGGAACCAAGTCGAACGCCATCACGGTGAGCATAGCCATGAGGACAATCAGTGCGTGCGGGCTTTTGTGCGTGCGAAACGCAGCTTTCTTCAGCGCTTCTGTCTCGGCGACTAGGATCACGTCTTTGAGCTCGTTCCTGAGCTTGACGATGGCAGAGCCGGTACCAAAAAGCAGCAGGAGGTCACCCACGCAGACGACCGTTTGTGCGACGGACTCACGCAGTACTTCGCGCGAGCGAAACACCGCCATCACGCTGACCTCAAAGCGGCTGCGCAATCGCGAATCCGCCACGGTCCTGCCCACCAAAGAAGCGCCGGGAGGAACGAGCACTTCGGCCGCAACCAAACCCTGAGGGAGTGCGTCGAGCTTTCCGAGCAACGTGAGGCGGGCTTCTTCTCGAAAACGTTCGATCGAATCCGGGGACCCTTTGACGGTGATCCTCTGACCGGCGTGAAGCACTTTGTCAGCGCTGATTGCTTCGAAAGGTTGTTCCGCCTCGGATCCGGCGCGGACGGCAAAGACGACCACGGAAAAGCGCGTACGGACCTGACTTTCAGCGATGCTGTGGCCCACCAGCGGAGAATCTGCATGGATTTCAAACTCCGAGATCCAGCCGCTCAAACCGTAGCGTTCCCAGAGATCGCGCGCGCTGGGTAAGGAATTCGACTCGCCAGCCTCGATGCGCTCAGGCAAAAGCCGATCGCTCCATAAAAGGAGAAAGCCGATACCCACCGCGAGCAGGCAAAGGCCTGGTCCAGTGAACTCAAAGAACCCAAACGGACGATAGCCCGCTTGCTCCAAAGCGTTGGAAACGATGAGGTTCGGCGCCGTAGCGATCAAAGTGAGCAGACCGCCGAGCAGCGTCGCGTAGGCGAGCGGAATCATCAGCTTCGAAGGACTGATCTGAAAGCGACGCGCCAGGGTAGCCACCACGGGAACCATGAGCGCCACCGTACCTGTCGAGCTGAGAAAGGCAGAAAGCATCGACGTCGCTAAGAGAATGGCGAGCAAGAGTTTGCGAGGGCTCCCAGCGCCCAGCTTGGCCAGGCTTTGCGCAAAGCGATCAGCCAAGCCCGTGTGGAACACGGCACCGCCCACCACGAACAGGCCGGCGATCATATGGACAGTAGGATCCGCGAAGCCGGCGAGAGCCTCTGGCACCGTGAGCACTCCTCCTAGGAGGAGCGCCGTGAGCGCCATGAAGCCGACGAGATCGAGACGAAACTTGTCAGAAGCAAAAAGCGCCGTGGCTCCGAAGAGCACAAGGAGCACGAAAACGATTTCCCAACTCATGCTTCATGCCGTTTTGATTGACGCCTTCTGATGATCATACGCCGAGCCAGCTTGTACACTTCCATGACGACAAACACCGTCACAGCGATGCAAAGAAGCGTCACCCATTCTTTTAATGTGACAGGCTCTAGATGCAAAGCAGTGCTGATGCCAGGGGTGTACATGGCCGCAATGTGCAGGCTCTGTGCCACCACCGTGCCGACCAAAAGGAACCGATTTTTTAGCGGGTTGATGAGCAAACCGGAGCGTGACTCGGAGCGAGCGTTCCCTACCTGGATGTTCTGGAAGAGCACCATGAGCAGGAGCGCAGCGTTGCGCGCGGAGGATTCAGCCCAGCCCGTGTTCAAAAGGTGCCAGAACACCGCCAGCGTGACCATGCCCATCCACAGACCAGACACCAACACCCCCTCGATCATCCAACGGTCGAAGATGGGCTCCTCGGGTGGGCGAGGTTTACGGTCCAGCTCGTCACCCTCAGCAGGCTCAAAGGCCAGCGCGATGTCCTGAATGCCGCTCGTGACCAGGTTGAGCCAAAGCAACTGCGTAGCCAGGAAGATCATGGGCAAACCCAGGAGCATTGCCGGAATGATGGCGCTGATGGTGGCGACCGCCGTGCTGATCAAGAGGAAGATCACCTTGCGCACGTTGGCGTAGGCAACGCGACCCTCCTCGATACCGGCGACGATACTGGCAAAGTTGTCGTCGGCTAGGATCAACTCTGCGGTCTCACGGGCGACGTCGGTACCGGCCTTGCCCATGGCGACGCCTACGTGTGCCGCGCGCAGGGCTGGTGCGTCATTGGCGCCGTCGCCGGTCACGGCCACGAAGTGCCCATGGCTCTGCAATGCCTGTACGATCTCTAGCTTTTGGCGGGGTTCGACCCGCGCGAACACACGCGCCTTTTTGATCAGGGCATCGCGTGTGGCCTCATCGGGTGCCGCAGCTAGCTCTGGGCCGGTCACCACCTGCTCTTGTGACTCGGCCAGACCGAGGTCACGCGAGATGGCGAATGCCGTCATGGGGTGGTCGCCCGTTACCATGGCCACATCGATGCCCGCGCGCCGACAGGCTTCGATGGCCTGCTTGGCGTCGGGGCGCAGTGGATCGATCGTTCCGACCAGTCCCAAGAGAGTCAGCCCTTCGAGAGATTCGTGTGCCAGAGGCGCGCTCTCGGAGATCTCGCCTTCGGCCACGGCCAGCACCCGGTAACCATCGGATGCCAACTCATGTGCCGCGCGAGTCAAGGCATCTACGTCTAGCGGCTGATCCCCGCTGGGAGTGGCCATGCGCGCGCACATGGGCAAGAGTTTTTCGAGCGCACCTTTGACGCTCACCAGGCGGCTTTCACCGTAACGATTGCAGGCGGCCGCATACTGGCGCTCCGATTCGAACGGAATGCTGCCCAAGGGTGGAAAGGCTGTTTCCATGGCTTGGCGTGTGATGCCCAGCTTGTGCGCAAAGGCCAAAAGCGAGACGTCCACCGCGTCGCCGTGACTGGTCCAGGTGCCTTCACGACGGACGAGGCTAGCCTCGTTGCACAGGGTCACGGCGCGCGCCAAACGCTCCACGACAGCGCGAATGGGCAGAGCATCGGCACCTTGGGGCAGGAGTAACTCTCCCTCGGGATCCGTACCCTGTCCGGTGAGCTCCAGAGGGGGGCTCTCTGCGATGAAGAGCCGGCGCACGGTCAACTGATTCAAGGTCAAGGTACCGGTCTTGTCCGAAGCGATGAACGTGCAAGAGCCCAGCGCTTCCACCGCCACCAGCTTGCGTACGATCACGTTGCGCCGCGCCATGCGGCGCGTACCGATGGCCATGGCGATGGTGAGCGCGACGGGGATCCCTTCCGGGGTAGCGGCCACCGCCAGTGCCACGGCCAGGAGAAACACGGAGGCGAGGCTGTCACCGCGGAAGAACGCTATAGCTGCCACCGTGAGCGCGACGATGCCAATGACCAGGGAAATACCATTGGTGAAGCGCTCCATGCGCAACATCAAGGGTGGTTGTGCGCTACTTTTGCCCATGACCAAGTCGGCGATGGCGCCCAGCTCGGTCTTGAGACCCGTCGTAGCCACGACACCTCGCCCTCGACCACGAGTGACGAGTGTGCCCGCAAAGGCCATGTTCGCGCGGTCGCCCAAGGCGGTCTCTAGCGCTGCTACCCGAGTGACATCCTTGGAGCTGGCCACGGACTCACCGGTGAGCAGTGATTCATCGATTTCCAGGCTGTGGCTGGTCAAGAGACGCAAGTCCGCGGGGACTTTCACGCCCGTCTCCAAAAGCACGATGTCACCCGGGACGATCTGTTCGGCCGGGATCTCGAACTCCTCGCCGTCGCGCAGGACAGTACTTTGCACCACGGACAGGCTACGGAGCGCGTTGGCGCTGCGCTGCGCGTTGAACTCCTGGAAGGTTCCGATCACCGCATTGAGGGCCAACACCGCAGCAATGAAGCTTGCGTCGGTCCATTCGCGGAGCAGGATCGAGGCAGCCGCCGCCGCAACCAACACGTAGATCAGCGGGTTTTTGAACTGCCGCAGGAAAATCACGAAAAGCCCGACATTGGCTCCTCGCGGCAGATGGTTGGGCCCATACTGAATCAGTCGTGCCGCTGCCTCGGCCTGAGGCAAGCCAGAGGGGGTTGCGCGCAATTTATGCAGCACATCTTCATTTGAAATCGAATGGGCCGCTTCGAGCATACGTGCTTTCGTTTACCTACTAGCTTCGAGATCGCAACCCGAAAGGCCCCCTCGGGAGCAAAGAGCACGTCCCGGTTTCGACACCGCCCACCCCTTTTTCTCGCGCCAGAAGGTTGCAATGTGGCCCATCTGGTTTCAAACCCGGATTCGTGTTGGATTGGCGCATGGTCCTAGGTTCTCGCTGCTGCGCGGCGCTCTGTCTTTGTTGGGCTCTTTTGGGATGTGACAAAGGGAAACAAGAGGGAAACAAGGGCTCGGGCAATGCTCCTCTTGGTGCCGCTTCTGCTCCATCGGCGGTGAAGGCGGTGGAAGTGGAACTCCTGGTGCTCGAACCTCGGCGTTTCGAGGTAACGATTCCGGCCACAGGAACGCTCCTGCCGGCCGAATCAGTGGAGCTCGTGAGTGAACTCTCACGTCGGCTCGTGAAGATCGGGGCGAAGGAAGGTCAGAAGGTCAAGAAGGGAGACTTGCTCTTTCAGTTGGATGCGTCCGACCTGAGGGCGGAGCTTTCACGTCTCACGGTCCAAGAGGCACAGGCCAAGACCGTGGCCGAGCGGAGCACCAAACTCGTGGCTGAACGTGTCGGGACTCAGGCCGAGAGCGACGCAGCAACAGCACAGCTGGAGGAAATCAAGGCAGCGCGGCATATCTTGGCAGTGACCCTAGAGCGGACTCAAATCCGCGCTCCCTTCGACGGGACTCTCGGCCTACGGCGCGTCAGCGAGGGCGCCTGGCTGACTCCAGCGACAGTCCTTTCGACGATTCAAGACACCAGCTCGCTCAAGCTCGATTTCAAGATCCCCGAGAGGTACGCGGCGGCGGCGATCTCGGGAACCACGTTTCAGATAGCCCTGGAAGGGAGCCCAGAGCCGCTTCAAGGGGCCATCACGGCGGTGGAGTCTTCCGTGGATGTGGGTTCGCGCAGTCTCACGGTGCGAGGTGTGGTCAAAGACGCTGGGGATCTCCGGCCGGGGACCTTCGCCAAGGTAGCGCTGCCGGTCGTGGTCGAGGACGCCCTTTTGATTCCGTCGCTTCTCATCGTCTCGCGCGCCGATGGCCGCCATGTGTTCGTGGAGAAGGACGGCGTTGCGCACTCGGTGCCGGTCCAGCTCGGGGCGCGCGATCCGAAGTTCGTGCATGTGCTCGGGGGTCTCTCGCCGGGAGATCGAGTGATCACCACCAACTTGCTGCGCCTGCGAGATGGAATCCCGGTTCAAATCAAGGACAACAATGACGCTCTCTGAGGTGAGCATCCGTCGCCCCGTGCTGGCTACGGTGCTTTCCATCATCATCGTCCTGTTCGGCGTCGTGGGATTCCGTTTCTTGGGGGTGCGCGAGTACCCGGCCCTCGACCCGCCCATCGTCACCGTAACGACGAATTACCCCGGCGCGAGCCCGGAGGTCATCGAGTCACAGATCACCGAGCCCTTGGAGCAGAACATCAGCGGTGTGGCCGGCATCCGCGTCATGTCGAGCACGTCGCGAGACGGGCAAAGCCAGATCAAAATCGAGTTCGAGCTTTCCGTGAGCATGGATGCTGCCGCCAACGACGTGCGCGACAAGGTCGCCATCGCGCGACGCATGCTGCCGGCAGACGTAGATCCACCCATCGTCGAGAAAGCAGACGCGGACGCTTCTCCCATCGTTTTTTTGACCCTCAAGAGTGAAACCAAGTCGATCCTCGACGTGGCCTACACAGCGGACACCCTGGTCAAAGAGAGGGTGCAGACCATCCCCGGGGTGTCGACGGTGCGCATTTTTGGCGACAAGCGCTACGCCATGCGCCTCCTCCTCGATCCGGATCGCATGGCGTCCCACGGGGTGACACCGCTCGACGTACAAGCGGCGCTGACTCGGGAGAACGTCGACCTTCCAGGAGGGCGCATCGAGGGCATCGACACCGAAATGGGTCTTCGCACCCTGGCTCGCCTCGAAACCCCCGAAGAGTTCAATCGTCTGACCATCAAGAGCGAAGAGGGACGGATCATCACCCTGGAGGATGTCGGCCGCGCCGAGCTGAGCGCGGAGAACCTCAGAACCGGCCTCAAAGAGAGGGGCATTCCTATGGTGGGTGTGGCGGTGATCCCTCAACCCAACACCAACGCCATCGCCATCGCCGACGAATTTTACAAGAGGCTCGAAGGCATCAAGAAGATCTTGCCGCCGGAATACCAGGCAGAGATAGGCTATGACTTTACTGCCTTCGTCCGCAGTTCGATCCTCGAAGTACAAGAAACGCTACTCCTCGCGTTCTTTCTCGTAGCGCTCATTATCTTCCTCTTTTTGCGTGATTTTCGCGCCACACTGATCCCGGTTATCGCTATCCCCATCAGCATCATCTCGGCCTTTTTCATCATGTACCTGGCCGGGTTTTCCATCAACATCCTGACCTTGGTCGCGCTCGTGCTGGCCATCGGTCTGGTGTGCGATGACGCAATCGTGGTGCTGGAGAATATCTACACCAAGATCGAAAACGGCATGCCTCCCCTAGAGGCAGCGCTCACCGGATCGAAGGAAATTTACTTCGCCGTCATCTCGACCACGGTCTCCCTGGCGGCCGTATTCTTGCCCATTCTCTTCTTGGAGGGGCTCACGGGCAGGCTCTTTCGCGTATT
>CAYMQT010000170.1:6885-9937 GCA_964392575.1 uncultured Polyangiaceae bacterium
GGTGGCAGGTTCGGTGCTGGTGAGCGCCTTCGTAGCGCTCACTCTCTCACCCATGATGTGTCGGCTTCTCTTGAAGCATAAGGAAAAGCCGGGCTTCTTTTACCGCGTCACGGAGCCGTTCTTCGTAGGGATGACGGCGCTCTACACCGGATCTTTGGCTTTATTCATGCGCGCGCGCTGGCTCACCTTCCCGATCATGGCCGCGATCAGCGCGTACGTCGTGCTCGTCTGGCCTACCCTCCCGCGGGAGCTAGCGCCCCTAGAGGATCGTTCGAACATCCGCGTGTCGGCACGCGCGCCCGACTCGGCTGGCTTCGATTACACGTCGTCCGAGCTCGACAAGGTCGGCGCTTGGGTGGTCGAAAACGTCCCCGAGATTCATCGTACCTACAGCATTTCTGCGATGGGAGGCGGCCAGGTCAACAGCGGCGTCCAAAACATCTACTTGAAGCCCCCCGCTGAGCGGACGCGCAGTCAAGCGGAGATCTTTCAGCAAGTTTCCGCCGGACTCTCCAAGATAGACGGCCTACGCATTTTTCCGGCGCAGCCCCCGACGATTGGTTCGCGATCGTCAGGGCAACCGCTTCAGTACGTCCTACAAGCGCCCAGCGCGGAAGTGTTGCTCGACGTATTGCCCGCCTTCCTCGAAACCGCACAAAAGCGACCCGAGCTCGCCTTCGTGGACGTCGATTTCAAAGTGAATCGTGAAGAGACGGTCGTCGAGGTGAACCGCGAAAAGGCAGCCGAGCTAGGCGTCAGCGCGGAGCAAGTGGCCAGAACGCTCCAGTTCACCTTTGGCGATCAGCGTTTGGGCTACTACGTGATGAACGGCAAGCAGTACCAGGTGATCGGTCAGCTGGATCGCTCCTTCCGGAATGAACCAGAGGATTTACGCAGCCTGTTCACCAAAAATGTGCGGGGCGAGATGATCCCGCTCGACAATCTCGTCACCTGGAGAGAGCACACGGTGCCGAGCGCCGTGTATCGCTATGATCGCTATGTGGCGGCCACGGTCTCGGCGGGGCTCAGCCCCGGATTCGCGCTCGGTGACGGTATTTCAGCCATGGATACGGTAGCGCGAGAAGTGCTCCCTCAAACCGTCGTCACCAAGCTGGCGGGAGAAGCGAGAGATTTCTCTGAAAGCTCTGACAGCCTTCTGTTTGCCTTCATCCTGGCATTGCTCGTCATCTATTTGGTCCTGGCGGCGCAGTTCGAGAGCTTCATCGACCCTTTGATCATTCTGCTCGCGGTGCCCATGTCGCTGATCGGCGCGGTGATCGCACTACAGCTCACGGGTTCATCGCTCAACATTTTTAGTCAGATCGGCATCATCATGCTGATAGGTCTGGTGACCAAGAACGGCATCTTGATCGTCGAATTCGCCAACCAAAGGCGCGAGCAAGGGCTCTCGGTGCGAGAAGCGGTGCTGGAAGCGGCCAAGACCCGTTTCCGGCCCATTTTGATGACGAGCCTGGCCACCATCCTGGGTGTTTTACCCATTGCGCTCTCGCTGGGAGCGGCGGCGGGCAGTCGCCAATCCCTGGGCATAGCAGTGGTAGGGGGGCTTTTGGGAGCGACCTTCCTCTCCCTCTACCTGGTGCCCGCGCTCTACACCTTCATTTCCCGAGAGATGAAGCCCACGGCGGCGGGCCCTTCTGAGCCCGCGCAGAACATGGTCTACCAAAGCCCCCTCGCCTATTCTCCAGGCGGGCCGGAGTCAAAATGAGCTATTTCGTCCGCAAATCCATCGATGAACTTCAGGCCGACGCGGCGGTCGAGGGCAAGCACACGTTCAAGCGCACGCTCGGCCCGCTGAACCTCGTGATGCTCGGCATCGGTGCGATCATCGGCACGGGCATCTTCGTGCTCACGGGCACGGCCGCGGCGCAGCACGCCGGCCCAGCCATTGTGATCTCCTTCGTGCTTGCTGGCCTCGCCTGCGTGTTCGCGGGCCTCTGCTACGCCGAATTCGCCTCGATGATCCCCATCGCGGGCAGCGCCTACACCTACGGTTACGCGACGCTCGGCGAGGTGATCGCATGGATCATCGGTTGGGATCTCATTCTCGAATACCTCTTTGGCTCCGCGACCGTCGCGGCGGGCTGGTCGGGATACGTCAATTCTTTTCTTCGAGACCTCGGGCTCGGGCTGCCCCCCGCGCTCGTGCACCCGCCCGGTGATCTGGTGCAGCTTCCCGGATCCGCGACCTGGGTGCGTCACAGCGAGGAACTCACGCGCTCACTTGCGCAAAGCGGGATCGACGTCGCCTCGCTCCCGACCGCCTCTGGCGGCTTCAACATCATAGCAGCGCTGGGCGTCTTCGTCGTAACGGCGCTCCTGGTGCGCGGCATCAAGGAATCAGCGGCGCTGAACGACATAGCCGTCCTCATCAAGCTCTGCGTGATCGGGCTCTTCATTTTAGCGGGCGGCTATTTCATCCTCACGGATCTGCCCACCGCGATCGCCAACTGGACCCCCTTCATTCCAGAGAGCCAGGGCCCGCGCGTCTTTGGGTGGGACGGCGTCGTCGCCGCTGCCGGTGTCATCTTCTTTGCGTACATCGGGTTTGATGCGGTCTCGACCACCGCGCAAGAGGCAAAAAACCCACAACGCGACATGCCGATAGGCATCCTCGGATCGCTGATCGTATGCACGCTCCTCTATATCCTCGTCTCAGCGATCGTGACGGGCATCGTACCGTATCCTCAGCTCAACGTGGCGGAGCCCATCGCCCTCGCGATCGAGCGTACTGGGTTCGTTTGGCTCGCCTCGCTGATCAAGGTGGGCGCAATAGCTGGTCTCACGTCGGTGATGCTCGTCATGCTGATGAGCCAGCCGCGCATCTTTTTCACGATGTCTCGCGACGGACTGCTGCCTCCCCTCTTTGGTAAATTGCACCCACGCTTTCATACGCCGCACGTATCGAGCATCCTCACCGGCCTCGTTTGTGGCGTGCTCGCAGGGTCCTTCGACGTATCGACCCTCGGTCACCTCGTGTCGATCGGCACGCTCCTCGCGTTCTCCATCGTGTGCGGCGGCGTGTGGTACCTGC